>NZ_JAMAUV010000008.1:0-237855 GCF_023714155.1 Neobacillus sp. MER 74
TATGGTCTGGCAATTATGGCGAGAAGGTCACACCCGTTCCCATACCGAACACGGAAGTTAAGCTTCTCAGCGCCGATGGTAGTTGGGACACGCGTCCCTGTGAGAGTAGGACGTTGCCAGGCTGTAAAAATGGAGGATTAGCTCAGCTGGGAGAGCATCTGCCTTACAAGCAGAGGGTCGGCGGTTCGATCCCGTCATCCTCCACCATATTTTCTTTAATACTTTTCCATACTATTTGCCGGGGTAGCTCAATTGGTAGAGCAACTGACTTGTAATCAGTAGGTTGGGGGTTCAAGTCCTCTCGCCGGCACCATTTGTATGAGCCATTAGCTCAGTTGGTAGAGCATCTGACTTTTAATCAGAGGGTCGAAGGTTCGAGTCCTTCATGGCTCACCATTTAAATGAATATGCGGGTGTGGCGGAATTGGCAGACGCACCAGACTTAGGATCTGGCGCCGCAAGGCGTGGGGGTTCGACTCCCTTCACCCGCACCAAGTTTTTTTACGAAGTAAAATAAACAAAGTTGTTTGCAATAGCAAAATAACTTCCCTTGATATGCGGAAGTAGTTCAGTGGTAGAACACCACCTTGCCAAGGTGGGGGTCGCGGGTTCGAATCCCGTCTTCCGCTCTCTACTAATGCCGGGGTGGCGGAACTGGCAGACGCACAGGACTTAAAATCCTGCGGTAGGTGACTACCGTACCGGTTCGATTCCGGTCCTCGGCACCATTTAAGTTAATTAAATTCATATGCGCCCTTAGCTCAGCTGGATAGAGTGTTTGACTACGAATCAAAAGGTCGGGAGTTCGAATCTCTCAGGGCGCACTTTTACGGGAAGTAGCTCAGCTTGGTAGAGCACTTGGTTTGGGACCAAGGGGTCGCAGGTTCGAATCCTGTCTTCCCGACCATGCTTCTTATAATCAATGGGGTCTTAGCTCAGCTGGGAGAGCGCCTGCTTTGCACGCAGGAGGTCAGGGGTTCGATCCCCCTAGACTCCACCAATAATTTTACATGATAGTATGGCGGTGTAGCTCAGCTGGCTAGAGCGTACGGTTCATACCCGTAAGGTCGGGGGTTCGATCCCCTCCGCCGCTACCAAATATTATCTTAACTTGGACCTTTAGCTCAGCTGGTTAGAGCAGACGGCTCATAACCGTCCGGTCGTAGGTTCGAGTCCTACAAGGTCCACCATTAGTTTTATATTTAATTTGGAGGAATACCCAAGTTTGGCTGAAGGGATCGGTCTTGAAAACCGACAGGCGGGTCATACCGCGCGGGGGTTCGAATCCCTCTTCCTCCTCCATAGATATTATAACTTATTTCTATTGTCGCGGGGTGGAGCACGTTCGAATATGCTTCTTCGAATCATCCTCAGCGCAACGATTGAGCTGCTTCTCGAATAAGCTTTCTGAAATCGGGGCGGTTAGAAACAAGATATGGAGCATGCTCCAAAATTAATAATTTCTATTGTCGCGGGGTGGAGCAGTCTGGTAGCTCGTCGGGCTCATAACCCGAAGGTCGCAGGTTCAAATCCTGTCCCCGCAATTGGTCTGGTAGTTCAGTTGGTTAGAATGCCTGCCTGTCACGCAGGAGGTCGCGGGTTCGAGTCCCGTCCAGACCGCCATATGTTGGCTCAGTAGCTCAGTCGGTAGAGCAAAGGACTGAAAATCCTTGTGTCGGCGGTTCGATTCCGTCCTGAGCCACCATTTTTGTTTTAAAACAATATTATTATGGCGATTGTGGCGAAGTGGTTAACGCATCGGATTGTGGTTCCGACATTCGTGGGTTCGATTCCCATCAGTCGCCCCATAATAAATTATTATATGCGGGTGTAGTTTAGTGGTAAAACCTCAGCCTTCCAAGCTGATGTTGTGAGTTCGATTCTCATCACCCGCTCCAATATGGGCCTATAGCTCAGCTGGTTAGAGCGCACGCCTGATAAGCGTGAGGTCGATGGTTCGAGTCCATTTAGGCCCACCATATATTGTTCCGCAGTAGCTCAGTGGTAGAGCTATCGGCTGTTAACCGATCGGTCGTAGGTTCGAGTCCTACCTGCGGAGCCAAACGGGGAAGTACTCAAGTGGCTGAAGAGGCGCCCCTGCTAAGGGTGTAGGTCGGGTAACCGGCGCGAGGGTTCAAATCCCTCCTTCTCCGCCATATCTTATGGCCCCTTGGTCAAGCGGTTAAGACACCTCCCTTTCACGGAGGTAACACGGGTTCGAGTCCCGTAGGGGTCATACGAAAAGACTGATAACAATTAAGTTATCAGTCTTTTTTTTGTGTAAAATTCTTTTAAAAGATAGCTAAACTAATTTAATCTCTAGGCTGCAAGCTTAAAGTGATTGACGACTGTAAGGGTGGACCAAGGCCGCTTTAGGTAGCCAATCAAGTCGATTGACGCCCATATGGAGAAAAGGCCATTTTATGCAGTCTATAATTGTTATTGTCAATTTTAATATGAAAAAAGCAGTAAAATGTTTACCACAATCCAATCATCCTTAAAGAGAACTAGTGGAATAATCTCTCCATATTATATTTTCCCTTTTGAAAATTCTCATCTAATTCTTGTATCTTCTAACCAAATTTACCCAAATACGAGTCCAATATACTAACCTGAAAAAGGATATCTTACTACTCTAAAATTATATCAAAATAATAATTTCGATTCTAATTTCCAAAAAATACGTTGATAACGCTTACATCTATGCGATTTAGACATATTTTGAATTAAAATTAAAATAACTTTTTGTGAAAAAAATTAAAAAAATTTTTATAATATTTTGGCGATTAATGATAGATATATTGTGGAATGATGTCGAAATGTGAGGAATGTTGTGTTTTGATAGGAAAATATATCGATTATTGTCAGAAAAGATAAAAAAGTATTATGAGAAATATTGATTAAATACACTTATAATTGGACTTTGAAATACATATTTTCATTGAGGATGAGGAGAGCCATGACAGTGAATACGTTTTTTCCGACTGACTATCAGTTGCATTTATTTCATGAAGGA
Organism: Neobacillus sp. MER 74; assembly: GCF_023714155.1. Taxonomy (NCBI): domain Bacteria; kingdom Bacillati; phylum Bacillota; class Bacilli; order Caryophanales; family Bacillaceae; genus Neobacillus; species Neobacillus sp. MER 74. Next base: position 3,017 of record NZ_JAMAUV010000008.1, read on the forward strand.
AATTATTTTCAAAGTCATCAGCTTTTTGGCGCTCATATCTTTAAGAATTCCGATAAAATTTATACACGATTTTGCGTATGGGCCCCTAATGCTTCTGCAGTTAGGCTAACGGGGGATTTTAATAACTGGAATGGTAAAGGGTATGAATTGCAAAGGGTTAACGATGAAGGAGTATGGATTCTAATTGTAAACAGGGATCTAACCGGAAAGATTTATAAGTATGAAATATTCTCACAAACAGGTGAGAAGTTGCTTAAATCAGATCCATTTGCTTTTTATTCTGAATTAAGACCCAATACAGCTTCGATTGTTTATTCATTAGAAAATTATAAATGGCATGACAATCAATGGATGACTAGAAGAGGAAAAAAGCCCCTTCTTTCAGAGCCGGCCGTGATTTATGAAGTGCATCTAGGGTCTTGGAAAAAGAAAGAAAATGGGGAGTATCTAACCTATTTAGAACTGGCAGCAGAACTAATTCCATATGTATTGGAACATGGTTTTACCCATATTGAGATATTACCGCTTGTTGAGCACCCGTTGGACGCCTCGTGGGGCTATCAAGGAATTGGTTATTTCTCGGTAACGTCCAGATATGGGACACCAGATGAATTTAGAGAATTTGTTGATCAAATGCATCAACATGGGATTGGAGTCATTCTTGATTGGGTTCCTGGTCATTATTGCAAGGATGCGCATGGACTTTACCGTTTTGATGGGACGCACATTTATTCCTATTCAACCGAAAGTGATCGAGAAAATGCTGTATGGGGAACAGCAAACTTTGACCTGGGAAAAGGTGAGGTACAAAGTTTCCTGATCTCCAATGCACTATTTTGGATTGATTATTTCCATATTGATGGCTTTCGAATGGATGCAGTAGCAAATATCATATACTGGCCAAACGCCGCGAATGAAAGACGAGAGAATCCATTTGGCATTAACTTTTTGAAAAAATTAAATACTCAAGTCCATGAACATGATCCCAATTTTGTAATGATAGGGGAGGACTCAACCGAATATCCCAATGTGACAGCCCCAGTTAGTTACGGTGGACTTGGCTTTGATTATAAATGGAATATGGGCTGGATGAATGACATGTTGGAGTACATGGAAACACCACCGTTTCTTCGGTCACATGTTCACTCTAAGGTAACGTTTTCATTTTTATATGCCTTTTTAGAAAACTTTATGCTTCCGTTTTCACACGATGAAGTGGTTCATGGAAAAAAGTCATTATTAGATAAGATGCCAGGAGATTATTGGGAAAAATTTGCACAGTTAAGGCTTTTGTTAGGTTACATGTTTGCTCATCCAGGAAAAAAACTTCTGTTTATGGGCTTTGAATTAGGACAGTTTGCTGAATGGAAAGATAAAGAGCAGCTTGATTGGAACTTATTGGACTATGAAATGCATCAAAAATTAAATGCCTATGTTAAGTTCCTAACAAAAGTTTATAAACGATCTAAGGCCCTCTATGAACTTGATTGTTTGCAAGAAGGATTCCAATGGATCGATGCAAATAACAATGAACAATCTATCTTTTCATTTATAAGAAAAGGGAAAAAGGAAGATGAAACTTTAGTTGTTATTTGTAATTTCACAGGCGTTAGTTATCCTGTCTATACAATCGGTGTTCCTAAAAGTGGTGAATACCGCGAAATTTTCAATAGTGATCATGAAGAATACGGCGGGGCTGGATTAGTTAATAAAAAGACAATCATAGCTGCAGATGAGCCATACCATGGCCAGCCGCATTCAATTAATATAGCAATTCCTGCGTTTGGATTTCAAATCATCAGACCGGTTAAAAAGCGAAAGGAGAGAAAAGGTAATGGCAAAGAAAAAGTGCGTAGCCATGTTATTAGCAGGAGGAAAAGGGAGCAGACTTAACTCATTAACAAAGGATCTCGCAAAACCTGCAGTTCCGTTTGGAGGAAAGTATCGGATTATTGATTTTCCATTAAGTAATTGTGCCAATTCTAATATTGATACAGTTGGGGTGTTAACACAATATCAACCATTATTATTAAATTCCTATATTGGAATTGGAAGTGCTTGGGATCTTGATCGAAAGGATGGCGGGGTAACTGTTTTACCACCATATGCTGAATCATCAGAAGTAAAATGGTATACGGGTACGGCCAGTGCCATTTATCAAAACCTTAATTACCTCAAACAATACCAGCCTGAATATGTTCTCATTCTATCAGGTGACCATATTTACAAAATGAACTATGAGAGTATGCTGGAGTACCATATTGAAAAAAGAGCAGATGTAACAATTTCCTTAATAGAAGTTCCATGGAACGAAGCCAGCCGTTTTGGGATCATGGATACGGATGAGGATTTAAGAATTGTCGATTTTGAAGAAAAGCCGGACAATCCGAAGAATAATCTTGCTTCAATGGGCATTTATATTTTTAGCTGGAATATACTTAAAGAATATTTAGAAATGGACGAACGAAATCCTGATTCCAGTCATGATTTTGGTAAAGATGTAATCCCGATGCTTTTAGAGGAAAATAAGAAATTATTTGCTTATCCGTTTAAAGGATATTGGAAAGATGTCGGTACAGTTAAAAGCCTTTGGGAAGCTAACATGGACTTGCTAAGTGAAGATTGTGATTTAGATTTATTTGATCACGATTGGAGAATTTATTCAGTCAATCCAAACCAGCCGCCGCAATATATTTCTTCTGATGCAATTGTAAAAGAATCACTTATTAATGAAGGGTGTACGATTGAGGGGGAAGTTGATAACTCTGTTCTCTTTCAGGGGGTGACGGTCGGAAAAGGAACGATTATTAAAGAGTCTGTTATCATGCCTGATGCGATTATTGGCAGTAATTGTTTGATTGAGAAAGCGATTGTTCAAGAAGATGTAAAGGTTCCAGATGGAACCGTTATTCGCTCTTTTGATGATGAGATTATTTTGGTTACAAATGAAATGTTAAGCGGGCTATACCCTGCTTTTTAATAAAATTCAGGAGGGACTTTGATTGAAAAGAAAGCTTTTAGGTGTAATTGACGCCACAACATATCATGACGATTTAGAGGATCTATTAACGCATCGCTCACTCGCTGCCCTGCCATTTGCGGGCCGTTACCGGATTATTGATTTTGTACTGTCGAATATGGTGAATTCAGGTATTCGTAGTGTAGCTATATTTCCAAAAATGCAGTACCGTTCGCTTATGGATCATTTGGGTTCCGGTAAGAATTGGGATTTAAACAGAAAACGGGATGGTCTTTTCTTTTTCCCTTCACCAATTGTTGATTTTGATGGAAATAAAATCGGCTCGTTTGAAAATTTTGCAGCGAATTTAGACTTTTTTTATCGCAGTACACAAGAGTACGCCATCATTTCTAATTGTTATACCGTGTTCAACATGAACTTTAGACCAATTCTAGATTGGCATAGTCGTTCTGGCTGTGACATCACGGAAATCCATCATAAAGATGGAGGTTCAATGGAAATGTACTTAATTAAAACATCCCTGCTAATTAAGTTAATTGAAACACGAAATGAAACAGGGTACACATGTATGAAGGACGTGGTTAATGACCTTCAAAATCTTTACTCTGTTTGTCACTATGAATATGACGGTTATGCCGTGATGATAGATTCAATTGAAAACTATTTTTCTACTAGTATGAATTTATTGCAGTCTGAGGTTTGGCAACAGTTATTTCCAAAAGATCAGCCAATCTTTACTAAAGTTAAGGATGAACCACCAACGAAGCATGTAAAGGGGTCTGAAGTAAAAAATTCAATGATTGCCAATGGCTGTGTAATCAATGGTTTGGTAGAAAATAGTATTATTTCTCGAGGAGTAAAGATTGGCAAAGGTGCAGTTATTAAGAACTGCATCATCATGCAGAAGTGCCAAATTGAAGAGAACTGTTATCTTGATTCCGTAATTTTAGACAAAGACGTTAAAGTAGAGGCCGGAACTCATTTGTCCGGCACAATGCAATCACCATTTGTAATTCGTAAAGGGACCAAACAAGGAGCGTTGATGAACTCGTGAAAGTATTATTTGCAGTTTCGGAATGTGGACCATTTGCAAAATCGGGAGGATTGGCCGATGTTGCAGGTTCCCTTCCAAAAGAATTAAAGAGCTTGGGAACTGATGTTAGAGTCATTCTGCCAAAGTATGGAACCATTGCAGATGAATTTAAGAGTGAAATGAAACAGGTGAAAGAGTTCACCGTTTCTGTAGGTTGGAGAAATCAATATTGTGGTATAGAGGAGCTTACCTATCAAGGAGTTACCTTCTATTTCGTTGATAATGAGTATTATTTCAAACGGGAAGGTTTATATGGATATTTCGATGATGGGGAAAGATTTGCTTATTTTAATCGAGCAATTTTAGAAGCAATAGAGGAACTTAATTTTTATCCCGATGTTCTGCATTGCCATGATTGGCATACTGCAATGATTCCATACCTTTTACGGAAAGAATATAATAAACGAAAAGGATACGGTCACATTCGAACGGTGTTTACCATTCATAACCTGCAATTCCAAGGGATATTTCCGAGGGAGGTATTAGGAGATTTGTTAGGAATGGATTATAATTCCTTCCATTCCGGTCACTTAGAGTTTTTCGGAAATATTAATTATATGAAGGGTGCACTTGTTGCAGCGGACAAAATTACGACCGTTAGCCCAACCTATAAAGAGGAAATTCAAACTCCCGCCTATGGTGAAAAATTAGATGGATTATTAAGAGCAAGAAAAGAGGACTTGATTGGGATTCTAAACGGAATTGATGAAGATTTTTATAATCCTGCAAAAGATCCATTAATTTATCAAACCTATACGGTTAATCATCATCAGAAAAAGGCAGTAAATAAAAGTGAGATTCAAAATCACTTTGGTTTGCCACAGTCGTCACGTACACCTTTGTTAGTGATGATTACAAGACTCACAAAGCAAAAAGGCCTTGATTTAGTTAAGTGTGTTCTTCGTGAAATTTTGCAGGAGGACCTTCAGGTAATTGTATTGGGTACAGGGGATTATGAATATGAAGAACATCTAAGACAAGCGGCTCGGATTTATCCCGAAAAGTTAAGAGTTCATACTGGATTTAATGAAGGGCTTGCCCATAAACTTTATGCAGCAGCGGATTTGTTTTTAATGCCGTCCCAATTCGAACCTTGCGGGCTTGGACAATTGATTGCAATGAAATATGGTGCTATCCCGATTGTTAGGGAAACAGGCGGTTTAAATGATACAATAAACTCTTGGAACGAATTTACAGGAAAAGGAAACGGATTTTCCTTCTCGAATTTTAATGCCCACGATATGCTCTATACGATTAAACGCGCTCTAAATGTTTACCATGATTCAAAATCGTGGAGCTCCATTGTAAAACAAGCAATGGAAATGGATTATAGCTGGGCACAGTCAGCATATAGCTATAATCAATTATATTCTGAGATCGTTGCAAGGAGTGAAACACATGTTTTCTAATACGGTCGAATTTAAAGAAACCTTTCTAAAAAGGATTGAAATGGTATGTGGAAAGAGTTTCTCAGATAGCTCAGCCAGAGACCATTATCAAACCCTTGGGACCATGATAAGTGAATTTGTTAGTGGTGATTGGATAACTACAAACGAAAAACATCTGGCTACCAAGGGAAAGCAGGTTTATTATCTCTCCATTGAATATTTATTGGGGAAATTACTTAGACAAAATCTGATCAATCTCGGTGTGGAAGAAACCGTGCAGGTTGGATTGAAGGAATTAGGTATAGATTTAGGTGAGTTAGAGGAATTTGAGGCAGATGCAGGCTTAGGAAATGGCGGCTTAGGAAGATTAGCCGCCTGTTTTCTAGACTCATTAGCTTCACTAAGTCTACCTGGCCATGGTCATGGAATTCGTTATAAACATGGTTTATTTGAACAAAAGATTGTTGATGGGTATCAAGTTGAATTACCGGAACAATGGCTAAAGAATGGGAATGTATGGGAAATACGCAAAACCGATAGTTCTATTAAAATTCCCTTTTGGGGGAAGGTAGAGGCGAAGATGGAAAACGGCCGGCTTGTTTTTCATCATCTAAATGCAGAAACGGTTACGGCCGTGCCTCACGATATGCCTGTTATTGGGTATCAGTCAAAAACAATTAATACATTAAGACTCTGGAATGCCGAACCCTCCCAATTTTCCTTACATAAGGATATCTTAAAATATAAGCGGGAAACGGAAATGATCTCTGAGTTCCTATATCCTGATGATACCCATGATGAAGGAAAGATTTTACGTTTGAAACAACAATACTTTTTAGTATCCGCCAGTATCCAATCTATTTTAAAGAGTTATCGGAAGCAACACAGCAGTTTGAACCTACTTCATGAACACATCTGTATTCATATCAACGATACCCACCCTGTTTTAGCTATTCCAGAACTAATGAGAATTCTGCTTGATGAAGAAGGATATGATTGGGAACAGGCATGGGATATTACCAAACAAACAATTTCCTACACGAATCATACGACATTGTCTGAGGCTTTAGAGAAGTGGCCGATACATATTTTCCAACCGCTGCTGCCAAGGATTTATATGATTGTAGAAGAAATCAATGAAAGGTTTTGCCATGAGCTATGGGAACAATCTCCGGGGGACTGGGATCGGATTAAGGGACTCGCCATTATTGCAGACAATTATGTGAAAATGGCTCATTTAGCCATTGTCGGAAGTTTTAGTGTTAATGGTGTGGCACAGCTGCATACCGAAATTTTAAAGAAACGTGAGATGAATCAATTTTATCAATTGTTTCCTGAGAAATTTAACAATAAAACAAATGGAATTGCCTATCGGCGCTGGCTGTTAAAAGCAAATCCAAAATTATCTTCATTCATTACAGAATCCATCGGTTCCGACTGGACCTATCAAGCAACAGAACTTTCCCAACTGCTTAAATATGAAAATGATTCCTCGTTCTTGGATCAACTCTTAAAAATAAAAAATGAAAACAAACAAACACTTGCGAAAGTTATTCTTGAAAAGACGGGAACTGCGGTGGATACTGGTGCTATTTTTGATGTACAAGTAAAGCGTCTGCATGCTTATAAACGGCAGCTTTTAAATGTTTTACATATCATGCATCTGTATAACCGACTCAAGGAAGATTCAAGCTACCCTGTTGTCCCTAGAGTATTTATTTTTGGTGCCAAAGCATCGCCAGGCTATTATTATGCCAAGAAGATCATCAAATTAATAAATTCTGTAGCGGAAAAGGTAAACAATGACCCTGTAATTGGTGATAAAATGAAAGTGATCTTTTTGGAAAACTATCGAGTGTCACTTGCGGAAAAAATCTTTCCTGCAGCAGATGTCAGTGAACAAATCTCTACGGCTAGTAAGGAAGCTTCTGGAACAGGAAATATGAAATTTATGATTAATGGTGCATTAACGGTAGGTACTTTAGATGGTGCAAATATTGAAATTCGTGAATTGGTGGGTAATGACAATATCTTCACGTTTGGATTAACGGCTGATGAGGTTCTACACTACTACCAGTTCGGCGGTTATCAATCCGATGAATATTACCACCATGATAGTCGGATTCGCCAAGCAGTAGATCAACTAGTTAATGGATTTTTCCCTGGGGCCTATAATGAATTTGAACCGATATTTGATTCGCTCCTTCAGGAAAATGATCAATATTTTGTCTTAAAGGATTTTGCATCCTATGCGGACATACAACGTTCCATTGGTGAAACATTTACTGATCGATTACGTTGGCAGCAAATGAGCTTAAGAAATATCGCCCAAGCTGGTTACTTCTCAAGCGATCGTACCATTAAGGAATACGCTGATGATATATGGGGGATTAAGCCTCTGCATTAAAAAAAAAAGCTTCTGCCATTGCAGAAGCTTTTTTCTTATAGATAGTGTCCAATGAATATTCCAATCGCTAATAAAAACCCAAATATGGTATTTGTTTGTGCGGTTGCTTTCATGGCTGGTGCCATTTTAATTGGAATCGTGTTTTCAATAAAGCCTTTAGTTGCTTTAATTGCCTTTGGAGCGCTAAGGATCACAAGTGCTGTCCAAACTGGCAAAACACCGAAAATAATCAGACCTAAGACCCAAAGAAAGGAAAAAGTGAACATCCCTGTTAATAAGTAAATGGCACGTTTCTTTCCTAATAGAATGGCCACTGTTTTACGTCCGTTTTCTTTGTCTCCATCCAGGTCACGAATGTTATTTGATAACATAATCATCCCAACTAATATCATACTTGGAACTGAGACGAGAATGCTCGTGGTGCTGACTGTTCCCGTTTGAATAAAGAAGGAGATTAAAATAATTAGCATCCCCATAAAGAAACCTGAAAGAATTTCACCAAATGGTGTATAAGCAATTGGGAACGGACCTCCAGTATAAAAATAACCCACAGCCATACAAATCAGCCCCACAGCCGCTAACCACCAGCTGCTGTTGGCGCATATATAGATCCCTAATAATAGGGCAATTCCATAAAAGACAAAAGCAAGGTTTAGGACTGTTCTTGGCTTGATTCCATCACGAACGATTGTTCCGCCAATCCCTACGGATTGAGCTGTATCTAGCCCGCGTTTGAAATCGAAATATTCATTAAACATATTGGTTGCAGCTTGAATCAATAAACTCGCAATGAGCATGGCAAAAAATAGCCCAAAATGAATGTTCCCATGTTTAAGGGATAGGGCTGTACCAAGCAGAACTGGTACAAATGCAGCAGTTAATGTATGGGGACGGGTCATTTGCCACCATACTTGAAAGCCGCGGTTTGATTCAACTGCAGGTTCAGAACTCTTCTGTATTGTTGGTTGCATATTCTTCTCTCCCTTTTTAAGTTTCTTTCTCTATATAAAAGGTTAGGTTCAATGTTAAATGGGCCATGCCCAAAACTAAGTGTATGTAATTCAAGGATTAGTGTCAATTAATTTTTCCTATCAAATTTAGAAGATTATACCTGTTTGATTATTATTGAATGGTTGGTGGGAAAATGATAAAAATGAAAAATTCAATGAGAGAGCGGATTTTATCAATAAGGTGAAATCTTAAGATATAATAGGGAATGAAGCAGGATTGTTAGTGACAAGTAATACTGACTTCTTTACAATGTAGGTAGTATGCTAAAAATTGCATTAATATGAATGGATAACAGTCATTTCGGCTGTTTTGGAGGGATTTGTTTGATTACCATTCAAGAGTTGGAAATAATGGAACGAGGTCTTTTGGCTGTCAAACGCGCAAAAGAACTAGGCCGGCCCATTTTAATTAGTGAAGTTCATAAAATGGACACGATAAACCCACTATCATTTTTTAATATAGGAAAAGAACAATTTCGCGGTGAACGCTTCTTTTGGAAGGACCCAGAAGATGAAACCGTACTTATTGGACTCGGGATTTCTAAACAGATTCAGTCGGATCAGGATTCTGACCGCTTTTTTCATGTTGAAGAGGAATGGGAGAAATTTTTAAGGGACTGCCTTATTTTCAATCCATATACTGAAATGGGGATAGGTCCAGTCATGTTCGGCGGCTTTTCGTTTGACCCCTGCAAAGAAAAAACCGTCCTTTGGTCGAAGTACGCTAATTCTTTGTTCCATCTGCCGAAATATTTATTAAGTATCATTGATGGTCAAACGTTCTTAACAACTAATACGGTTTGTACTCCTCATGAGGATCCTTACTTATTTAAAAAGGTAAGCGAAGAGAGAAATGAAATTTTAAATGCTCTCCATCAAAGTGACCCCAAAAAGTCGGTTGCTGCACTTCTAGAAATGAAAGAGATTGGACCTGAAAGGTGGAAGAAAACTGTTGATGGAGTTGTGAAGGAATTAACAGATGGTCCCCTAAAAAAGGTTGTGCTTGCTCGCGAATTGAGGCTTGTGTTTGACGATCAAGTTATGGCAGAGAATGTCCTAAATAATTTGTATATGCAGCAGCATGAGAGCTTTATATTTGCGTTTGAATCAAATGGGGATTGTTTTATTGGTGCATCGCCAGAAAGACTCGTGAAAAAGCAAGGAAATGAAGTGTATTCCACTTGTCTTGCTGGCTCCATCTCACGTGGCAAAACAGAAGAGGAAGACCTAAAATTGGGTCAGATGTTATTAAATGACAAAAAAAACCTAAAAGAGCATGGTTTTGTTGTGGAAATGATAAAAGAGGCTCTGGAGGAATCATGCGAAGAAATTATTCTGCCTGAAAAACCACAGTTAATGAAGATAAGAGATATTCAGCACCTCTATACCCCAGTGGTCGGAAAATGTCATAAGGATGCTTCATTAATGTTATTGGTGGAAAGACTGCATCCCACACCTGCGCTGGGCGGACTTCCGAAGGAGGAAGCAGTTGTTAAGATTAGAGAAGTAGAAGAGCTGGATCGTGGCTTCTACGCCGCTCCATTAGGCTGGATGGATTACAGGAAAAATGGTGAATTTGCTGTTTCCATTCGCTCTGGACTTATTCAGGGGGAAGAAGTTTCGTTATTCGCAGGATGCGGAGTAGTAGCAGATTCTGAATCAGAAAGTGAATATTTGGAGACGAGTTTGAAATTTAAACCTATGCTCCGAGCCCTTGGAGGAAATTGATATGCAGCATCAAGAATCATTAACAGCCTATATAGCAGCTATTGTTTCAGAACTTATTTTCACGGGAGTAACTGATGTGGTTGTCAGCCCAGGTTCACGGTCTACTCCAATGGCGATGATTATGGCAGAGCATCCAGAACTTAATGTTCATATACATGTAGATGAACGCTCAGCTGCTTTTTTTGCCTTAGGAATAGCCAAGTCTTTAAATAAGCCAGTTGCAATCCTCTGTACGTCAGGTACGGCTGCCGCGAATTATTTCCCTGCGATTGTGGAAGCGCGTTATGCACGAGTGCCTTTGATTGTGTTAACGGCAGATCGGCCGCATGAACTCAGAGAAGTAGGTGCTCCACAAGCAATCGATCAAATCCATTTATATGGGAAACATGTAAAATGGTTCTCCGAAATGGCTTTACCTGAAAAAAGTGATGAAATCATTCGTTATGCGCGTACGATTTGTGCGCGAGCGGTAGCGATTGCGAAAAGTGCACCGTCTGGTCCTGTTCATTTGAATTTTCCTTTTAGGGAACCATTAGTACCCAAGCTGGATGATGCCCTCTTCCAGCTTCGTGAACGTCCAAACGGTTATGTGAAAGTCCATACAGGTGATTTGACAATCGCGGAGGAACAATTTAAAGAAATTGCCGAAAAACTGTCAAAAACAACAAGAGGAATTATTGTTTGTGGAAATATTGTCGATGATATTTTTCCTGAGGCTGTAACACGGCTAGCTGAAAAACTAAACTTCCCAATAATTGCTGACCCCTTGTCACAGTTAAGAAGCGGGAAACATAGCTTTGAAAATATCATTGAAGCCTATGATACCTTTTTAAGAAACGATGATGCAAAAGTCTACTTAAAGCCGGATGTTATTCTTAGATTTGGAGCAATGCCCATTTCAAAAGCATTAACAATTTTTATAAAAGAAAATGGAAACGCAGAACAATATGTGATTGATGGCGGCAGCGGCTGGCGTGATCCAGCATCGTTATCAACAAATATGATTTTCTGTAATGAATCGTTATTCTGCGAGAAAATAGAAAAATATACAGTAGAGAAATCCTCTTCCGATTTTCTAACAGCTTGGAAAAGGGTTAACCAACTATCAAAAGATACGATGATATCGCTTAGCGATATATCGGATTTAAGTGAAGGCAGGCTGTTCTATCAATTAGCTGAAATGCTTCCTGAAGGAGCTGCACTATTTGTAGGTAATAGTATGCCAATCCGCGACTTAGATAGCTTTTTTCTTAACAATCATAAACAAATTAAAGTAATGGCAAATAGGGGGGCAAATGGAATTGACGGTACCGTTTCTACTGCCTTGGGTGCCGCATTAAACTCCTCATCCTTGTACCTTGTCCTAGGTGATTTAACCTTTTTCCATGACTTAAATGGGCTGATTGCAGCAAAACTGTACAATATAAATATTAATATTATTCTTATCAACAATAATGGCGGAGGAATCTTCTCCTTTCTCCCGCAATCAGAGCATCCGAAAAACTTCGAACGGTTGTTTGGTACTCCGCTCGGAATTAATTTTGAGCATGCTGTTAAAATGTTTAATGGTAATTACATAAAGATTGAGGATTGGGACCATTTTGGAGTAGAAATAAGGAAATCCATCCATTCGACAGGGATAAATGTATATGAAATAGTTACCAACAGAGAGAGGAATCGTGACGAACACCGCGAATTTTGGGGCAATGTTTCCCAGGAAATATCAAACTTTGTCAAAGGTGAACAATAAATGTATATCGTTATCGATGGGAATCGTCACTATGTCGAAGTTTGCGGTAACGGCGGCCTTGGCCAGGTTCCACTTGTTTTGCTGCACGGCTTTACGGGAGACTCTACCACATGGGCTCCATTTCATGAATGCTGGGGAAAGTCGACAATGCTCATTATCCCTGATATTATTGGGCACGGAAAAACAGAGTCTCCCGAGGAGCTGAGCCGATATCAAATGGATGCCGCTGTTTCTTATTTAAACACGATCCTTGATCATATGGGGATTGAGCAAGTAGATCTACTTGGTTATTCCATGGGTGGAAGACTTGCATTAACCTTCGCCCTTTTGTACCCAGGGCGTGTTCGAAAATTAATACTTGAGAGTGCATCACCGGGCTTAGCGACGGAGGACGAAAAACAACATCGCCGTATGAAAGATGCCGAACTTGCTAACTTTATTAAGGAACATGGAATCATTGCATTTGTGGATTATTGGGAAGAGATTCCCCTTTTTGTCACCATGAAGGGCCTCCCGCGGGAAACTCAAGAAAAGATTAGGAAACAGCGTTTGAAAAATTCGCCCAATGGCCTAGCCAACAGTTTAGTTGGGATGGGAACAGGGTCCCAATCATCCTGGTGGGGCAAGTTAAATGAACTTACTTGTGAAGTGTTGCTTTTAACAGGTGCGGAGGATCATAAGTTCTGTTCAATTGCCAGTCATATGATGGAGGAGCTAAAAAATAGTTCTTGGGTAGTGATTGAAGATAGCGGGCATGCAATTCATGTGGAAGAACCTGAAAAGTTTGGTACAATAGTAAGTGACTTTTTGTCGAATGAAAATAAATAAAGGAGGAGATTATTTTGACAGTAGAATGGATTGCAGGACGCAAATATGAAGAAATTTTATATGAAACATTCAATGGTATTGCCAAAATTACCATTAACCGACCACATGTACATAATGCATTTACACCGAGAACAGTTTCTGAATTAATTGACGCATTTGCCTATGCGCGTGATGATGCAAGTATTGGGGTTATTGTCTTAACAGGTGCTGGAGATAAAGCATTTTGTTCAGGTGGAGACCAAAGTGTACGCGGACATGGAGGATATGTGGGGGAAGATCAGATTCCTCGTCTAAATGTTCTTGACCTTCAGCGTCTAATACGTGTGATTCCAAAACCTGTAATCGCAATGGTAAAAGGATATGCGATTGGCGGAGGACATGTTCTTCACGTCGTTTGTGACCTAACGATTGCTGCTGATAATGCTGTGTTTGGACAAACTGGACCAAAGGTTGGAAGTTTTGATGCCGGCTATGGCTCTGGTTACCTTGCTAGAATCATTGGTCATAAAAAAGCTCGCGAAATTTGGTATTTATGCCGTCAATATAATGCCCAAGAAGCACTTGATATGGGCTTGGTTAATACCGTTGTCCCACTTGAGAAAGTAGAAGAAGAAACAATTCAATGGTGTAATGAAATTCTTGAGAAAAGTCCAACAGCCCTGCGCTTCTTAAAAGCCGCTATGAATGCAGATACAGACGGCTTGGCTGGTCTACAACAATTTGCTGGGGATGCAACCTTGCTTTACTACACAACTGATGAAGCAAAAGAAGGGCGCGATTCCTTTAAAGAAAAACGTAAGCCTGACTTTGGGAAATTCCCGCGTTTTCCTTGATCGTTAGTTTACAACAGCTTGATGGATGATTTCCATCAGGCTGTTTTTCGTAGGAAAGTAAGTAAGGCACTAGTTAGTCAGATGAAGAAAGGTGAACCGTTATGCAGAACGAAATGATGCCTAATTTTTTGAAGAAAAGAGCGTTTCTAACCCCTGCACGAACTGCTATCTATTTCCAGGAAGAAGTGGTAACTTTTAAAGAACTTTATCAACGATCTTATCAGGCCGCTGGGAAACTACAAGGATTAGGTGTTCAAAAAGACCACTATGTTGGTCTATTATTAAAAAACAATATTGATACAGTTGTCATATTATTTGCCCTTCAGTTATTAGGAGTTAGATCCGTGATACTGAATAACCGCCTCTCTCCATCGGAACTTTCCTGGCAGCTTAACGATTCAAAGGCGGTATCATTCATTCTTGATAATTCTTTTTTTGAAACAAAAACTTTCATAAATAACCAAATCCCTGCGCTGAAAACCATAACAATAGACGAGATATTTTCAAGCGCCACACACGAGCCGACTATTCTTGAAGAGATATCGCTTGGCGATATATGTACCATTATGTATACATCAGGGACTACAGGTAATCCCAAAGGGGTCATCCAAACCTATGGTAATCACTGGTGGAGTTCGGTAGGTTCAGCCTTAAATTTAGGCTTTATCGACGGGGATTGCTGGCTCTGTAATGTTCCACTATTTCATATTAGCGGATTTTCCATTTTAATGCGCAGTGTCATTTATGGCATGCCAATAGTTCTTCATGACCATTTTGATGTGGAAAGGACAATTGCTGATATCAATGACAAGAGGGTGACGATTATGTCTGTTGTTGGAACCACGTTGACAAGAATCGTTGAAGCTCTTCAAGAACGCCGCCTTCCCAAACAATTCCGCTGTATGCTTCTTGGAGGGGGACCCGCACCATTCCCATTACTTCAAGCATGTGTTGAAAAAGAGATCCCTGTATTCCAAACTTATGGCATGACTGAATCTTCTTCACAAATTGTTACCCTTGCACCAGAATACAGTTTGACTAGGTTGGGTTCGGCGGGGAAACCATTGTTTCCATCGCAAATTCAAATTATAACTGAGGATGGAAATGCAGCTCTACCGGGTATTCCTGGTGAAATTGTCATTAAAGGTCCCAATGTTACTCCAGGCTATTTATTTCGTCCGGATGTTACAAAAGAGAAGCTTAGGAATGGTTGGTTTCATTCCGGTGATATTGGTTACCTAGACGATGAGGGATTCCTATTTGTTCTCGACCGGCGTTCAGACTTAATCATTTCAGGGGGAGAAAATATTTATCCCGCAGAAATAGAGGCTGCATTACTGTCACACCCTAATGTGAGCGAGGCAGGTGTGACACATACAGAGGATGCGAAGTGGGGACAGATACCGGTAGCATTTATTGTGACAAGAAGTGGAGCGAACCTTTCAGGTGAAGAACTTAAACAATTTTGCCAACAGAAATTGGCCAAATATAAAGTGCCAAAAGCATTTTATTTTACGAAGGAACTGCCGAGAAATGCCTCCAAGAAACTACTTCGCAGGGAGCTCCGTGAATGGGTGAAGGAGGGCTTACCCGTTGATTAAGATAACCTCCATCGAAATAAATGTCATTGAAATGCCGTTAAAAGATCCGTTTCTGACCCATTTAGGCGCAGTAAAGGTTCGTGAAGGGATAATCATTAAAATAACCAATTCAGATGGTGTTTCAGGCTTTGGTGAAGGTGTTGCTTTTTCGACTCCTTGGTATACGGAAGAAACAGTTAAAACATCTTTACATATGTTAACTGATTTTCTAGTTCCACTTCTTCAAAAGAATCCAATCGACCATCCTGCACAATCATCTCAGCTTTTTAGTTCATTACGAAGGAACAATATGGCAAAAGCTGCGTTAGAAACGGCTTTATGGGATTTATATGCTAAGAGTACTTCGCAGCCATTGTCAAAAACCCTTGGAGGTACCCGTTCGGTTGTGGCTTCAGGTGTCGTGGTGGCGACAGATTCTACTACAAAGGCGCTCCGACAGATTGAGCAATATCTTCAGGAAGGGTATCAGCGCATTAAAGTAAAAATTAATCCAAAACTAGACTATTCTTTCCTATCTGACATTCGCCGTGAGTATCCTGACTTGGCAATCATGGCAGATGCGAACTCTGCCTACACAATAGCTGATATGGATCGAATTAAAGCACTCGATGACTTCAATTTAATGATGATTGAGCAGCCCCTAAGCAATGATGATATCTTGGAACATGCGTTGCTTCAAAAGGAAATCAAAACACCGATTTGCTTAGATGAAAGTATTTGCAGTTTTGATGATGCCCGAAAAGCAATTGAGTTCGGAAGTTGCAAAGTGATAAATATTAAAGTGGGCAGGGTGGGTGGTTTGAATGAAGCGAAACATATTCATGACTATTGCTTTGAAAAGGGGATACCCGTCTGGTGCGGGGGAATGATTGAATTCGGTATATCACGGGCCCATAATATTTCACTTGCCTCCTTGCCAGGCTTTTCAATCCCAGGGGATATTTCTGCATCTAATCGCTTTTGGGAAGAGGACATCATAACTCCTGAAGTTAACGTTCAAAACGGTTCTGTAGCCGTACCATCGAGTCCTGGGATCGGTTTTGAGATTAACGAGAAACGACTTCAGCAAGTCTTGCAATGGAAGGATATCATAACTTTTTAGTGATGAAGGATGTTAATAAAAAATGAACCAGTTAAGGAACTGGTTCATTTTTTTATCGATTTAGTTGTTTAAAGCTGTTTTTAATGATTCAAGATTTTGATTCATTAACGAAAAATAGGTTTCTTTGTTTTTAATATTGTCTTTTGATAAAATAGCAAGGTTATGAATAGGTAATGCTTTGGCTCCAATTTCTTTTTGAACGATGTTTCCAAGTTTCGATTGGACATTTTGTTCGAATAGCATATAGTGTAATCCTTCACCCTCCGCAAGGGTAATGATTTTTTCTAACTCTTTTTGCGTTGGTTCATTGGCAGTCGAAAGTCCTGATATACTAATTTGTTCAATTCCATATCGTTTTTCCCAATATCCAAACGCTGCATGTGTAACGATGATCTTTTTATGTTTTGCCTTTGTAATTGTCTGTTCAAAATTCGTATTAAGTTCATCTAACTTGAGGGAAAGTTGTTGGAAATTTTTATTAAATAGATCTTTGTGCTCCGGCATCTGTTTAATTAATGCATCCCGGATGACAGCAGCCATATCCTTAGAGTAAATGGGGTCAAGCCATACATGTGGATTGACATCTGCATCATGATGCTCTTCCCCCTCATCATGTGTATCGGTTGATTTTGGGAGATTAATGTCCTCTGCAGTAGGTACTAGTTTAACATGCTCATTTTTCAATGTTTCTTTTGAATTTTCTACAAACCCTTCAAGCCCCAGCCCGATGTAGAAAAATAAGTCTGAATCAGCTAACCTCATCATATCCTTTTGGGAAGGTTCGAATGTATGTTCATCGGCCCCAGGTGGATAAATCGTGTTAACATTTACATATTTTCCACCTATTTGCGAAGTAAAGTATTGAAGTGGAAATACAGTGGTATAAATGGTTAACTGGTCCTTATTTTTTTGTACTTGTTCTTTACCATTTGAACACGCAGACATCAGTAGGCTTAATGGTAATAGAATAGATAGGAAAAGGATGATTTTTTTCATAGGAACTCCTTCATATGTTTATAAATCGGATTTATTACGATTTATTATCGAAAATTTTTTGAATTCTGAAAAATAATAACTACATAATACGGAACGATTCCGATTTCCATAAGTATCTTACAAAATATTTTCCTTAAAAGCAAGTATAAAATTTTGTCTAACTATCAAAAATTAGGTATGCTTAGAAAGAAACAAAGGAAGGGTGGTTATCTTGAATAACTCAAAATTGCTGAGTGAGATTCTAGACTTTAATGAAAAGTTTGTGGAAAACCATGAATATGAAAGGTATGAAACAACCAAATATCCGAATAAAAAAATGGTCATCCTAACATGTATGGATACTAGGCTGCTCGAACTATTACCCAAAGCATTAAACTTGGGTAATGGTGATGCGAAATTAATTAAAGACGCCGGGGGACTGCTCTCACACCCATTTGGCAGTGTGATGAGAAGTATATTAATTGCCCTGTATCAATTAAAGGCTCAAGAGGTTTTGGTGATTGCTCATTATGATTGCGGGATGAGCGGGTTAAAGGCAGAACCAGTGCTTGAAAGTATGAAAGCACGTGGAATATCCCAAGAAACGATTGATACGCTTACGTACTCCGGAATTGATATAAAAAATTGGCTGCATGGGTTTGATAGTGTAACCGAAAGTGTAGAACACAGCGTAGAAATTATTAAAAATCATCCGTTAATGCCGAAGGATGTTCCTGTGCATGGTTTAGTTATTGACCCTAAAACAGGAAAACTGGATCTTATTGTGGATGGTTATCAAAATTAATGTGAATCCTTTTCGGGAACTGGATCCAACCCTCCCGGATGAAACGGATGACATTTCGATATTCTTTTGAGCGTAAGCCAGCCGCCTTTTAAGGCACCAAACCGTTGAATGGCTTCTACCCCATAATGAGAGCATGTCGGATAAAAGCGGCAGGTGGGTGGTTTTAACGGTGAGATAGCAACTTGATAAAAACGAATAATCGCAAGGAAAAATTTTTTTACCATTTGGAACACTCCTTTATTACAATTATCTACAACATACCATAATTTAATAGGAACGTCTAAATTGTTAAATAAATGTAAGTAGATGAAAAAACTCGGAATTTATTGTATGATACTAGTAGATAAAAAAAGGAGTGATATCGATGCCTTCAGTTGAAAGCTTTGATTTAGACCATAACGCGGTTAAAGCCCCTTATGTGAGACATTGTGGTGTTCACAAAGTTGGTAGTGACGGTGTTGTTAATAAATATGATATTCGTTTTTGCCAGCCCAATAAACAGGCGATGAAACCAGATGTGATTCATACATTAGAGCACTTGCTTGCTTTTAATCTTCGTAAGCATTCTGAGAAGTATGACCACTTTGATATTATTGATATTTCACCAATGGGCTGCCAAACAGGTTACTACCTAGTCGTTAGCGGTGAACCTACTGTGGAAGAAATCATTGATCTTATGGAAGATACAATGAAAGATGCCCTTGAAATTATTGAAATTCCAGCTGCGAATGAAAGACAATGTGGTCAAGCAAAACTACATGACCTAGAAGGTGCCAAGCGTTTAATGCGTTTCTGGCTCGAGCAAAGCAAAGAAGACCTCAAGCAAGTTTTTGCATGATGATTTAAAAAAATTCCTATTCGATGTGAATAGGAATTTTTTTAAGCTTTGTTTTCATCCTGATTTTTTTCCTGTTCAAGATGCGGGTTATTTTCTAATGGATCGACCGTATGTTTATAAGTATAGGCTTTAGAAGTGGTGCCCACGGCTAGAAATAGAACTACGAACACAATAATAATACAAATTACGGCTACTACATACATGTGTATAGGCTACCTCCTTTTTTCCTCTATTGTATCATGATTTGATGTTTTATTGAGAAAAGAAAAAGGGAAGCCCTCTGTTTTGGCTTCCGTTTCTACACTATTATGTATAATCAATGAATATTTCGAGGATGATAAGTATTCGTGCGATGCTGGCCGTACTCTTCTTGGGCAAATTTACCTTTTAAACTTTCAATTAAATAAATGCCCATTAGATTATATAATTCCTGTTTATCCATGTCTTGGATTAACGCTAGTAAATCCTCATGTGACATTTCTTCTAAAAAGGCAAATGCCAGCATATCGATATCCTCTTCGTCACCGGTTAACTTATTACGGTACATTTCATACAATTCATCGACTAATTTCATTCAGTACACCTCCTTGTTATATTCTTTTCCCTTTTAAGTATAAAATAATTCTAACTTCCGTTTTTGTAAATTGACAGAAAAATCTGTTTCTTATGTTGTATGTTTATTATATCGTATTCATTTCTAAAAAATGAATCGAAATTTGGCAGAGAATAAATTTTTTCTATTTGCAAATTACTAAAGAGTAAAAGGGGATGACATAATGGATGAGCAAAAGAAAACCTATTATATTGATGTAGGGAGCGGTGAAATTTCGCAAAGTGCTACAAGTTCAACATGGAGTTATAAAATTCAGGCAAGTGATGAAGAAATTACGCAACTCCGTGAATTATTTAATCAAAATTATTCGACCGAATGGAAGAACTTCTTTCGAGCCCACGTACCATATGTCGAGTATCATTACGATCGTGAAAACGATGCTTACGATAGTACACTCCAACAAGTGTATGGAATGTTGCATAAGCTGGGTGATGAAGAAGCAAAAAGCCACATTGAAAGCATGAATATTTTACCAAGGTAAAATAAATATTTTACCAAGGTAAAAAAATTTATTTTTAAAAAGTATTTTATAAGAAAAATCCTTCCTTTAGGATTTTTCTTTTTTTGATTATAATAAGAGCAACAAATATTGAGGCGGAATTTAGAATGATACATTTTTTAGATGCAAATGGGAATAAAGTTGAACTGTCTTTTAGTCCAAATTCTTTTCAAGAGAAGGCCAAACATGTGTTGGTTATCTGCCAACATGGAGATGAATGGTTGTTGACCAACCATAAACAAAGAGGCCTTGAATTTCCAGGAGGTAAGATGGAATCAGGTGAAACCCTTGAAGAGGCAGCGCAACGAGAAGCTTTTGAGGAGACTGGCGCAATATTAACTGAGCTTATATTTTTGGCTGAGTATAAAATTTTCGATCCAGAGAAGTCCTTTGTGAAAACGGTCTTTTGGGGGAAGGTAAAAAGGATAGAAAAAACGTCTGGTTATTACGAAACCGATGGTCCAGTACTTGTTCAGGGGGATATATTAACTCAACGTTTTGGGGAAACATACAGTTTTATTATGAAAGACCAGGTTGTTGAGCAATGTGTGAAACACATCCAAAGGATAAAAGAACAAAAAGAATAGCAGAAAGTACTTATAACCAATCCGCTATTCCTTGATAAGTTTTTTCTCTAATAATTCAACGAGCTGATACATAATAGTGGCAAATACGGCAATAATCATGAGTGATAAGAAAACGAGGGTAAAATTAAAAACTTGGAAGCCATAG
Source organism: Neobacillus sp. MER 74 (assembly GCF_023714155.1). NCBI lineage: Bacteria > Bacillati > Bacillota > Bacilli > Caryophanales > Bacillaceae > Neobacillus > Neobacillus sp. MER 74. The sequence goes on from NZ_JAMAUV010000008.1 coordinate 24,199, forward strand.
ATAATCATATAGCCAAGCCCTCTCGAGGATACAAGGAATTCCCCAACAATTACACCGACCCATGATAAGCCGACATTGACCTTTAAGGTAGATATTATCGTCGGAAAACTAGCAGGGAGGATTGCTTCCTTGAAGCATTGTAAACGGCTAGCTCCGAAAGTTTGAAGCACTTTTAGATAATTTGGATCTACCTCTTTGAATGAGGTGTAAACAACGATCGTGGTAATGATGACGGAGATAATCGCACCCATGGCAATAATCGATGGATATCCTGGACCAAGCGCCACAATCAATATCGGCCCTAAAGCTACTTTTGGCATAGCATTTAATATGACAAGATACGGATCAAGCACTTTTGAAATCATTGGTGACCACCAAAGGATTGCCGCTAAAATGGTACCAAGCAGTGTGCCCAGAATAAATCCTAGTACAGTTTCGGTGAGGGTGACCCCAATATGGTTAACTAAAGTTCCATCGTTAATCTTTTCCAAAAATAAGTTCCAAATTTTTGATGGAGAACTGAAAAGAAGCGGGTCAATCCACTGTTTTTGACTAGAAAATTCCCAGCTTGCGAAAAAGATGATAAAAATAATCGCTTGATAAAATCTAACCCAACGTTTTTCCACTATCAACGATTGAATATAGTTTCTATGGAGGAGTTCCAGCTTATTCTTTTTCTCGCTCAAGTGACTCCAACTCCTTCCATATGGTTTGAAAGATGCTTGAAAATGCTTCATGATTTCTAGCTTCAAACGGGGAGATCTTTCTTAGTTCATCGGGCATCGTAAATGTTTTATAAATCCTGCCTGGACTTGGAGAAAGTAAATAGACCCGATCACTCATGGCAATCGCTTCACCAATATCATGTGTCACAAGAATGGCGGTTTTGCCAAATTCATCTAATGTGCGCGAGACTAGGTCCTCCAGTTTCAATTTAGTTTGATAATCGAGAGCAGAAAAGGGCTCATCAAGCATAAGCAGCTTTGGTTCTGTGGCAAGGGTACGGACGAGCGCTACCCGCTGCCTCATCCCCCCTGATAACTGCCTAGGCATTTGTTTTTCCACACCGGTTAATCCGATTTGCTCTAACAGGCTCATGGCCTTCGCTCTTGTTTGGTCATTCAACTGCTTCGATAATTTCAGTCCTAACAGAATATTCTCTTCAATCGTTTTCCATGGAAACAAATAATCCTGCTGGAGCATGTAACCGATTTGGTTTTTGGTGGTTGTTACAGGCTTATTCTCTAATAAGACCGTACCTTGGGTAGGTTTAAGCAAACTAGAGATAATGGAGAGCAGAGTCGTCTTACCACAGCCGCTAGGGCCAAGAAGGGAGACAAACTCCCCCTCCTCAACGGTTAATGAAATATCGGAGAGGGCCGTGGCAGCCGAGGCTTTGGTAAAATAGGTATGATGAATATTTTGGACGGACAAAAAATTCATGGAGACGGCCTCCCTTTCCTTTATTCGTTAATAATTTTTTCAGCTATCTTTGTGTTTACAAGTGTTTGATGATCTACTTCTTTTGGAAGTTCTCCCGCCTCATTCATGATGTTTTGAAGATTCTCCCATTCGGCTTGGTCGAGAACTGGATCTGTGGCAAAGGAACCTTGACTTTTATAGCGATCCACAACGGTGGTCATAATAGCTAGGTCTGTGTCCGGGAAAAATGATTCGACTGCTTTGGCAATTTCTTCGGCACTGTGTGATTCTACCCACTTTTGTGCTTTGTAAATTGCCCTAGTAAACTTTTCAATTGTTTCTTTATTTTTGTTCATATAGCTCTCCTTGGACATAAACGTGGTATAGGGAACATGGCCAGATTCTTTCCCAAAGGAAGCGACTATATGACCTTTGCCTTCTTTTTCAAAAATACTTGCTGTTGGTTCAAATAATTGCACAAATTCGCCAGTTCCTGAGGCAAAAGCATTGGCAATATTAGCAAAATCAATGTTCTGGATTAAGTTCAAATCTTTATGTGGATCAATGCCATGCTTCTTTAAAACAAACTCGCCAACCATTTGCGGCATGCCGCCTTTACGTTGACCTAAGAAGGTTTTTCCTTTTAAGAGATCCCATGAGAAATTATCTATTTTTTCTCTAGAAACGAGGAATGTACCATCTGTCTGTGTTAATTGGGCAAAATTAATGACCGGGTCATTTGCGCCTTGCGCGTATACATAAATTGAGGTTTCCGATCCAACCAGAGCAACGTCAGCTCCTCCGGAAATTAATGTAGTCATGGTTTTGTCGCCGCCTGGCGTTGTTGTTAGTGTCACATCTAAACCTTCAGCCTTAAAAAATCCCTTTGCTATGGCAACATACTGCGGGGCATAGAAGATGGACCTAGTAACTTCAGCGATTCGAACCTTTTCAAGTTTCTTGGTTTCATTCTTTGTGGTGCTATTACAAGCCACTAGTGAGAACATAAGTATAGTGATGAGCAGAAAGGAGAAACTGAATTTTAATGATTTTTTCATGAAGCAAGCCTCCTTATATTTCATAAAAAATCTGGGCTAATTGCCTAAGATATCGTATGAACGGGAGAAAAATGTGTGAATGCCAAAGTGTTATAATTTGATAAAAAGAGGGAAGTTGTGCAGATGAACCAAAACAATGAAGGGAAAATCGTTGAGATCATGCGGTTTCCTTCTCCAAATCCATCTGTTGAATTAAAGGTCATCACCTACCTTTCCAATGGATTAAGAGTCAAAGGAATGTTGGCAGAACCAATAGGGGAAGGTGAGTATGATGGATTCCTTTATTTACGGGGAGGCATCAAAAATGTGGGCAAAGTTCGACCCGCACGGATTGCTCAATTTGCCGCTGAAGGTTTCATTGTTTTTGCGCCTTATTATCGTGGCAATCAGGGCGGAGAGGGCAATGAGGACTTCGCCGGAAACGATCGGGAAGATGCATTTGCGGCCTTTTGGCTGTTAAAATCTTTGCCGAGGGTTCTTAACGTACATATTTTTGGGTTCTCGCGTGGTGGAGTCATGGCACTCTTGACTGGGATCGAATTCCCTGAAACCGCGTCTGTAGTTACCTGGGGAGGAGTCAGTGATATGTCCCTTACCTATATGGAACGGAAGGATTTACGAAGAATGATGAAACGTGTGATTGGAGGGACCCCACAGAAATATCCGGAACGTTATCAAGACAGAACCCCAATCTATTCCTTAGAAAAACTGACCGCTCCAGTCCTAATTATCCATGGTGTAAATGACGGTAATGTCTCAGTGGAGCATGCCTATCGCCTGGAAAGAAGGCTGAGAGAATTAGAAAAGCCAGTCGATTGCTGGTATTTTGATGAGTTTACACATTACTTCCCTCCTGAAGTAAATAGAAAAGTCGTTTCAGATCTATCAAAGTGGATGAAAAGTCAACGTAAAAGATGTTAATATAAAGGTAAAACAAGCAGAGGAGCGGATCAAAGATATGGGTATGCCTCTTGAGTTAAATACGATGATTGTGACAAAAGGAAGAGAGATACGAGTAGAGGAAAATGTCTTCACATTAGAAAAAGAAGGGTATAGACTTTATCCCATTGAGATTCCGATTGATGTAAGAAAAACAATGGATAGTGATTCAAGTGGTACAGCAATCATTAAAAAAGTTGAGCTGCAGAATAACAGCACGACCATCACATACCAATTAATCTCATTAAATTCAACGAACTAAGCAGGGTTTTGCCACCTGCTTTTTCTTTTTGAAAAAAATATGATTAATGTGTAATAAACTTTCGATACATTCGTCTTATTAATAGATTTATTAGGATTAAGGTTTTTGGGAAGGGGGATTGGATTGGAGCGCGGCCATCAAATAGAGAAATGGTTTATTCAATATGAGCAGGATGTTACCAATTATCTAGTTTATTATACAGGCTCGGTGGATGTAGATGATTTGGTCCAGGAGACTTTTTTACGGGCATTAAAAGCCTTAAGTCAATTTAAAAATGATTCAAGCCCGAAAACATGGCTGATATCAATTGCAAGAAATACAGCAATAGACTTTTACCGGAAGAAATCTGTTTGGAACAGACTTAAACAGATTTTAGATTATGAATCCCCTAAGCTTCATGAACAAGATACAGGGGAAAAAATTGTTAGGAAAATGGAATATGCCTATTTGTATGAAGCAATTAATGAATTAAAGCCCACCTATCGTGATGTAATTTTATTAAGAGGTATTGCAGAACTTTCATCCCAAGAAGCAGGTCAAGTCCTTGGCTGGACGGAGAATAAAGTGAATGTTACTTTTTTTCGGGCAGTGAAAAAACTAAATGAACGCTTAAAAGGGGGGGAGTATTTTGAGTCAATTGAAGGATAAAGAATTACTGGAAATGATGGCTGATTTTCCAAAGCATGAGTTAACTGCAAAGCAGAGAAACGCTTTTCTTAAAACAATTCGTGAGGAAAGCACTCGGAAACAAAGCAGGCGATTTAATTTTCAAAGACTAGCGGCATTAGCAGCTCTATTTATGTTGGCGATAATTGCTCCAATCCTTTATTTTACAAGCCATGGTGAAGATTTAAGCAATTCGGGATCTGTAAAGACAGAAGTTGTAAAAAAGGGCGAGTTTTTTGCTTTAATGGATAAGAGTGGCACACCATATTATCCAGATAGCAATTTTGGAATACCAAACAAGGTTAGCCTGCTTGCTCCACTGGAGTGGATAGCGAAGGATCAAAGGAGTGTTTCAAAAATATCAGTCTATTTATGGGGTGACTATGAAAAGGATTTTGCCAACAAACCTTTAAACATAACGGCAACCCATGTAAAAACAGGAGTCAAAGAACATCTTGCAACAGCCGTAATATCAGGGGGGATGTATGGGGCAGATGGTCATGCAATGACAAGTTTTAAACCATTTCCTTTTTCCGGAAAATATAATCTTGAATTTATGGCCGGCAATAAAAAGGTCGGTGAATTTTCAATTTATGTTATGGAGCCTTATATCAAGATAGGTGATTCCACTCTAATGATTTCCCAAGAGGTTTTATACGCAGGTTTCTATGAAGATGCTGCAATTGAGGTAGAGGGGGAAAACCTTCCACCTGAAATTGAATTAGAGATATTTGACTTAGAAAATGCAGAAGAATCCACCTTTACCTTTAAAGATAAGACCGATTATATCACTACCGATGGAAAAAAGATTTCTATTTACAAGGGAGATTTCCAACTGAAAAAAAGCGGCAAATATCGGTTTACTTTATTAAATAAATCAGAAGCGGTAGAAGTAAGAAAGCCCATATCGAATTGATATGGGCTTTGAAAAAATAGGGCGCTTTTCGCTTACGCGAGAGGTCCGCCTTTTTGTTCAATTTCTTCTGAGACATTTGTGAATTTCTTGAAGTTTTCTCGGAACTGTGCTGCTAATTCTTCTGCCTTCTTCTCATAAGCAAACGGATCAGACCATGTTTTACTAGGTTGAAGAACTTCATCTGGTACTCCCGCAATATGAAGAGGAATATTTAAGCCGAAAATTTTATCCTTGGTTGTTTCTACATGATTTAGTTCCCCTTCAAGCGCCGCCTGGATCATAGCACGGGTATAGGAAAGTTTCATCCGATTCCCCACCCCATATTCACCGCCGGTCCAGCCTGTATTCACAAGAAATACATTCGCATTGTGCTCAAGAATCTTTTCACCTAACATTTCGGCGTATCGAGTTGCAGGCAACGGCAAGAATGGTGCACCAAAGCAGGTAGAGAAGGTAGCTTGTGGTGAGGTAATTCCACGCTCTGTTCCAGCTAGTTTTGAAGTATAACCACTTAAAAAATGATACATTGCTTGTTCCTTAGTGAGTTTTGAAATAGGAGGCAATACACCAAAAGCGTCAGCCGTCAAGAAAATGATAGTGTTTGGATGTCCAGCAATACTTGGTTGAACAATATTATCAATCGCATGAATTGGATAAGCAGCACGTGTATTTTCTGTTAATGTGCCATCATCATAATCAGGGATTCTGGATTCTTGATTCAAGGTAACATTTTCTAATACCGTTCCAAAGCGGATCGCATCAAAAATTTGCGGCTCTTTCTCACGAGAAAGATTAATACATTTTGCATAGCAGCCTCCCTCGATATTGAAGACACCGTTGGATGACCAGCCGTGCTCATCATCACCAATTAATCGACGATTTGGATCCGCGGATAAAGTGGTTTTTCCAGTACCAGATAAGCCGAAAAATAATGCAACATCGCCTTCAAGACCAACATTGGCAGAACAATGCATGGAAAAAATATTATTTTCCGGAAGCAGATAGTTCATGACTGAGAAAATAGATTTCTTCATTTCGCCTGCATATTCTGTTCCACCGATTAGAACAATTCTTTTCTCAAATGATACAATAATAAAGGCCTCCGAATTTGTGCCATCAATTGCCGGATTTGCCTTGAAATTAGGGACAGAAATAACAGTGAAACCAGCATCATGTTCAAGCAGCTCTTCTTCTGTCGGGCGAATAAATAACTGGTGTACAAATAAATTTTGCCATGCTAATTCATTGATAACCCTGATAGGTAAACGCGATTTTTTATCGGCACCAGCAAAGCCTTTAAAAACAAAGATTTCATCTTTCTGTTGTAAATAATTAATGACCTTTTGATAAAGCTTTGTGAAAACCGGCTCGGAAATTGGTTGATTGGTCGTGCCCCATTCAATTTTATTTTTCGTTGAATCTTCTACAACAATGAATTTATCTTGTGGAGATCGGCCAGTATATTTACCAGTAGCGACACTAATTGCCCCAGTAGAAGTTAGTCCCCCTTCATGACGGGTTAAGACTTTTTCAACTAACTGTGGAACAGATAATTGTACATGAACATGACTTTCATTCAACAATTGATTTAATTCATTAGGAGTATCAACAGAATTCATTAATGAGACCTTCCTTTGTCTAAGTTTTATGTTGTTAATAATACAAAAAGTATAACACATTAGTTGAAATAATGTATCCTATTAATCTGAATTTATATATTTTAAAACTTTAAATGAAGATATAAAAAAATTTTATAAAAGGTTAATGACTTACACCGTATTTTTCCCATTTTTTGAGGAAGATATTTCTAAAAAATACATTGACATTGTTACCCAGTATGATATTATTCTAAGTTGAACGGATACTCTCTTATCCTGAGCTGGTGGAGGGACAGGCCCAATGAAACCCAGCAACCTGCAGTATGAAAAGATGAACCACTTTAAAAGGTCCTTTTCAAATGCGAAGGTGCTAATCTGACGCAAGGCTAATGCCTTGAACGATAAGAGCGAAAGGCCGAAAACAACCTTTCCTCTATGGTAAGGTTTTTTGTTTTTTTATAAGTCCTTTTATGAAATGAGTCTCTAATAAAAATCCTTTGTTTATTACATACTAAGGGAATGAGTACCGTATCAAATTCTCGAGGTTTAAGAAGTATACCTGTAACCTTCGAAAAAAATCCTCGTGATCTCATAATAAAGGAGGAATTCAGATGTCAAGAAACGCGCGTTTGTTCACTTCTGAATCAGTTACTGAGGGTCATCCAGATAAAATCTGTGACCAAATTTCTGATTCCATTTTAGATGCTATTTTAGCAAAGGATGCTAATGCTCGTGTTGCGGCTGAAACTTCAGTAACAACTGGATTAGTGTTAGTGGCAGGGGAAATCACAACATCTACATATGTGGATATTCCAAAAATCGTTCGTGAAACGATTAAAGGGATAGGATATGATCGTGCGAAATATGGATTTGACTCCGAGACATGTGCCGTTTTAACATCTATTGATGAACAGTCTCCAGACATTGCGATGGGTGTTGACCAAGCTTTGGAGGCTCGTGAAGGTCAAATGTCTGATGAGCAAATTGAAGCAATTGGAGCAGGAGATCAAGGGTTAATGTTTGGTTTTGCATGTAATGAAACGAAAGAGCTTATGCCGCTTCCAATCTCACTTGCACACAAGCTTGCTCGTAAATTAACAGAAGTTCGGAAAGATAATGTCCTTGAATACCTTCGACCAGACGGAAAAACCCAGGTAACGGTGGAATATGATGAGAATGATAAACCGGTACGGATTGATACCATTGTTATTTCTACTCAACATAACCCAGAAGTAACGTTAGAGCAAATTCAACGTAACTTGAAGGAATATGTCATTAACCCTGTCGTACCAAAAGAGCTTATCGATGAAAACACTAAATATTTTATTAATCCAACCGGACGTTTCGTTATTGGCGGCCCTCAAGGGGATGCAGGTTTAACAGGCCGTAAAATTATCGTTGATACGTATGGTGGTTATGCTCGTCATGGCGGCGGTGCTTTCTCAGGTAAGGATCCGACAAAAGTGGACCGTTCCGCTGCATATGCCGCTCGTTATGTAGCTAAAAATATTGTCGCTGCTGGTCTTGCTGAAAAATGTGAAGTTCAACTGGCCTATGCGATTGGTGTAGCACGACCGGTTTCCATCGCTGTGGATACGTTTGGTACTGGTAAAGTAAACGAAGATATTCTAGTGGACCTGGTGAGTGAAAACTTTGACCTCCGTCCTGCTGGAATCATCAACATGCTGGACCTACGTCGTCCAATCTACAAACAAACAGCAGCCTATGGTCACTTTGGCCGTACAGATATTGACCTGCCTTGGGAGCGTACGGATAAAGTAGAAGCATTACGAGCGCAAGCAAATATTTAAATAGAAAGAGGGGGTTACATATGACATGTAACTCCCGTTTTTATTTGTACGTCTAATTACCTGCACATTTAATCGGTATTTGACTAAAATGAAATGTTTATACAGGTCAAAAGAAGTAAAAAATGGGGATAGTAAATTTACCTATTGTTCACAGTGCATTTTTTCAAAAAAAAGTGGTAGTATTAGAGAGTATGTTTTTTGGATTAAATCCTTTATTTAGGGATATTTAGAAGAGGTGAGGTACATAATGTGTGGCTTTATAGGTTGTGTACACGATACAACACAAAACTATAGTGAAGTACAAAAACAACAATTTAAAAATATGAACGATATTATCACTCATCGTGGTCCAGATGATGATGGTTTTTATTATGATGATCATATTCAATTTGGATTCCGACGTTTAAGTATCATTGATATTGAGAGCGGTCATCAACCGTTAACCTATGAAAATGAACGCTACTGGATTATCTTTAACGGTGAAGTTTATAACTATGTTGAGCTGCGTGAAGAACTATTAGCTGAGGGTTTAACGTTTGCAACAAGTTCTGATACAGAGGTTATTATTGCTCTTTACAGCCATTTAAAGGAAAAGGCCGTTGAAAAACTGCGTGGAATGTTCTCTTTCGTTATCTGGGATAAACAAGAGCAAAGTCTTTATGGGGCACGTGATCCTTTTGGAATTAAACCGTTCTTTTATTTTGAAGATGGTGACAGAACGTTTTTTGCGTCTGAGAAAAAGAGTATTTTGTTGGGTCTTGAAAATGATGTGCTCAATTATGATTCATTGCAGCATTATTTAACCTATCAATTTGTTCCAGAACCAAACACTTTATCTGATGGAATAAAGAAATTAGAACCAGGTCATTATTTTACAAAAAAAATTGGCTCACCAATGGAAATTAAAAGATATTGGAAGGCACATTTCAAACCGGTTCAAAAAGCGGAGCCTGATTTTATAAAAGAAATTAAAGATGTCCTCTTTGATTCAGTCAAAATGCATATGCGCAGTGATGTTCCAGTAGGTTCATTCTTATCAGGCGGGATTGATTCTTCCATCATTGCGTCCATTGCTAAAGAATTTCACCCTGCCATTAAAACCTTCTCTGTTGGCTTTGAGCATGATGGTTTCAGTGAAATTGATGTCGCAAAAGAGACAGCTGAGAAACTTGGCGTTGAAAATATCAGTTATGTGATTTCCCCTCAGGAATACATGGATGAAATTCCAAAAATCATGTGGCATATGGATGACCCGCTTGCCGATCCTGCTTGCGTTCCGTTATATTTTGTTGCTCGTGAGGCAAGAAAGCACGTAACCGTTGTTCTGTCTGGTGAAGGGGCGGATGAATTATTTGGCGGCTACAATATTTATCGTGAACCGCAATCATTAGAGGTATTTAATAAAATCCCTAGAGCAGGAAAAGTGCTTTTAAAAGGGATTGCAGGCATGATGCCTGAAGGAATGAGAGGAAAAAGCTTTATTGAACGTGGTGTAACGCCAATGGAGGATCGTTATATCGGTAATGCAAAAATGTTTTTGGAAGAAGAGAAACGCGAACTATTAAATGTCTACCGTGAAGGATTAGATTATAAGGATATTACGAAGCCTCTTTACTCCGAATCGCGGGGCTACGATCCGGTTGATCGGATGCAGTATATTGATATTCATACTTGGATGCGCGGTGATATTTTATTGAAGGCGGATAGAGTGACCATGGCTCATTCATTAGAATTACGTGTGCCATTCCTCGATAAAGCGGTTTTCGAAGTGGCGTCAAAAATCCCAACTAGCCTGAAAACAGCTCATGGAACGACTAAATATATCTTGCGTAAAGCCGCTGAAGGCATCGTGCCTGCCCATGTGCTAGATCGTAAGAAACTAGGTTTCCCTGTTCCAATCCGTCACTGGTTGAAGAATGAAATGAACGATTGGGCCAAAAAAATCATCCGTGAAAGCAACACCGATCATTTGATCAATAAAACCTATGTGCTTCAATTGCTTGAAGATCATAGCCAAGGCAAAGCAGATAACAGCAGGAAAATCTGGACTGTGCTGATGTTTATGGTTTGGCATCAAGTGTATGTGGAAGATGTCTATTCATTTCAACGGGACTATTCTTTAGAAAAAGCATTGCAATCATCGAAAAATTAATGAATAAAAGCACCCAAGTGTTCTTGGGTGCTTTTATTTAATGATAAGAAAGTATAAGTTTTTGAACTTAGATTACTGTCTAGCTCCAGCACCCTAGCGGCTAGTGTCCTTCGCTCTCCTCCCTACGATAAGTCAAGCACGAATGCGCTATCGCTCTTCGTGATTCCTTTATCTCAGTTGGAGCGCTCCACAAGGAAGGCTTCGGCAGCATAAGCATCGCACGAAGAAAGAGCGTTAGCTCTTTCGAGGAGGCCATACGCCGCTGACCAGGGCGCTTGCGCTTTATTATTATGGTTGAATGGACTTATAATATTGTCCCTTTTCTGCATATTCTCTAGAGATTCTTACCATATCTTGAATGTCTTCAGGTGTTAATTCTCTAATAACTTTTGCGGGTCTGCCAAATGCTAAGGTATTAGGCGGGATCTTTTTCCCTTGGGGAACCAGACTGCCAGCACCAATAAATGCACCTTCACCAATTTCAGCATTATCAAGGATAATCGATCCCATTCCGATGAGTGCTTTTTTTCTAATGATGCAACTGTGTAAAATTACCTGGTGTCCAATAGTCACTTCATCCTCTAAAATTAGCGGGTTATTGGGACTTTGGTGTAATATAGAATTATCTTGGATATTTACTTTCTTACCGATGATGGTTGGGGCGACATCCCCTCTAATGACAGTATTAAACCAGACACTTGATTCATCGCCAATTACAACATCACCAGTAATTGTCACATAGTCGGCAATAAAAGCATTATCCGCTATGTGAGGATACTTATCTTTATAAGGATAGATCATTTTTCTCGCTCCTTTTCCATGATGATATTATTTTAGCGGAAGTAGGAGGCATTTAAAAATAATTCGTCTTTTTTAAATTAGTGAAGTTTTGTGCATTGGAATTCATTCACTAATTGGTTAAAACTACTCTAGGGAGGAATTTTATGTGGAAGTGGGAAGCAGAAGGGGAAGCCAAGGCAGTAATTGTGATGGTCCATGGTGCGATGGAGCATCACCGCCGTTATGGCTGGCTAATCGAAATGTGGCGTTCTGCCGGATTTCATGTGATTATGGCAGACCTTCCGGGCCAGGGGATGACAACAAGGGCAAACCGCGGTCATATTCATTCCTTCGATGATTATATCTTTGAAGTAAAGGATTGGATTCAGGCAGCCTACCGCTATAATTTACCAGTTTTCTTACTTGGTCACAGTATGGGAGGATTAATTTCAATCCGGCTCTTACAGGAAGAGAAGCTGAATGTCGCTGGAGTGATTCTTTCATCGCCGTGTTTAGGGTTAGTTCATACCCCATCTAAAATTCTAGATATCCTATCGCATGGTCTGAATGTGGTTTTTCCTTCACTTCGGATCAATTCTGGATTATCGGTCCAAATGGCAACAAGAAACGAAGAGGTCCGTGAAGCGGATTCAAATGATACCCTTTATGTAACCAAGGTATCGGTTCGATGGTATCGGGAATTAGTAAGTGCCATGAAAGAGGCCTTTCAGGCGCTTGAAAAAACACAAGACATCCCCATGCTAGTCATGCAAGCGGGCGATGACAAAATAGTCAATAAAAGTACCGTAAAAGAGTGGTTCAATCATGTACCACTTTCGGAAAAAAGATTTAAGGAATGGCCGAAATGCTACCATGAGATTTTTAATGAACCGGAGCGCGAAGTGGTATTTGAATACGCAAAGGATTTTGTTTATAGTCAATTAAAAGCAATCGGTTATATTGTTTAGAAAGGTTGTCGGTTTTAATGAGGCCAATCACCCTTATGTCGAGGGTATACAGCAAAATACTTCCAGCAGTACACAAAGAATTGGCTTATTGGAAAAGCCGTGCCGAAAAAATCCCAAACGACGAACTGAGGACTCAGGCCCTTGCAAGTATCAATCATAAAACGTTCCATTGCGAGGGTGGTGCTATCCTTGCACTAACCGCAAAAGGGGATTATCAAAAAGCGATAAAATTTATCGTTGCTTATCAAACAATTAGTGATTATTTGGATAATCTTTGTGACCGTTCTACCTCACTGGACCCTGAGGATTTTGCAGCGCTCCATGAATCCATGGCAGATGCACTCGTCCTTAAGGCAGAGAAGAAAAATTATTACCGGCTCCGTGAAGACCAGGACGATGATAATTATTTAAATGATTTATCGGAAACCTGCCGCTCTGTCCTAAGAGATCTTAAGAATTATGAAGGAATTAAAGATTATTTGCTTGAGCTATGCCAATACTATTGTGAACTGCAAATTCATAAACATGTCATCCATGAGGAACGGGTCCCACGTCTTGAAAAATGGTTTCAAAAGAACCAACCTCACTTACCTGATATGGAATGGTATGAATTTTCAGCTTGTTCGGGTTCTACCTTAGGGATTTTTTGCCTTGTGTCCTATGCACATCGTAATGATTTTCAGTTGAGTGATGCGGATAATATTCGAAATGGATACTTTCCATATATTCAGGGCTTACATATTCTTTTAGATTATTTTATTGATCAAGAAGAAGACCTTATTGGGGGAGATTTAAACTTTTGTACTTATTATCGTAATGAGGAAATCCTTTTTCAACGCTTGAATCATTTTATGATTGAAGCAGATCGGCACACGGAATTTCTCCCTCACAAAAATTTTCATCGCTTGATTAATCGTGGTCTGCTGGGTATTTATTTATCCGATGCCAAGGTTCGCAAACAGAAAAACGTGCGAAAATTAGCCAAAGGTATGATTAAAACGGGCGGTTGGATTAGCTATTTCTTCTATTTCAATGGTCTTGCCTACCGTTCAGTGCAAAAATCAGTCCCAGCTTTTGTTACAAGGTTAATTTCAAAATAAAACCAGGCGCTTAGGCCTGGTTTTTATATTTTCTCGATTGCAATGATAAAAGCTGGACTATTTTGTTGATTGATAAATTGGTATTGGAGCACATGGGCTGTTTTTTGGTCAATTTTTTGGCAATAATCAAGCAGGGAATCACGTTCTTCAGCCCCTCCTTTGTGGCCATGATAAATAACGAGAACGATGATTCCTTCGGGAGCAATCATTTCCAGTAGTTGTTGCAGAGCATTAATCGTTGTTTCAGGTTGAGTAACTATCGTTTTATCACTGCCAGGCAAATATCCCAAGTTGAAAATTGCACCAGTTACTTTACCTTGATAGTTGTTAGGAATTAATTGGGATAGCTGTTCGTGCCCAGAGTGAAACAGTGTAACTCGCTCAGACAGGCTTTGATTAATCAAACGTTCCTTGCTTGCGGCAATCGCTTTCTCTTGAATATCAAACCCAAATACGTGACCGGAGGCACCAACAAGTTCTGCTAAGAAAACTGTATCATAGCCATTTCCAACTGTCGCATCAATCACAACATCGCCAGGTTGTACCGCTTTTTTAAGTAGATTTTTCGCAAACGGAAGAACCTTGTCTATTTTCATAAATACTTCACCAATTGACCTTGATAAAATTTCCCCTGCCAGCTGTCTCGTTTTTTCAGTTCCGCATCAATGGCATTTAAGACTTCCCACTTGTTCACACTCCACATCGGCCCAACCATTAAATCAATGGGACCATCTCCTGTTATCCGATGAACAATCATCTCGGGTGGTAAAATCTCTAATTGGTCACATACTAACTTTACATAGTCATCTTGGGACATAAACTCGAGCATTCCTTTTTCATATTGCTTGACCATGGGCGTTCCTTTTAACAAATGGAGCAAATGAATTTTTATTCCTTGAACATCTAATTTGGCTACTTCATGAGCAGTTTCCATCATCATGTCGTAGTTCTCAAGCGGTAATCCATTGATTATATGGGAGCAGATGCGAATCCCATGCTTTCTTAGCTTGTTTACCCCATCTTTATAACATTGAAAATCATGGGCACGATTGATGAGTGAGGCTGTCCGTTCGTGGACTGTCTGAAGACCAAGTTCAACCCATAAATAGGTTCGTTCATTCAGTTCCGCTAAATACTCGACCACATCATCTGGCAGACAATCAGGACGCGTGGCAATCGATAAACCCACGACGCCTTCCTGATCCAGAACGGATTCATATTTTTCACGAAGTACATCTACTGGTGCATGGGTATTTGTAAATGCCTGAAAGTAGGCCATGTATTTCCCATCTTTCCATTTTGTGTGCATTTTTTCTTTAATGTTATTGAATTGAGTTTCTAGGGATTCTACTCGATTACCGGCGAAATCTCCAGAACCTGACGCACTACAAAACGTACAGCCTCCGTGTGCGACAGTGCCATCCCGGTTCGGACAATCAAAGCCTCCATCAAGCGCGACTTTAAACACCTTATGACCAAATTCTTGGCGCAAGTGGTAATTCCAAGTATGGTAGCGTTTATCATCAGAAGCATATATAAAAGGTCTCATCTGAACCAATCAGAAAACCTCCTTATAAAAAATAAAAAGCGCATAACATCAATTTTATCATGTAGTGGCTAGCTTATCCAAATGTAATTATTTACGGAACTGGCTGGTAATAATTATTCAACTGTTTATGTTATAGGAAAGAAAATGGAGAACAAAATAAGAAATGAAGCATTATGCTTCTCACACGGGGCTTCCAGTTATTATAGAAAGGGGTTCTTAAATGGCTACTCGCGACTCTATGGACGAATTAATGCAACAGGTTGAGGACACAGTTCGCTTTGCCCAAGAACAATACAAACAAAGTAGTCTCCAAGAGCATTATAATGACGATGATTACACAAAGGCGCTGCAGCAGCTTGAAGATACTTATCAAGACATTGCTAAAATGGCACATAGTGCAAACTCGCAGCAACGGGAACAGCTCCATAGAATGAGACTCCAGCTGCAGCAGCTTCAGAATACCATGGTTCTAGAGGGGGAAAACCTTTGAAAAAGCGTTCTAAGCAACAAAATCCTGAACAGAAAACCCGAAATGGAATTAATAATCAAGATTTAGAGCTGGGGCAAGATTTCGATCTTGTTAAGCAAGCCAAGAAGAATTATGAAAAATCCGGTGGGCAGCCTGTAAAATCCAAATTCCACCAAGAAAAAGACCAATCTTCATAAAACAAGGAAGAATCCCTCAATTTTTTTCATTGAGGGGTTCTTTTTTTTATAAATAATTTTTCCGAAAATTTTTTATAAAAGTGCAAAAAATCACTTGGAATAACAATATTACATTAAAAACACCTTGAAAATAGAAGGAAACGCTTGTTCACAGGTCGGTAACAAGTAGTGATATATATGTGATGTGCGTCACAGTTTTGCCCTTTTATATCATGGTTTAAATAAGGTTGTAGACCACTCAGGATTACGATGCAGAAAAACTAAAAGAAAAAGAATGGGAGGTGAGGAAATGTTAAAAAGATTCCTTAAAATGGACAAAAAGTTTTTAATTGTGCTGGCGCTGCTGATTGGTGTGTTTTTATCTTTTTCCACTGTAAAAACAATGGCCTACTTGGATTCTCCTGGTTTTTGTCAAAACTGTCATACGATGAAATCCGTACATAAGTCTTTTATGGATTCAACTCACTCGGATTTACAGTGTAATGACTGCCATCTGCCTCATAAAAGTGAAGTGGGGAAATTATTTTTTAAAGGCCGCGCAGGGATGACACATATTTATTTCAATACACTCGGAACAAAGAAGATTCCGGATGTGATTGAAGCGACCGAACGAACTGAAAAAATTATGAATGACAACTGTATTTCTTGTCATAAAAGTACACTTAGCAATATATCGCATGATGCAAAGGAAAAATGTATTTCCTGTCACAAAACAGTACCACACGGGAAAGGCTTTAAAGATGATCGTTATAATAAGCCGCCTGTTTCAGGAGAGTTATTAGAAAATAAGGGAGGATTTTAGAAATGGGAAGCTTTCGATATGGGGCATATCTTCTCCTGCTAGCGATGGTTTTGATCCTTACTGGGTGCAGCGATGGATCTACTGAGAAAACGGCATCAGCTACAGGGAAGAAGACTACAGGACTCGCAGCCGATGAAATTCGTAATGAAGCGTTTAAGGACTTATTTCCACTTCAATATAATAGTTACAAAAAGAATGAAAAGATGGAAGATACTACTTATGGCGGTTCTGAAAAACGCAGCAAATTTGAAAAGGATAAAGAGCCTTTGTTACCCATCCTCTTTAATGGATATGGATTTGCAACGGAATATAACGAAGAACGTGGACATACATACGCCTTAGAAGATATACGCAGTATTCAACGAATTACCGATAAATCGGTTGGCTCGTGTTACACTTGTAAATCGACAGCTGTTCCAAAGATGATTGAGGAAATGGGCGACCACTACTGGGGTGCTAATTTTAATAAAGATATTTGGCCAAAAGGGGAGGAGATGGGGCACTCGCCCATAGGCTGTTCGGATTGTCATGATCCAAAAACAATGGATTTGCGTGTCACTCGTCCAAGCTTCTATAAGGCATTACAAGCGAAAGGCGTAGATACATCCAATCCAACCAAAAACGATATGCGCAGCTATGTTTGCGGCCAGTGTCACGTGGAGTATTATTTTGCAGCCGATAATAGTGAAGTAACATTCCCGTGGACAAAAGGCTTTAAACCTGAAGAAATGTATGAGTATTACAGCACCATTGCGAAAGAAAAAGGTTTTGAGAAGGATTGGATTAGTAATATTTCTGGGACGCCGATGTTAAAGTCACAGCACCCCGAATATGAAACACATTCATCAGGTACACACGGCAAAGCGAATGTATCTTGTGCTGACTGCCATATGCCATATGAGCGTGTCGATGGAAAAAGAAAAATCACCTCACACTGGTGGACTTCACCGCTTAAAACCATGCAAACTTCATGCGGTCAGTGTCATGGCGACCGTGATTTAGATAAATTGAAGGACCGTGTCCTTGAAATTCAAGAAGCAAATGTTAGTGCATTACACGATGCACAGGATATTTCCACGACATCACACTATTATGTAAATAAAATGATTACTTCAGGTGTAAATCAGGAGAAAATCAAGCAAGCGCAGGAATTTGTTCGGAAGGGCCAATGGTTCTGGGATATTATCGCAGCTGAAAACTCGGCCGGTTTTCATAATCCACAAGGATCGATGGATTCCTTAAGAGAATCTGTTGTTCAATCCAACAAAGCGGTCCGGCTTGCAACTGAAGAGCTTGTTAAAAAAGGCGTTGACATGGAAGAGGTAGACAAGGAAATTGAAAAAGTGAAAAAGGCTGTTTTCGACGAAACAGAAAATGATAAGAAAAAAGATGCCGCAGTGAATAGTTATTTCCCTGCACAAGCACCGGTAGTACCAGGAGTACCAAAGAAATAACCTTAAATATTTTGGTCAGGAAAACACTGTTTCATTTACAGTGTTTTTTTCTTATGGTTTTTTTGAGGAGAAATTGAGTTTGGCGATATCTTCTTTAAATTTGGCGAAATGATTGGGTAACTTGGCGAAATCCTGGGCCAATTCAGCGAAATCCAATCCAGTTTGGCGAAATCCTGGGCCAATTCGGCGAAATCCAATCCAGTTTGACGGAATCCTGGATCGATTCAGAGGGAATACCAAATCTCCATACCTCTCCCCATTGCACTGGAAAACAA
The DNA here is from genome assembly GCF_023714155.1 of Neobacillus sp. MER 74. Taxonomy (NCBI): domain Bacteria; kingdom Bacillati; phylum Bacillota; class Bacilli; order Caryophanales; family Bacillaceae; genus Neobacillus; species Neobacillus sp. MER 74. The sequence continues at coordinate 42,617 of NZ_JAMAUV010000008.1, forward strand.
AAAGCATTGCGCGCCCCAAGAAAAAATAATAGAATATATCCTTGGTAATTGAAATTGTAATATGTAAAGGGGCGTTTTATACATGCCACGTGCCTTATGGCTCTTAATAATAGGGATGGTCGTTAATGTCACAGGCTCATCATTTCTGTGGCCTTTAAATACAATTTATATACATGATCACCTGGGTAAGTCCTTATCGATTGCTGGAATAGTCCTAATGCTAAATTCAGGCGCAAGTGTGATTGGTAACCTATATGGCGGCAGCCTATTTGATAGAATAGGCGGCTACAAATCTATCTTAATAGGAATCTCGATTACTCTTGCAGCACTCATCGGTTTAACTTTTTGGCATGGCTGGCCTGCCTATATTGTCTTCCAAATCATTATTGGATTCGGTACCGGTATTATTTTTCCGTCGATGTATGCAATGGCAGGGGTCGTTTGGGTTGAAGGTGGACGGAAAGCCTTTAACGCCATTTATGTTGCCCAAAACCTTGGGGTAGCCTTGGGGGCCTCCCTTGGCGGGATTGTTGCCGCTTATTCCTTTCAACTCATCTTCCTAGCCAATACTATTATGTACGTCCTCTTTTTGCTTATAGCGCTATTTGGCTATAAAGGAATTTCAGGAGAGTCAGGAAAACCGGCAACTAACGATATAAATGTTCCTATTGTAAAAAATAGAAAAAAACTGTATGCCTTATTAATACTGTGTACAGGGTATTTGCTTTGCTGGGTTGCCTATGTACAGTGGCAAACAACGATTGCCACCTATACACAGGAAATTAATATTTCATTAACACAGTATAGTCTATTATGGTCGATCAACGGTGCCCTAATTGTCATTGGCCAACCATTCTTAAATGGTGTAATGAAGCATCTGAAAGCATCACTTAAACTGCAAATGATTATTGGAATTGGTATTTTCGTTGTTTCATTTTTAGTTGCAGGGCAGGCAACGCTGTTCTCTGGGTTTCTAGTTGGGATGATTATCTTAACAATTGGTGAGATGTTTATCTGGCCGGCGGTTCCAACAGTTGCCTTTAACCTGGCACCGAAGGGACGTGAAGGCTTCTACCAAGGAATCGTCAACAGTACGGCCACAGGCGGCAGAATGATTGGTCCCCTAATGGGCGGAATAATCGTAGACATGTACAACATATCAGCACTATTCATTGTACTAATAGTGTTATTCCTCATCGCAATCATCACAACACTCCTTTACGATCGAGGTCTAAAAACAAAAATGGTGTCAGGCACCGTCCATGGACAAATCTAGTTATTTGTCCATTCCACGCGGACGAAGAAGTAACTCTTCTTTGTCTTTTTGTTTATTATCCCGATATTTTGACTATCCTGAATTTAGGCGCTAGTTTGCCTTGCATACTTGTTGAAAATTTATTACAATAACCGTAATACTTTATATTGAAATGACTGTGATTAGGAGTAGTAATGATTCATATCCGCACTTAGAGAGTTGACGGCTGGTGAAAGTCAACCGGGTACATCATGAACTCGCCTTTGAGTTGCAAGCGTGAAGGAATAGTAAGGCTTGCCGTTTTCCGCGTTAAGGATGAATGAAGCGAGTGTTGACAACACTAATGTGGGTGGTACCGCGGGAAGATACATACAATCCTCTCGTCCCTTTTTGGGATGAGGGGTTTTTTTATTTTGGCTGTGTTAAAGTTAAATGTTGATTTTAGCCCTCTGTTGATTGGAGTGGAAGGCACGAAGACTCCTGCAGGAGTACGGGGCAGGGGAGACCCCGCAGGAGCAAAGCGACGAGGAGGCTCCCCGGCACGCCTGCGGAAAGCGAAGTGCCTGGAACGGAAATCAACAGACAAGTTTAATACAGCCTTTATTTTAAGGAGGCAACAGATATGAGTTTCGATCATAATCACATCGAACAGAAGTGGCAAAAGAAATGGGAAGAAGAAAAAACATTTAAAACAAGCGAAGAATATGACAAGAGAAAATTCTACGCTTTAGATATGTTTCCATATCCATCAGGTGCCGGACTACATGTAGGACACCCTGAAGGCTATACAGCTACCGACATTCTTTCCCGCTTAAAGCGGATGCAGGGATACAATGTGCTTCATCCAATGGGCTGGGACGCGTTCGGCTTACCGGCAGAACAGTACGCACTAGATACGGGTAACGACCCTGCAGAATTTACAGAGCAGAATATCAACACGTTTCGCCGCCAAATTAAATCATTAGGATTCTCTTATGATTGGGATCGTGAAGTTAATACTACTGACCCAGAATACTACAAATGGACCCAATGGATTTTCTTAAAGTTATTCGAAAAAGGTTTAGCATATATTGATGAGGTTGCGGTAAACTGGTGTCCGGCGCTTGGAACAGTTCTCGCAAACGAAGAAGTCATTGATGGCAAAAGTGAGCGTGGCGGACACCCAGTTGAACGCCGTCCGATGAAGCAATGGATGTTAAAAATCACAGCTTATGGTGATCGTTTACTTGAAGACTTAGAAGAACTTGATTGGCCGGAAAGTTTAAAGGAAATGCAGCGTAACTGGATCGGCCGCTCGGAAGGTGCAGAAGTAACTTTCTCGATTGAAGGCCACCATGAGACATTCACAGTATTCACTACACGCCCTGACACCTTATTCGGTGCTACCTATGCAGTGCTTGCTCCTGAACATGCATTTGTTGATAAAATCACAACAGCTGAACAACGTGCTGCGGTTGATGCTTATTTGGATAAAGTGAAAACAAAGAGCGATTTAGAGCGTACCGATCTTGCAAAAGAGAAAACAGGCGTATTCACTGGGGCATATGCCATCAATCCTGCAAATGGTGAAAAAATGCCAATCTGGATCGCTGATTATGTATTAGTAAGTTACGGTACAGGGGCAATTATGGCAGTTCCAGCTCATGATGAGCGTGACTATGAATTCGCTAAAGAATTTAACCTGCCGATTAAAGCCGTTGTCGCTGGTGGAGATATTGACAAAGAAGCCTATACTGGCGATGGTGAACATATTAACTCTGAATTCTTAAATGGCTTGGATAAAGCAGAAGGCATTCAAAAGATGATTGCTTGGTTAGAAGAAAAGGGAATCGGAACGAAGAAAGTCACTTTCCGTTTGCGTGACTGGCTATTCAGCCGCCAGCGTTATTGGGGCGAACCGATTCCAATTATCCATTGGGAAGATGGCACAATGACTGCGGTTCCTGAAGATCAGCTTCCATTGATGTTACCAAAAACGAAAGAAATTCGACCATCTGGAACAGGGGAATCTCCGCTGGCAATTATTTCTGATTTCGTCAACGTGGTGGACCCAGAAACCGGTAAAAAGGGCCGTCGTGAAACCAATACAATGCCGCAATGGGCAGGCAGCTGCTGGTATTATTTACGTTACATTGATCCGAAAAATGATCAAGCACTTGCTTCTCAGGAAAAATTAAACCACTGGCTTCCTGTTGACATTTACATTGGCGGGGCAGAACATGCAGTTTTACATTTACTTTATGCGCGCTTCTGGCATAAATTCCTGTATGATATTGGTGTAGTTCCAACCAAAGAACCATTCCAAAAGTTATTTAACCAAGGCATGATTTTAGGTGAGGGAAATGAAAAAATGAGTAAATCAAAAGGGAATGTCGTAAACCCTGATGATATCGTCGGCAGCCATGGTGCTGACACCCTTCGCCTCTATGAAATGTTCATGGGACCGCTTGATGCATCAATTGCTTGGTCAACAAATGGACTAGATGGTTCCCGCCGCTTCTTAGATCGCATCTGGCGTTTATTGGTTGAAGAAAACGGGGAATTAAATCCAAAGATTCAAGTAAATGAAGAAGCCTCTAATTTGGAAAAAGTTTATCATCAAACAGTGAAGAAAGTGACTGAGGATTACGAAGGCTTAAGATTTAATACGGCGATCTCACAGATGATGGTATTTATAAATGAGGCCTATAAAGCAACCGTACTGCCAAAAGAATATATTGAAGGTTTTGTTAAAATGCTTGCACCTGTTTGCCCGCATATTGCTGAGGAGCTTTGGGAGAAGTTAGGTCATAGTGAAACAATATCTTACGAAGCATGGCCAGCCTATGATGAGGCAAAACTAGTAGATGATGAAGTTGAAATTGTTGTTCAAGTCAATGGTAAAGTAAAAGCAAAGCTTTTGGTACCAGTGGATGCAAGCAAAGAGTCTCTTGAGGGAATCGCAATGGAGGATGCCCAAATTAAGGAACAAATTGAAGGGAAAACAATCCGCAAAGTCATTACTGTTCCTGGCAAGCTTGTAAATATCGTCGCAAATTAATCTATAGAATGGCCCCATTTTCGGGGCTGTTTTTCCTAAAGGGGATGGACTTAATGGAAGAAATTCAAACAATTACACCAGAAGAATTACAAAAGAAGCTTGAGTCAGGGGAAAAACTTGAGCTAGTCGATGTAAGGGAAGATCATGAGGTCGTTTTCGGGATGATCCCAGGAGCAAAGCATATTCGCATGGGAGATATCCCTGATAAACTCGACTACTTTGACAAGGATAAAGAATATATCTTTATCTGCCGCTCCAGCGCAAGAAGCGGAAATGTCTGCCATTATTTGCAGGATCAAGGCTATAAGGTTCGTAATATGGTAGGCGGCATGCTCTCTTGGACTGGTGAAACAGAATACACAGAATAACCGATTCCACAATGGAATCGTTTTTTTTGTGCGGCGGCAAATCAAGTCTGCTGGTGGCAATGTAGGTATTCATTAAGTACCACCAGTAGTTGTATCAAAGCCTCCACTCAAAATAATCTTAGCTTTTTATAATGATTAAATTTTTAAAATTTCAGAAAAGTGGTAAGAATAGTAGTAAAAAAAGAGAGGGAGAGAACATTGATACAGGTGAAGTTGTTTGATCGGGAGCATGAGAAGGATCTGGAAAAGGAAATGAATCGTTTTTTAAAGGGACTGGATGAAACAAGTCTGCTTGATATTAAATATAATGTGGCAGCAATGGCAGAGGAAGAAGAAGAGGAACAGATTTATTGTTTTTCAGCGATGATTATTTATAAGGCCTGACAACTTGTCAGACCTTTTTATTTTTTACATATATGGCTGCATTACTACCAGCTAATCTTCCGGTTACAAGTGCAGAAGTAATATTATACCCTCCGGTGTACCCATGGATATCTAAGATTTCACCGCAAAAATATAAACCATTCATAAGTTTCGAGCCCATCGTTTGCGGCTCAATTTCTTTAACTGACACACCGCCGCCCGTGACAAACGCTTTTTCAAGTGGCAGGGTGCCATTAACTTTAATTAGGAATTGCTTACAACTCTTGGAAAAACTGCGTATTTTTTCATTAGAAATCGTTCCAGCTTGCTCAGCAGGATCGATTCCATTTTGGTCTAATAGAAACAGGAGGTACCGTTCAGGGACGAGCCCTTTGAGTGTATTTTTAATGCTTTTCTTAGGCTCGCTTTTTACAAGTGAGAGAATTTCTTGAAAAACTTCTTCCTCTTTCTTATCTGGTAAGACATTAAGGCTCATGGTTACTTCTTGTAACTTCCATTTCTTCATCGCTTTCACCACGAACTGGCTGCAGCGAAGTACAGCAGGACCGCTTAGTCCAAAATGGGTAAAAATCATATCCATTCGATGAGAAATGAGGGGCTTACCCTTTGGGTTCAAGACACTTAATTCGATATCTCTTAACGACAACCCTTGAAGGACTTTGTTTTTTATAAATGGTTCATTCGAGGTCACTGGAACCTCGGTGGGAAAAAGTTCAGTAATGGTATGGCCCGCTTTTTCAGCCCAGGCATAGCCATCACCCGTCGAACCTGTATGAGGGACAGACTTTCCTCCGACAGCAATCACGACGGATTGTGCAGATATGGTTTGTCCGTCCTTAAGTACCACAGCTGAAACACGCTCATCCTCATACATGAGTTCGCGGACAGGGCTATTTGTAAAGACACGTACATGAAGTTTTTCTAGTTGATTTAGTAATGCATCCACAACGGACTGTGCTTTATTAGAGACTGGAAACATCCGGCCGTGATCTTCTTCCTTTAAGGCAATTCCTAATTTCTCAAAGAATTTAATAATATCTTCATTACTAAAGATAGAAAAAGCACTATATAAAAATTTCCCGTTTCCAGGCAAGTGCTTGATAATTTCCTCTATTGGCAGGCGATTGGTCACGTTACAGCGGCCGCCGCCAGATATCGCTAGTTTTCTGCCAAGTTTGTCACCTTTATCTATTAAAAGGACCTTTGCGCCTTTTTCACCAGCGGCAATAGCGGCCATTAAACCTGATGGGCCGCCGCCGATGACAATAACATCATATTCCATATTTACACCAACTTTTTATTAATCCATCACTCCATTATAAACATTTATCATCAAAATAAAACGAAAGTGCCCATATTTTCATAAATTTCACTTGGTTGTTAGTGGCGTCTGGGGACAAGAAGTTGTACACTACTATAGTGTGCAAAAAATAGTCGATTTATATATGTGAAGAAGCGCACGTATTTCTTCAGGTAGGAAGGGATTTTATGCAGTCTAAGCTATTAAGAGGAACATTTATATTAACGCTAGGAACGATTCTTTCAAAGGTTATCGGCTTAATTTATGTTATACCATTCTTTCAAATTGTCGGTCGGGAAGGAACTACGCTTTATCAGTTTTCCTATGTACCGTATACGATTTTTATTAGCGTTGCAACAGCCGGGGTGCCGCTCGCCGTTTCGAAATTTATTTCAAAATATAATGCTTTAGAGGAGTATGCAGTTGGCAGGAAGCTGTTTAAATCGGGTTTAGTCATTATGATGTTAACAGGGATTATGGCTTTCTTAGTGATGTATCTTGCGGCACCGACATTAGCGGAAATGAGTGTTGGTGATAAAAAGGCTAATTTAGATTCGGTCACCACGGTTATGCGAGCTGTAAGCTTTGCGTTAATTGTTGTTCCATTTATGAGCCTCATTCGAGGATTCTTTCAAGGGCATCAATCGATGGGCCCCTCTGCACTTTCACAAGTTGTGGAACAAATTGTCAGGATTGCCTTTACCCTTCTAGGAGCTTTTGCCGTCTTACATATTTTTCATGGAAAAATGGTAACAGCGGTAAGTGTGGCGACGTTTGCTGCCTTTATTGGCGCGATTGGCGGTTTATTTGTTTTATTTTGGTATTGGTATAAACGAAAACCGTATTTAGACGAACTCCTTTCACAGGATAAGGGCACAATAGATATCTCTCTTAAGGATATCTATAAGGAAATTCTTATTTATGCGTTTCCGTTCGTGTTAGTGGGGATTGCCAACCCTTTATTTCAGGCGATTGATCAATTCACCTTTAGTCAGGCAATGGCAGAAATCGGGAAAGCGAAATTTGCAGAATCCTTTTTCTCTATTTTGAACTTTGAATCCCATAAAATTGTCATTATTCCAGTGTCTCTGGCAACAGGATTTTCGTTAACCCTTGTACCAAGTATAACGAGGGCCTTCGTTGAAGGGGAGGGAGCAAGCTTAAACCAACAGTTAGATCAGACATTTCAGGTCCTGTTATTTTTAACATTACCTGCAGCTATTGGTCTTTCATTATTGGCAGAACCTGTATATACAGCATTTTATCAGCATGATGTAATTGGTACGGAAGTATTAAGGGCATACGCACCTGTAGCCATTCTTTTTTCCTTATATTCTGTTACTGCAGCCATATTACAAGGAATCAACGAACAACGATTTACGGTGTTAAGTTTACTTGTCGGATTATTAATTAAACTGTCTCTAAATATTCCGTTAATAAAAATGATGGAAACAAGAGGAGCAGTATTAGCAACAACACTTGGATATGTTGCAGCCATCCTCATCAATTTTATTGTTATTAAGATATATGCCCGCTATCCATTCCGATTTGTATGGAGGAGAAGCATGTTAATTGTTATCTTTGCCGGATTCATGTGGGTGGGTACAGAATTAATGTACAAACTATTATTGTTATTCCTTTCTCCAGCATTAAAAGTTCAATCCGTTATAATAATTGTTATTTGTGCTGCAGTGGGAGCTGGAATTTATTTTTATCTTGGCTTAAAATCAGGACTTGCGACCCGTTTATTTGGAGATAAACTTGATCGGATCATGAACAAATTAAAATTACCTGGGAGGAAGAGAAGCGTTGAGAATTGATAAAATGCTTGCAAACCTAGGCTATGGAAGCAGAAAAGAAGTTAAGCAACTATTAAAAAGCAGTGCGGTTAAAGTGGATGATGTGGTAGTAAAAGATGCAAAACAGCATGTGGATCCATCCTTACAAACTGTCACCTTAAACGGAGAAATTATCGAATACAAAGAATTTATTTATTTGATGATGAATAAGCCACAAGGAGTCTTATCTGCTACAGAAGATAGTTCGACCGAAACAGTCATCGATTTATTAGAACTCGAAGACCAAGTTTATGAGCCTTTTCCGGTTGGACGATTGGATAAGGATACTGAAGGGTTGCTGCTAATCACCAATGACGGCCAATTGGCCCACCGTTTGCTTTCTCCGAAAAAGCATGTTCCGAAGACGTATTTTGCGGTCATTGATCGTGAAGTGACTGAGGAAGATATTGAAGCGTTTGCTAACGGCGTTACCTTGGATGATGGCTATGAAACCAAGCCAGGTGAATTGAAAATCTTAAAGTCTGGCATCCGATCCGACATTGAATTAACAATCACTGAAGGGAAATTTCATCAGGTGAAAAGAATGTTTGAAGCTGTTGGGAAAAGAGTAGTCTATCTCCAACGGATTTCGATGGGTCCATTACCACTCGATAAGACACTTGAATTAGGTGAATATCGAGAACTAACAGATGAAGAAGTGGAGTTACTCAGAAATTATCAAGTGAAATAGACTTATATATGAAAAAGCAGCCTCATTTGAAGCTGCTTTTTCTCTTTTTATAGCTTGTCCTTACAGTATTAAGCCTGTAAAAAAGATTGTAACATCCAGTTATGTTTCTTAAGTTTTCCAATTAAGCCTAAAAACATGTCGCTAGTGACTTCGTCATCATTTTGCTCGGCCACTTCCATTCCAACTTTTAACTCATCAATGAGTAATGAAAAGTCATGGATGATTGCTTGTACCATTTCCTCAGCTGTTAGTGTTTCGTTCGTTTCTTCAATCGTTGCAAGTTGAAGATACTCTTTTAGGGTAGAAACAGGACGGCCTCCAATCGTTAATAATTGTTCTGCAAATTCATCAATGGAAGCGGCTGCTTCTTCATATAATTCTTCAAATTTTCCGTGCAAGGTAAAGAAGTGAGGACCTTTCACATACCAGTGAAAACGATGTAATTTAGTATATAGGACATTCCAGTTAGCGATTTGTAGGTTGAGCATTTGTTCGACTGTCATTTAACATTCCTCCTAATTTATTATCTGAATTAATTATAACACATATTATTTAAAAGTAAATATTAAATTATAATTATTATAAATAAGGAGAAAAATAATTAACTATACGGTTCTCTGGGTATCTTAATAATATTTACTTGAAAAGGATACCTTAATATTAAGGGGGAACTGTCATGAAACTTACACACGAGCAGGCAATTGAGTTACACGGCTTTAATAACTTAACGAAATCGTTAAGCTTTAATATGTATGACATTTGTTTTACGAGAACGAGGGAAGAGCGTGAAGCTTATTTAAAGTATATTGATGAACAATACAGTGCGGAAAGGCTGCAAAATATATTAAAGCATGTTTCAGATATCATTGGTGCCCATGTATTAAATGTTGCGAGTCAGGACTTTGAACCGGCTGGGGCGAGTGTGACCCTGTTGGTTTCTGAGGGGCCGGTTGCGAATGCACCAGATGAATCATTTGAAGAATCACCGGGACCACTGCCAGAATCGGTGGTTATGCAGTTAGACAAGAGCCATATCACGGTTCATACATATCCTGAATTTCACCCCGATGAAGGAATCAGTACATTTAGAGCGGATATTGATGTTTCCACTTGCGGGGAGATTTCGCCGCTTAAGGCTCTTCATTACTTAATTAGATCGTTTGAAACGGATGTCATGACAATTGATTACCGTGTGCGCGGGTTTACACGGGATAAATCGGGACACAAGCTCTTTATTGATCATGAAATCAATTCGATTCAGAATTATATCCCGGAAGATGTTGGTGAACTATTCGATATGATTGACGTCAATGTCTATCAGGAGCATATTTTTCACACGAAATGCAAACTGCGTGAATTCGATTTAAATAATTATTTATTTGGATATAGCAAAGACACTTTAACACCTGAAGAACATATTGAAATCACTGAGCGGTTAAAGATAGAGATGGATGAAATCTTTTATGGGAAAAATATTGTTCAATAACAGGAGCAGTAATATTAAGTTCACTGGAACAGAGGTGTTGTCGGGTCTTAGGGTGACTCAAAAAGTAATTGATTAAGACTAAGGTCACGTAGAAGGAGTCTACGTGACTTAAATCATGTCAGAATAAAGACGAAGGTCACGGAGGGGTTAGCAGCCTTAAAAAAATCGCTTGACGTGAAACCAAATGGTGTTATATAGTCTTTATATGAAACCAAATGGTTTCGTATTGAAAAATATCGCAGCAAAATTCGAGGAGGCAATTAATATGAGTAACGAGTCACAGGCAACATTAGAGGATATAAAGTATACGGTTGTTTATAATGCTCCGATTGCAAAAGTATGGGATGCAGTAGCGACTGCAGAGGGTCTAAGTGCCTGGTTTATGCCAAATGATCTACAGGCAGTTGAGGGACATGAGTTTCATTTAAATGCAGCGCAATTTGGCATGTCGCCATGTAAGGTAACCCATGTTGATCCTCCAAACCGTCTATCCTTTAATTGGGGGAAAGATTGGACACTAACATTTGAATTAAAAGAACTGGATGATAAAACGGAGTTAACATTAATCCATGGAGGTTGGGACGCGAATAAAGTCACTGAATTTGGTCAACCGCATACTCCAATCCGTGATCATATGAATCAGGGCTGGGCAGGTATTGTGAAAAAATTGCAGGGATATGTTGAGGCATAAATGGCGGCTTCCTCGGCAAAGCATGATGTCTTTCAAGCCATCGCTGATCCAACAAGAAGAAAGCTGTTAAAACTGCTTAGCAAGGAAGAGATGCCCGTAAATGCAATAAGTGAACACTTCCCGATAAGCCGTACCGCCGTGTCTAAGCATCTTCGTGTTTTAGCGGAGGCGGGGCTGGTTAAGGAACGAAAAGCTGGCAGGGAAACAAGGTACAAGCTGGAGCCAGAACCCTTATATGAATTAAAAGATTGGCTCCAATATTTTGAGCTATTTTGGGAAAATAAATTATCAGCACTCAGGCTATTTGTAGAGTCAGATGATCAAGATACGCCAACGGATCCAAAGGATTGAGATTGAAAAAGCAAAAAAGGCCAACCAATATTTGGTGGCCTTTTTAAGTTCATATTAAACAGTAATTTCATTCAACCCATTTTTTCTAACAAGAAATGAGAGGATGATTAGCAAGCCTATTATTGTTAGGCTTACCGATGAACCAATAATATTATTTGGATTAAACACAAATCCAATAAAGATAATACTTAAAGATGCAAGTGCGAAAATGGTCGTATATGGAAACCATTTTATTTGGAACGCTGGTTGATTTTTGTAAAGTGGTCTTAATTTTAACTGCGCTGCACAAATACTACTCCAGAGTAACATGACTGTAAATCCTGGAATGGTCATAAGATAGCCGATAACCTGACTAGGTGTTAAATAAGCTAGAAAAACTCCTGCTAGTATACAGACACTCGTAAGGAAAATTCCTGTTAATGGGATTCCCTTTGCGGAGAGTTTTGCAAAAACCTTAGGCGCAACACCACTTTGTGCCATCGAAAATAGTGTTCTTGATGTCGCATAGATTCCTGAATTTGCAGCCGATAGAACAGCTGTCAAAAGGACAAAGTTCATAATATGTGCTGCTCCCGGTAATCCGGTTGCGCTAAAGACCTGAACGAAGGGACTGTCTGTACCAGTAACTTTGTCCCAAGGCATGAGTCCACAAATGATTAGAATTGGTAAAATATAAAAAATCATGACACGCCATACGGCACCTTTAATAATTTTTGGCAATACTCGCTCGGCATCCTTTGTTTCGGTTATAGCTACCCCGATTAATTCCGCACCGCCATAAGAAAACATGACTACTAAAAATGCGCTGAACATTCCACCTATTCCGTGCGGGAAAAATCCGCCATTAGCTGTATAGTTAGAGAGTGGGTCCTGAATCGAGCTAGGAATAATACCAAAAAGGAGTGAAAAGCCTAAGATAATAAAGGCCACAAGTGCAATGATTTTAATCCCTGCAAACCAAAATTCAAGCTCCCCATAATTTTTTACTTGAGTTAAATTGATTCCTACGATTACAACTGCACATAGGAAACTTAACAGCCATAAAGGTATCGTAGGAAACCAAAATTGTAGAAAACTTCCCGCAGCTAGTAATTCAACAATCGTAACAAGAGTCCAATTGATCCAGTACAGCCATCCGACGATATAAGAAACTTGGAAACCAAATGCTTTGTTTACTAAATGCTGTACATTTAAATTTGGAAAAGCAAGTGCCATTTCCCCAAGGGCAGCCATTATGATAAAAAGTAATAGACCGCCAAGTAAATAGGCCACGACTACACTAGGTCCAGCAATGGCTAATGTATCGGAACTGCCTTTAAATATCCCCGTCCCAATCATACCAGCCAAAGCAATAAACTGGACATGCCTTGATAATAATCCTTTTTGTAAGTTCTGATGATTTTTTTTCATATCTTCTCCTATTAAACTTTTTTGCTTAAACGCTTTTAAGCGCTAAAGTATTTTTCTATAATAATATACTACCATACTATTTAAATCTGTCAATTGGAGTCGAGAGACTGAGCAGTTAAGCCATATCCCTATTTTGACCTGGACGATCGCATTATTTCATTGGGAATTTTGATAACAGTTTAAATATTAACCAGAAGAATTTTTTTTGGTTGAAGGAAACTTTGTTTGAAGAGGCGAATATAAATAAAGTAAATTAGGAGGATGATGCATATGTTTATTACCCCTCGATTGCAGCGGAGAATTTTCATGTATTCATATGTTTTTAGAAAGCTCGGCATCATAAGTGAACAAGAATATAACAAAATCACTAATCATGTACATGGCAGGACTTAATATTTTGACAAACAAAAAGCACCGAGAGTATCTCGTGTGCTTTTTTATGCTATCCATTTACGTTACTTTTCGTTTTAAGAAGACATTTTAACCCTTTTTTGTGTAGTCGTCCATTTTCCGCGGCTTGGGCTTATTACCAAGTCATTATAGGCTAAGACATTTAAATCTCGTTGTATGGTGCGAGGAGTGATACCAAATTCCTCTACAAGTTCCTGCGTTGTGACTGTTCCATTATTGCGAATAAACATGTAGATACATTTGATGCGGTTTAACATCCGGTTAGTCGAAGGTTTCAAAAAACCACTCCCTATCCTTTTTTCAAACCTATGGCTTAATCCCTCTACCGACAGCCTGTTTGAAGATTCCTCTTCAAGAAATATGTAGTTTTCTTTTCCGCGCAGACAACTCCTTTTTATGGATGTTTACTGTGGATACTTAGATGGTGTCCATCTATCCTTATTGTAACCACAAAAACTGAAAATTTCCACCAATATACTTTATTTTACAAAATAATCTTCAAAAATTAACAAAAATTGTTCGGATATTCTCCCTCCCTTGTAGTACTCTTACTATAGGTTATGGGTTATAATGTATGGATTATGACAAATTATTTGAATTTTTAGTTTTAACACAGCGAATAAAAAATAAAGGGGAAATGGGAGAATGAAATATGCAATCATGGATGGAAAAATAATTGAGCGAAGCGAGGCAAAGGTGGATGTAGAAGACCGAGGCTATCAATTTGGGGATGGAGTGTACGAGGTGATCCGTGTCTACAACGGAAAAATGTTCACAGTAACCGAACATCTAAATCGTTTATTGAAAAGTTTAGATAGTATCGGCATCCAACTCCCATACACAATGGATCAATTAACAAATTTGCTGGAAGAACTGATTGAGAAAAATAACCTTCAGTTAGGAACGATTTATATGCAAATTTCAAGAGGCGTTGCCCTTCGTAATCATGCTTTCCCAACAGAAAATGTGAGGCCAAGTTTAGTAGCATATACGAAGGAAGTGTCTAGGCCATTAGAGAGTTTGAAGATGGGCGTAAGAACAATCGTTACAGATGATATACGCTGGCTGCGCTGTGATATAAAAAGTTTAAATTTGCTTGGAAATTTATTAGCGAAGCAAAAAGCTGCCGAAGCCGATTGCTTTGAGGCAATTCAACATCGCAGCGGGAATGTGACGGAAGGAAGTTCATCAAATATCTATATGGTTAAAAATGGAAGGGTAATCACACATCAGTCGGATAACTTAATTTTAAAAGGAATTACAAAAGATGTTATTTTGCATGTCTGCGAAAAAAATAACATTGTTGTTGAGGAACGAACATTTACACTTGATGAACTTATAGATGCTGAGGAAGTGTTCCTTTCAAGTACGACCGCAGAGGTAATGCCAATTATTGAAGTGGATGGGAAGCGTGTAAGGGATGGTTTGCCTGGTCCTGTCACAAAATTACTGCAGGAACGTTTTGAGTTAGAAATTGAAAAACAATGCGGAGCACTTAATGACAAAATTCTTCATTAGGAATTAAGACGTGTACACAGAAGTGTCCACGTCTTACTCTTTAATCCATATGCTTGGTTCCTTTAGGGGGAAAAATGAACTACTTTTTTCCCTAATAAAAGAACGCCCACTTATTATTTTTAAAACTGGAACAAATCGCTCGATAAGTATCTTTCGCCTGTATCGCAAGCAATACATACAACGACATCATTAGGGGTTAATCGTTTGGCAACTTCTATCGCTGCAAAGCAAGCCCCGCCTGAGGATGGCCCGACAAGAATTCCTTCTTCTACAGCCAACCTGCGTGCAATATCATAGGCATCTTCATCATTAATTTGATGGATTTCATCATAAACATCCTGATTAAGAATGTCTGGAATAAACCCTGGACTTGTTCCAACAAGTTTGTGCTTACCAGGTTTTCCGCCTGACAAAACAGGCGAGCCTTTTGGTTCCACCACGTGGACAGATATATTTTCAAAATGTGCTTTCAAGGTTTCGCCTGTACCAGTTATGGTCCCACCTGTTCCAGCGGTGGCAACAAAGGCAGCAAGCGGTTTGCCAAGTTCGTTCATTGCTTCAATGATTTCTACAGCGGTAGTATGACGGTGTGCATCTGAGTTCGCATGATTTTCAAATTGCATTGGAATAAAACTATTGGGAATCTCGTTAGCTAATTCGATGGCTTTTTTGATGGCCCCTGGCATTTTTTCATCTCCAGGTGTAAGGACAACTTCCGCACCGTATGCCCTTAAAATACTGATTCTTTCTTGCGTCATCGTATCTGGCATGATGATAATCGATTTATATCCTCGTGCAGCAGCATTCATGGCAAGGCCAATCCCTGTATTTCCACTTGTTGGTTCGATAATCGTGGAACCTGTGGTTAATTTCCCAGCCTTTTCAGCTTCAACAATCATATTAAATGCAGCACGGTCTTTTACGCTTTTACTAGGGTTAAAGTATTCTAACTTTAGATAAACCGATGCCCCCCCCCTAGGTGCTAATCGATTTAGTTTAACAAGTGGTGTATCTCCGATTAGTTCAGCTATATTATTGACTACTTTCAAGAGGCCCGCGTCCTTTCCATCCTTTGAAGTAAATAACTATTACTTAATTCATAACTAATAATAAATAAAAATTAACACTTTGTAAAAAAATCGGCTAATTGTCTGTCTGCTAATAGATACATTTAGGACAAAATAGACTAGAATTATTTATAGGAGGGAACATAACGATGGAAAAACGCCCCCATTATTTCTTTGCCGTAAGAATACCAGAGCATACAAAACTAGTGATGAAAGACCATGTGGAAAAAATCAGAGACATGATCCCGTTTAGTCGCTGGGTCCATGATCAGGATTTACATATAACCCTAGCGTTTCTTGGTGGTGCACCGTCAGATAAATTAACAGAAGCAGTTAAAAACGTTAAAATTGCCCTTAGCGATGAGAAAACACTAGCATTGAACATCAACAAGCTTGGTATTTTCGGTAGTGTGACTTCTCCCCGTATTTTTTGGGCCGGTATAGAGGAAAGCACACATTTACAAGTTATTAGAAAAAAAGTATTTTCCGCTTGTGAGCTGGCAGGGTTCCAACTGGAAACAAGACCATTCCGTCCCCATATTACTCTTGCGAGAAAATGGATAGGTGAACATCCTTTCCAAAACGAAATGCTTAAACTGTGGGAAGAGCTCCAGCCTACGCCCCTTTCATTTGATGCTGTTGATGTGGTGCTTTATCAAACACACCTGAACAAAACACCAAAGTATGAAGCAATTAAAACATATCCTTTAACCAGCACAAAAACATTAAATAAATAAAGGTTGGTAGTATGAAACAAGTATACTTTATTATTAATCCCAAAGCTGGCAATGGTCATTGCTTTAAGATTTGGGAAAGAGTGGAGCACCAACTAAAAGTTAATCATGTAAATTACCTTGCATTTTTTACTGAATACCCTGGACATGCAAAGATTCTTGCCACGCAAATTGTGCAAAAGACTTCTGAGCAAAAGATTGTTATTGCTGTGGGTGGAGATGGAACGATGCACGAGGTGATGAATGGGGCAGTCAACGATAATAAAATTACACTAGGATTTATTCCTGGAGGGTCTGGAAATGACTTTTCTAGAGGTTTTCAAATTCCTGTTGATCCTGTTGAAGCCATAGCAGTAATACTCCGTCTGGCAAAACAAAAGGGTTTGTCAATCGATATCGGGAAAATTAAATTGGCAGAATCAAATGAGCGCTTTTTTATTAATAACATGGGTGCTGGATTTGATGCCCTCATTTCCTATGAAGTAAATCAATCCCGGATGAAAGCCATATTAAATAAACTCTCGATGGGTAGAATGGTTTATGTTTATTTTTTGTTAAAAAAATTATTTACTTATAAAACCACTACAATTGATTTATCAATTGACGGGAAAAAGCATATATTTGAACAGACATGGTTTGTAACTGTTTCGAATCAACCCTATTATGGCGGTGGGATGAAAATTGCCCCTGATGCTGAACCAGATGATGGCCTTTTTGACATTACCGTGGTCCATCAATTATCACGATGGAAACTGCTGCTTGTTTTTATAAGTGTATTTTGGGGAAAACACACCCATTTTAAAGAAGTGAAAACTTATAAGGGCAGGAGTGTATCCATCCATTCTCCAACAAAACTTTTTGTTCATGCAGATGGAGAGCATATCGGATTTACACCATTTAAGATAGATCTTCAAGTAAGCGCTCTGGAAGTGTTAACAAGAAGAAGTCATCCGAAAGAAGTGGAGATGAAAGAGAGGGACTCGAATGATTGCTACTGACCGAAATTTCTTCGCCTATCTAGATGAGATGAAGATCATTACGATTCTTCTACCTCTTTCCTATCATCACGGATTGTCATCCTCCTTTTCGATTACAAGTGATTTTCAAGAACATCCATTGAAAATCATCGAGAAGAGACATATAGATAATAAAATGAAATATATTTGCGAATTTTCAAAAGAGTATTCCTTTGAAAAACAATATGTAATTATCGATGAGCATGGAGGGAAAACTGACCTCCAAATTGGTGCCGTGATTCGAACAGAGGAATTTGACGAGAAATTTTATTATGACGGAAAGGATCTCGGTGTTACCTTCCAACCGGGGCTAACCCGGTTTAAGCTTTGGGCACCCACCGCAACCCAGGTTAAATTAAAGTTACGTCCATCTAATAGTACTTTTTCAGAAATTGTAAAAATGAAAAGAGAAGATTACGGCATTTGGACCGTAGCTGTTAACCGTGATTTAGAGCTCTATCAATATAGTTTTCTAATCTTAGTCAATCAAGAATGGCGTGAGGCTGTGGATCCTTATGCGAAAGCTGTGACCGTTAATGGAGAACTTGGAGTGATTGTAAGATTTGACGAAACCCAGCGAACGCGTCCTAACTTACCTAAAATTGAAAATCCAGTGGATGCCATTATATATGAGACCCACATAAGGGATTTAACGATTCATCCTAAAAGTGGTGTGAAGAATAAGGGTCTGTATCTAGGTGCTGGTGAGCAAAATACAAAAGGAATGGATGGGGAACCCACGGGGTTAGCGTATATTAAAGACCTAGGTGTTACCCATATTGAATTCCTTCCTTTCCATGATTTTGCTGGTGTGGATGAACTGCATCGAAATAAGGAATATAATTGGGGATACAATCCTCTTCATTTCAATGCCCCTGAAGGAAGCTATTCAACGAATCCTGCCAATCCATATTCAAGAATCATCGAATTAAAACAGTTAATTGATCAAGTTCATAGTCTTGGTCTTAGAGTAATCATGGACGTCGTATATAATCATGTATATGTTCGTGAGACCTCATCCTTTGAAAAGGTGGTTCCCGGGTATTATTTTCGTCATAACGAGATCGGACTTCCTTCAAATGGTACGGGAGTAGGAAATGATATTGCTTCAGAACGCAAAATGGTCAGAAAATATATTGTGGATTCCATTCAATATTGGTTGGAAGAATATCATATCGATGGGTTCCGCTTTGATTTAATGGGGATCTTGGATGTGGAGACCATGAAAGAGGTAAGGAAAGTTTGCGATAGGCATTCAACAGGGACGATCATCATCGGTGAAGGCTGGAACCTCAATACACCACTTCCAGCAGAGCAGAAAGCAACAATTGGAAATCAGGCAAAAATGCCACGTATTGCTCAATTCAATGATAAATTTCGTGATTCTATAAAGGGAAGTTCATTTAACTTATTTGATAAAGGCTTTGCCTTAGGTAATGACCATTACCTCGAGGCAGCTAATGAAGTGATAACTGGGAGCATCGGTTTTACTAAACAAGGGCCGGGTACTTTTAATGAACCTTTTCAATCATTAAATTATGTAGAATGTCATGATAACCACACGATGTGGGATAAACTTCAAGCATGTCTCCCCGATGCTGATGATTCGTTACGAATAAAGTATCATCGGCTCGCTACAGCGATTGTTTTGTTGTCCCAGGGAGTCCCCTTTCTACACAGTGGCCAAGAGTTCTTTCGAACAAAAAAGGGGGAGGGGAATAGTTATCGTTCCTCTGATGAAATCAATCAACTGGACTGGGAAAGAAAAATTATATATAAAGATAATGTAGAATATGTAAAAGGACTTATTCAAGTACGTAAGAAATTTTCTTGTTTCCGAATGAGAACTTCTGCAGAAATCCGATCAAATATCCGCCAAATGCCATTAGCTTCACCACTGTTAGGATATAGGTTTATAGGGGATAACGAACTAATTTTACTAATCAATCCCACCACGAAAGAGCACAATATAACGTTACCTGACGGGGATTGGACGGTCTTAGTTGATGATGTAAACGCAGGGATTACTGCCGGGCGGAATATGTATAGGAAAGAATTGAGTATTGAGTCAGTCTCCATAAATGTTTTGCTAAAAAAATAGTTTCTGCAGATATACTTGACGAAAAAAGGTAATCCGAGATAAAATTTAATAAGATGGCTATTGTGTGCAATGGTTTCAATAGCTTTTTTTTTATTTCAAAAAAATAAAAGCTGTTGATGAAACTGTGGTAATATAAGACCTTCCGGCAACGCAGGTTATACCTCTAAATATAGAGGAATAAGCCCATAAGAACGGCATAAATTGAAGGTGAGCAATTTTGGATCATATACTAGGACAAGAGTGGGAAATTACCCCTGCTGGAGGCAAAACAGGTGAAGCCTTTTATGCAAAATATCAAGACCAAAGGCTTTTTTTGAAGCGGAATTCGTCTCCGTTCCTTGCTGTACTCTCAGCAGAAGGCATTGTCCCAAAGCTTGTTTGGACAAAAAGGTTGGAAAGTGGAGATGTAATTACTGCACAGCAGTGGCTTCCCGGCAGAGAACTAAAGCCGTCAGAAATGAATCAAGAACTTGTGGCAAGACTGCTGAAGAAGATTCATTGCTCAGAGCCAATGCTGGGAATGTTAAGCCGGATAGAGACTTCTCCATTACATCCAGAGCCTATATTGAAATCGGTGGTAAATGAGTTAGATGAGCAGATACTTTCCTTGCCTGAAGTGCAAAATGCAATGAGCTTTTTAAAAAAGGAAGCATTAAATGTCTATTGCGATGAGAAAGTGGTTTGTCATGGTGATGTTAACCATAACAACTGGCTGCTTGCAGAAGACAACCAGTTGTATTTGATTGATTGGGACGGGGCAATGATCGCCGACCCCGCCATTGACCTAGGATTGCTCCTATATTGGTATATTCCAAAAGAGAATTGGCAGGATTGGTTAGGCATGTACGGCAAAGAGCTGACCGATAACCTAAAGTTACGAATGAAATGGTATGTTACCATTCAGACGCTTTCTTCAATTCAATGGTATAAAAATAAAAATCGCTTGGAAGAAATGAACAAATGGATAAAGTTCTTGGGTGAAATCCTCTAATCAGGAAAATTGGTCAATATTACTTACCCAGCTTGATAAGTTTGCTTGGTTAGATAAAATATGTTGATCCAAATCAGCAGTACCAACTCCATGGTGGCTGTATTGATATACTTCCTGTAAGATATTCTTAACATTTTGATCCACCTCGGTGTTTACCATTAGAGATTTCACCAATCGCTCTAATTGTTCACATTCGGCAACGGACCCACAGCAATCGGTTTGATGATTGTTTAATATATCTTTTAATAAAGTGACTTGGTCATCATGACTTAATGGCATGAATGGACACCCTCTCAAGTGTTATTTAAAAACAAGAATTCACACTGTTAGGTTGTGAATTCTTTTTTTGTTTATTCATGATCTTATTTTCCATTAAGTTAAACTTGTACTGAAAAATGGTGCATGATATATGTAACGAACAAAATTATTATTAGGAGTGTCATAAATGAGAGTTAGACATAAACCTTGGGCAAAGGAAAAAATAGAGCAGCATCCACAATATATTGTTGCCAATCCTGAAGAATATAAAGGAAAATGGCATGAAGTATTTAATAACGATCAGCCGCTGCATATTGAGGTGGGTACAGGCAAAGGTCAATTTATTACGGAAATGGCTAGAGCGAATCCGACGATAAATTATATTGGTATTGAATTATACGACAGTGTCATCATTACTGCTTTAGAACGATTAATTGAAGCGGATTT
Source organism: Neobacillus sp. MER 74 (assembly GCF_023714155.1). Lineage (NCBI taxonomy): Bacteria > Bacillati > Bacillota > Bacilli > Caryophanales > Bacillaceae > Neobacillus > Neobacillus sp. MER 74. Next base: position 63,974 of record NZ_JAMAUV010000008.1, read on the forward strand.
ACCGAATCTAAGGCTTCTTAATGTAAATGCAGTGGATTTGCCGAAATATTTTGCCAAAAATGATGTGGACCAGGTCTATTTAAACTTCTCTGATCCATGGCCAAAATATCGTCATAGAAAAAGAAGATTAACATATAAGGATTTCCTAAAGCTTTATGAGGATATTATGGTTGATGGTGGTGAAATCCATTTTAAAACAGACAATCAAGGCTTATTTGAACATTCCTTAATTAGCTTTTCAGAGTATGGATTGTTATTAAAGTACATCAGTCTAGATCTTCATAAAAGTGATTATGAAGGTAACATCATGACAGAGTATGAAGAGAAATTCTCAGAAAAAGGAAGCCGTATTTATCGCTGTGAAGTAAAATATCAAAACTAACTTTTTAAGGACAGTTCATTAGTGAACTGTTCTTTTTATTTCTTCAAGTATATACAAAATGTTAATATATAGAAAATGGGCAAAGGGGGCAGAAGGATTGGAAACAGTAAAAGTTGGCGGTGTGACACTAACCTGGTTATCAGGAGGAGTAACAAATTTAGATGGCGGGGCTATGTTTGGGGTTGTACCGAAAGGAATGTGGTCGAAGAAATACCCGTCCAATGAAAGAAATCAAATTGAATTACCAACGGATCCGATGTTCATTCAAATGGATGGGAAAAATTTCTTAGTTGAAACAGGAATTGGTAAAGGGAAATTATCAGAAAAACAATTAAGAAATTTCGGTGTAACGAAAGAATCAGAGTTGGATGAATCTTTAGCTAAGTTAGGTTTTCATCCAGAAGATATCGACTACGTCTTGATGACTCATTTGCATTTTGACCATGCAGGCGGCTTGACAAAACTAGAAAATGGACGATACGTTTCAGCCTTTCCCAATGCAAAAATCATTACATCACAAGTAGAATGGGATGAAATGCGTAACCCTAATATCCGCTCGAAAAATACATATTGGAAAGAAAACTGGGAAGCGATTGAATCGCAGGTAGTTCCTTTTGAAGAAAAATGGAACTTAGGGGCGCTGACCTTGGTTCATACCAGCGGTCATAGTAACGGACATTCCATCCTTATTATAGAGGATCGGGGAGAAATGTTGATTCATATGGCTGATCTGATGGCAACTCATGCCCATCAACCAGTGTTATGGGTGATGGCTTATGACGACTATCCGATGACTTCGATTGCAGCAAAGGAAAAATGGCTTCCATACGGATTACGGAATCACGCATGGTTTAGTTTTTATCATGATGCTTTTTACCGGGCAGTGAAATGGGATACAGAAGGAAAGCAAATTGTTGAAAGTATTAAAAGAGAAAATTAAGTAAAAAAATAGCCGTAACCATTCAGGTACGGCTATTTTTACTATGAAACAAGTTCGTTGGACAAAGACCGAATATCCAAAAGGGTACCAGTTTGGGCATCTACAATGAATTCGAATTGCTCTGTTGTCCCATTATTGTTTTTAGAAATACCGCCTTTATAGACGAGGTAATCGATGTGCTGTTTTTCATACGGCTCTGCTTCCATATGTATCCATGAACCATTGATTGGTCCATTCTTAGTAAATTGCCTTTTTACTTGTTCTAATACTTTTTCGGGCGATACATTTGTTCTACCATAAATGATTTCTTTGGCAGCATATCCGCTAATCAACCCGACCGCTGCACCAAGGAGAAATGACTTCCAATTCATAAAGGACCTCCCAAAGATAAAATTTGGAAAAGATAGGATTCTCTTCTCAGTATATCGTATTTAAGGATAAGGAACATACTATTACTAATATTAAATTCAATTGATGGAAAGAGAACTCAAAGTTTTGTAAAATTATAATATACATAATTAAATCTGAGAAACCTAAAGGAGCTCAAAAAATGAACGATCAAACCTTAAAACTTTTTCAAACACTAACAGAACTTCCTGGTGCTCCCGGAAATGAACATTTGGTCAGAAAATTTATGAGAGAACAATTATCTCAATACGCAGATGAGCTTGTTCAAGATAATCTGGGCAGTATTTTTGGCATGAAAAGAGGAGAAGAGACAGGCCCGACGGTCATGGTTGCAGGTCATATGGATGAAGTAGGCTTCATGGTGACAGCGATTACGGAAAATGGCATGCTTCGCTTTCAGCCTCTTGGTGGCTGGTGGAGTCAAGTAATTCTTGCTCAGCGTGTTCAAGTGATGACCAATAATGGTCCAGTCATTGGTGTCGTTGGTTCGATACCTCCACATCTTTTAGACGATGCAAAGCGTAATAAACCAATGGAAATTAAAAATATGCTGATAGATATCGGCGCAGATAATCGTGAGGATGCCAAACGGATAGGGATTAAGCCTGGTCAGGCAATTCTGCCAATTTGTCCATTTACACCAATGGCCAATCCGAAAAAAATATTAGCCAAAGCATGGGATAACCGCTATGGTTGTGGTTTAGCTATCGAGTTACTGCAGGAATTAAAAGATGAGACTTTACCAAATACACTATTTTCAGGGGCAACGGTTCAAGAAGAGGTTGGTTTACGTGGTGCCCAAACTGCTGCAAATATGATAAACCCGGATATCTTTTTTGCACTGGATGCAAGTCCGGCAAATGATATGACGGGTGATAAGAATGAGTTTGGCCAATTAGGTAAAGGGGCATTGCTTCGCATTCTTGACCGGACAATGGTCACGCATCGCGGGATGAGAGAGTTTGTCCTCGATACAGCTGAAACGAATAAAATTCCTTACCAATATTTTGTTTCGCAGGGAGGAACAGATGCCGGCCGGGTTCATCAATCAAATGAAGGTATTCCTAGTGCGGTTATTGGAATATGCTCACGTTATATTCATACCCATGCCTCAATCGTTCATGTGGATGATTATGCAGCTGCGAAAGAACTAATTGTTAAACTAGTCAAAGCGTGTGACAAAACAACGGTTGATACGATTAAAGCTAACAGTTAGGTTACCTTTTTAGGGGGGCATTTTATGCTCCCTTTACTTTGTTAAAAGGAGTAAATATCATCATGAAAATTATCATTGGGTCAAAGAATCCTGCTAAAATTAGTGCGGTGAAAAATTGTTTTACTGCTGAGGACCATGAGTTTGTTGACTTAGACATCCCATCAGGTGTTAATGAGCAGCCGTTTTCCGATGAGGAAACAATTAAAGGTGCTATTAATCGGGCAAAAGGTGCTTTAAACCTAGGAAGTGGTGATATTGGGATTGGACTTGAAGGAGGTGTACAAGAAACCAGTTACGGATTATTTATATGTAACTGGGGAGCACTTGCAGCCAATGATGGAGAACCGATTATTGCCGGCGGGGCAAGGATCCCACTTCCGGAAGAAGTTGCGGTCCGATTAAGGGCGGGTGAAGAACTCGGACCAGTTATGGAAGATTATGCGAACAGTAAAAATGTAAGGAAACAAGAGGGAGCAGTTGGTATTTTTACTAACGGAATGGTAAATCGCTCTGAAATGTTCACTCATGTTATGAACCTGTTAGTGGGACAATACAAAAGGGGCAGATGATTGGACTGAAAAGTAGTCTACTGCTATGATTTAAGAAGATAGCCATGAAAATGAGCAAAAGATTCTAACGGAGGCGTTGAATTTGAAGAATTTAGAGTCAGTTGAGCAATTTGAACAACTGCGCGATCATGGAAAAACAATTTTCATGTTTTCAGCAGGCTGGTGTCCAGATTGTCGAATTATTGAGCCGATTTTACCAGAAATAGAATCAAAATTTAATGAGTATACATTTATTCATGTTGATCGAGATGAGTATATTGATATATGCCAGCAATTAGATGTCTTCGGAATCCCAAGCTTTATCGCATTCGAAGACGGAAATGAACTAGGCCGATTCGTAAGCAAAGACCGAAAGACACAAGAAGAAATAGAAAACTTTATCTCAGGTTTAAAATAATTTTTAACCACTGCTGATTGGAGCAGAAATCAATACAAGTTTTAGCAGAACCAAAATTATTTAGAACTCTCCATCACTTTGAGATGGAGGGTTTTTCCTGTAAAATAGAAAAGCAGCTCCTAAAATGGAGGAATTTAAAATGAAAATGGATAGCAGAAAAATGAAAACCGAATTAGAGAGACGCCTGGCTCGTGAAGATCGGGTGATTACCTATGATCGAGAGAAGGACCAATTGCGCTTTGAAAGCAAAGAGTCAGGAAAAGGTATAACAGTCGCTTTACCTGGGATTATTGCCAAATGGCATATCGAAAAGGAGAAAGCCATCGATGAAGTCGTTTATTATATTGAAGAAGGGCTTCGTGCGATGGAGGACACAGTTCAGTTAACCGATCATGAGAGGAAAATCTTCCCCGTCATTCGCTCCTCATCCTTCCCAAAGGAGGCAGAAGAGGGGGTGCCATTTTTAATTGACGAGCACACAGCTGAAACAAAAATTTATTATGCCTATGACCAAGGCAACACCTATCGGTTAATCGACTCTCGTATTATGGCAAAAGAGGGCTGGGAAGCAAACAGAATTAAGGAAATTGCTTTATTTAATGCGAGATCCCTTTCTACTCCCCTAAAAGAGGATCAAGTTGCAGGAAATAGCTTTTACTTTTTAAACACAAATGATGGATACGATGCGAGCCGGATCTTAAATAAGGTGTTCTTAAATGAATTCCAAAAGAAGATGACGGGGACAATGGTGCTAGCTGTTCCACACCAGGATGTTTTAATTATTGCTGATATTCGTAATGATCGAGGATATGATGTGATGGCACAGATGGCCATGAGCTTTTTTGCAAATGGTCATGTACCAATAACAGCTTTATCATTTTTATATGAAAATGGTGAATTAGAACCCATTTTTATTTTAGGAAAAAACAAATAATTAAACATAGATGAAGGATCACATTCACAGTGATCTTTTTTCATTGAACTATTTTCACAGGGTGTATTTTGCCTCATTTATAAGAATTATGTCGATAAAATCTAAAAAACTGATAAAATAAAGTGATAGATTTAAAGTAGTTAGTAGAAAGAGTGATAGTTTTGAGCTGGTTCCAAAACCTATTTCAAAAATTAAGAAAAGAAGAAGATGATGAATTTGAGAGTTACTTAATACATAAACAAGAAGGCCAGCCGTTTCTAAACAAAAAAGAAAATTTTAAGGATTTAGAGACCAAGGTGTCCTATCAGTACCCAAAAGGCAGTAATCATCCTTTTCATCCGCCAAAACTTAAGGAAACACCAAAGGAAAAAGAACAAACATTACGACAAAAAAGAAAAAATTCCCACCCAGAACCGCCTAAGCGGATCATTAGGGAAAAGCCAGAAGTTCAAATGGTAAAACAGGAAATGCCCAAGAGAATCATTAAGGAAAAGCAAGAAGTTCAAACGGTAATTCAGGAAATGCCTAAACTTAAAAAAGAACCATCTCTGAAGAAGAACGGTACCTTCCAACCGACAGAAATTCCTTCTCCCGTTTTTGGGTTTAATCGGCCCAAGAATACGGATAAAATTGTCGAGCATGAATTAAGCCGCTTTTTAGAAGAGAATGAAGGAAGTCTGATTGACAGTCCTACTGCTTCAGAAGTGATGACAACTGAAATAGAAATCACTAAACAATCAGAAATTGACATAGAAATTTTCGAAGTGGAAACAATTTCTGGAGAAATGATTCAAAAAGAAACCGTAGTAGAAGCACTGGATGAAAACTCATATGAAGAGGTTAAAGAATTAATAGCAGCAGCAAACGATTCAAATGATGCAGAAGAGGATTTACCTGAACTAGAGACCTTATTAGAACCAGAGTCCGAATCAGAACTAGAGATCATCTCAGAACCAGAGACTAACTCAGGATTAAAGATCATCTCAGAACCAGAGACCAACTCAGGATTAGAGATCATCTCAGAACCAGAGACCAACTCAGGATTAGAGATCATCTCAGAACCAGAGGCAGCACCAGAATCCACAGTACCAAAGCGTTCCCATTTGCCATTTAATGTGATGATGTTAAAACAAGATAAACAAAAATGGGAAGAGCGAAAGAAAAATAGGGGATCGGAAGCACAAGTTGTGCGGTCACAAGAACATGTGCCTCCTGAACAAAATAACCAAGTGATTGACCTATTCCCAAAAAAGGAAGAAGTCATCCAAGATAAACCAGATGATAGTGATTATGTGCTGCCAACATCTAGTTTGCTAAACCCTCCTGTGACAGTGGGGAATGATATGAAATGGTTATTAGAGCAAGAGGAAATATTAAACGAAACCTTAAAAAACTTTAATGTGGGCGCTAGTGTCGTTAATGTAACACAGGGTCCTTCGGTAACTCGTTTTGAAGTTCAGCCGGAGCCAGGTGTTAAGGTAAACAAAATTACCAATTTAACGGATGATATTAAGTTAAGCCTTGCTGCTAGAGATATTAGGATGGAGGCCCCCATCCCAGGAAAGCATACGATTGGGATTGAAGTTCCCAACCAAAAGTCACGTCCTGTATTCATTAACGAAATAATTCAAAGTAGTACTTTCAAAGAATCAAGCTCTCCCTTAACAGCTGTGCTTGGTCTGGATATTGCCGGAAAGCCGATTGTCACAGACTTAAAGAAAATGCCGCACGGTTTGATTGCTGGTGCAACAGGATCAGGGAAGAGTGTGTGCATTAACACGATTTTAGTTAGCTTACTTTTTAAAGCCAGTCCTGAAGACTTAAAGCTATTATTAATTGATCCAAAAATGGTCGAACTCGCACCATACAACCGTATTCCGCATCTTGTCAGTCCAGTTATTACGGATGTTAAGGCGGCGACAGCTGCTTTAAAATGGGCGGTCGATGAAATGGAAAGACGCTACGAATTGTTTGCCCATACCGGTGTTCGTGACATTAATCGCTTTAACGAACTGGCAATAAAGCATAAACAGTATGCGGACAAACTTCCATTTATTGTGATTATTATTGATGAATTAGCTGACTTAATGATGATGTCACCAGCAGATGTGGAAGAAGCTATTTGTAGAATTGCTCAAAAAGCAAGAGCGTGTGGGATTCATTTAATAGTCGCCACACAAAGGCCATCAGTGGATGTAATAACTGGCTTAATTAAAGCCAATATTCCTACCCGAATCGCCTTTTCTGTTTCTTCCCAAGTGGATTCACGCACAATCATAGATATTAGTGGGGCAGAAAAGTTACTCGGCCGCGGTGATATGCTATTTTTAGAAAATGGCTCATCTAAGCCTGTCCGTTTGCAGGGAACGTTTGTCTCGGATGAAGAAATTGATCTGGTCGTAGGTCATGTAAGGGAACAGCGAGAACCAGATTACTTGTTTGAGCAAGAGGAATTATTGAAAAAAGCTCAAGTATCGGAAACAGAAGATGAACTTTTTTATGAGGCCTGTGAATTTATCATTGATCAAGGCGGAGCATCAACATCAAGTCTGCAAAGGCGTTTTAAAATAGGCTATAATCGTGCAGCAAGATTGATGGATATGCTTGAGACTAGTGGCTATATTACTAGTGCAAATGGAAGCAAAGCGCGTGAAGTATTAATTACCCATGCAGATTTAGAATCGATTTTAGAGGCTAATGCAAATAATTAATTGATAGTATTCTTTCATGACTAGGACAAATAATATATAGTGAAATAACTAGTCAGAATCTAAAGAATTTGTTTACAAATAGTTTTTCAGTGTGATTAATGATATAATAATTAAATATGTTTTTTAGAGGTTATTGAAATTATTTATAGTGTACAATAGCTCTCTGTTTTCTTGTTAGCAAATACAGACAGATGTCATATACTGTTCTACAGATAGACGTTGTTGGAGGTTCTTCTATGACTATTTACCATTTTGTCGGTATAAAGGGGTCTGGAATGAGTGCACTCGCACAAGTTCTACATGATATGAAATTTCAGGTGCAAGGCTCCGATGTCGAAAAGCGCTTTTTTACACAACTGGCCCTTGAGCAATCAGGGATTACGATTCTTCCTTTCCAAAAGGAAAATATCAAGCCAGGAATGACGATAATTGCAGGGAATGCTTTTCCGGATACACATGAGGAAATACAGGAAGCGATGAAACTTGGGCTTCCTATTGTGCGTTACCATCGCTTTTTGGGTGACTTTATGCAAAACTTTACAAGTGTGGCAGTTACTGGTGCGCACGGAAAGACGTCTACAACAGGCCTGCTTGCCCATGTGATGGAAGGAGCTAAGCCAACATCATTTTTAATTGGTGATGGGACTGGTAAAGGAAAAGAAGGCTCAGAATATTTTGTATTTGAAGCTTGTGAATACAGAAGGCACTTCTTGTCTTACTTCCCTGACTATGCAATTATGACGAATATAGATTTTGATCATCCTGATTATTTTGCAAATATTGATGATGTCTTTTCAGCGTTTCAAGAGATGGCCATCCAAGTGAAAAAAGGAATATTTGCTTATGGTGATGATGAACAGCTTCAGAAAATTCAGGCAAAGGTTCCCGTTTTGTTTTATGGTTTTGGCGATGAAAATGATTATCAAGCAAAAAATCTTGTGAAGACAACTACTGGAACGACGTTTGATGTCTTCATTCGTAATACATTCTATGACACATTCACTATTCCAACTTTCGGCGATCATAGTGTATTAAACGCACTTGCCGTTATCGGTTTGTGTCATTATGAAGAAATTAGTGTAGAAATAGTCAAGAACGAATTAATTACCTTTCAAGGTGTAAAGAGAAGATTTTCAGAAAAAAGAATCGGTTCACAAATATTAATCGATGATTATGCCCATCATCCGACTGAAATTAAAGCAACAATTGATGCGGCAAAGCAAAAATATCCCGACCGTAAAATTGTGGCTGTATTTCAACCACATACTTTTTCGCGAACTCAAGCGTTTCTTGAAGACTTTGCCAAAAGTTTAAGAGAAGCAGATAAAGCCTATTTATGTGAGATTTTTGGGTCTGCTCGTGAAAATCATGGGAAACTAACCATCAAGGACCTTCAAGCAAGAATCGAAGGATCTGAAGTCATTACGGAAGAGCATACTTCGGTTTTAAATGACTATGACAATAGCGTCATTATTTTTATGGGTGCTGGTGACATTCAAAAGTTCCAGGAATCCTACGAAAAACAGTCAGCTAAATAATAAAGAAAGGATGCCAGCAAGTTGTTGGCATCCTTTCTTTTATTTTGGCTGTGTTAAACTTGTCTGTTGATTTGCGTTCCAGGCACTTCGCTTTCCGCGGGCGTGCCGGGGAGCCTCCTCGTCGCTTTGCTCCTGCGGGGTCTCCCCTGCCCCGTACTCCCGCAGGAGTCTTCGTGCCTTCCTCTCCAATCAACAGAGTGCCAAAATAAATATTAACCTTTAACACAACCTTTATTTTAAGTTTTCCGGATTTAATACCTCTAACTCTGGAAGAACAAATAGGCCATCTTTTCGTATTAAGACATCGTCAAAATAGATTTCTCCTCCGCCATACTCCGGCCGCTGAATGTTAACCATATCCCAGTGGATATTGGAATGGTTGCCATTAAAGGCATCATCATAACATTGCCCAGGTGTAAAATGGAAGCTGCCAGCGATTTTTTCATCGAACAAGATATCTTGCATTGGATTAAGAATGAACGGATTAACGCCAATAGCAAATTCACCAATATAACGTGCACCTTCATCGGTATCGAAGATTTTATTAATCCGACTAGAATCATTGGATTCCGCTTCAACAATCTTCCCTTCTTTGAAGGTTAACTTCACATTTTCAAACGTAAACCCTTGGTATGGTGAAGGAGTGTTATACGTAATTACGCCATTGACTGAGTCGCGAACAGGAGCCGTATAAACCTCACCGTCAGGAATATTTAATCGTCCAGCACATTTTATGGCTGGTATATCCTTAATGGAAAAGCTAAGGTCAGTTCCTGGACCTGTGATTCGAACTTTGTCTGTTCGGTCCATTAGCTCTTTCAGACTATCCATTGCTTTATCCATTTTACCGTAATCAAGGTTACAAACATCAAAATAAAAGTCTTCAAATGCCTCTGTACTCATCTTAGCTAATTGAGCCATGGAAGAAGTTGGGTAGCGAAGAACAACCCATTTTGTCTTTGGAACACGAATGTCGCGATGAACTTTTTTACCAATCGTATTTCCGTGGATTTTCATTTTATCATCTGGGACATCGGATTGTTCACTGATGTTATCCCCGGAACGAAGGCCTATGTATGCATCCATTTTACTCATTACATTTGCTTCGAATTCGGCCATCATGTTATATTGCTCTTCTTGAGCTCCAAATAAGAGTGAGCGGTCTACCTGATGGTCCTTTAACAGCACAAAAGGGTATCCCCCCGCTAAGTAGGCTTCCTTTACGAGGGCGGTCACAAGCTCACGCTGCAGCCCGAAGTTCTCAATTAAAACCTTTTCTCCTTTTTGGAGCTGGACCGAATAATTAATTAAGTTTTTTGCTAGTTTTTCAATACGAGGATCTTTCATACTTTACGCCTCCAACAAAAAATAATGTTCTTACTCACATATTGTAACCGAATAAGCCTTAAAGTTGATAAATAAAACTATTGTAGCCCATACTTGTTGAAATTTTTTAAAGAAACGGCAGGAAAAGAGGACAAAAATATGGAAGTAGTATAAGATAATTAGCGAGGTTTATATCTTTTCATGATGGGATATACATATTGATAGGATTAAGGCGGAGGTGCACGATGCAAATAATTTTATACTTAAGCGTAGCCTTGATAGCAATCGCGTTTTTTGTGCTTGTCATCTTTTTATCGACAACGCTCAAATCATTTCAAGTTACACTTACAAGCGTTTCAAAAACTTTAGCTGGATTGGAAAAACAGTTGGATGGTGTAACAGCTGAGACAACCGTACTTTTACAAAAAACAAACGCATTAGCAGATGATCTCAAAGAGAAAACGGAAAGCTTAACAAGCGTTGTAGATGCGGTAAAAGATGTGGGCACAACAGTCAATAAATTCAATGGAACACTTAAAAATATTACAAAAACAGTGGATATCCAAGTTGAGGAAAGCAAAGAAAAAATTTCGCAAATTGTGCAATGGAGTAATGTCATTCTAGAATTAAAGGATAAATGGCAGGCAAGAAAGCAACAAAAAAGTGAGATAAGCGTAAATGAAGGTAAGAAGGTTAGATCCCATTAAGAACTAGAGGAGGAATTTGAAGATGTCAAATAGGGAATTTGATTCAAGAGAGACGAATCAAACTCGAAATGAGGAGTCATCCAATAGTTTTTTGCTTGGTGCAATTATTGGAGGAGTAGTTGGTGCTGCTGTTGCTCTCTTTCTGGCTCCCAAATCGGGAAAAGATCTGCGGAATACGTTTAGTAACCAAGCTGGGTCCATCATCGATAAGACATCGACAATGAAAGAAAATGTAATGAGCAAAAGTAATGAATTAGTCTCTAAGAGTTCCTCGCTGTCCCAAGGAATCGTCCTGCAATCTACAGGACTATTGGATAAGGTTAAAGGGAAAATAACCAACCAAGGCGAACGAGAGGACGAAACAGAATCAACCTATATTCCCATTCAGCCCTTGAAAGAAAAGAGCAAAGCAAAGAAATCCATCGAAATTGGACACTTAGATAGTACTGAAATAAGAAAAAAACTCGAGGAAGCGGAAAGGGCATTAGAAGAGGAAGAAAATAAGGTTAAGCTTTAAAAACATGGATGAATTGAATCAGTTTATTTGTGATAGAAACGGTGGAGTGATAAAATTACTTCACCGTTTATTTCATTTTTGGAGGAATGTACATATGTTAGAGAAAATTGATTCCATTGAACAATTTGATGAAGTATTGAAAAAGGAGAGTAAGTTCTTTCTCTTAAAGCACAGTTTAACATGTCCTATTAGCCATGCAGCATACAAGGAATATGAAAAGTTTGCAAATGAAAATCAGTCTGTACCTACTTATTTCCTTGCTGTTCAGGATTCTCGTCCATTGTCTAATGAGGTGGCTGAAAAATTCCAAATTAAACATGAATCACCGCAAACGATCCTATTTTCAAATGGGGAGCCATTATGGAATGCTTCCCACTGGAAAATTACAAACCGCTCCCTAACAGGTGCTATTGCTGAAAATCAATAAATTCATTAAAGTTTGTGGTAAATAAAGGGCAGATTTCGTTCTAATATTATACACAATGCTTTAGTGCTTAAAAGCGTTTAACCATTAAAGAAAAAATTAGTGACAAATAAAAACATATCCGATATAATAAGCCTAATTATAAAGATGAATATATTTGAATGTACACGTTAAGCTTTTCACAAAAGAACATATATGCATTCAGAACTTTTTAACAGAAAGATCTGTTTAGCAAAAGAAAAGGCGGGGACGAAGGATGGGCAAAAAAATCGAATTAGAACAATTGAGGGCACGGGTCGATGAGCTAAACTTAGAATTGTTAAGATTAATTAATGAAAGGGCACAGCTGGTTCAGGATATTGGCCGAGTGAAAGAAAACCAAGGTGTGTACCGTTATGATCCAGTCCGTGAAAGAAAGATGCTTGATATTATTAAAGAACATAATGATGGTCCTTTTGAAAATTCAACAATTGATCATATTTTTAAAGAGATTTTTAAAGCAGGTCTTGACCTCCAACAGGATGACCATAGTAAGGCATTGCTTGTTTCTAGAAAAAAACAGCCTGAAGATACCATTGTAACATTAAAAGGTGAAAAGATTGGCGATGGCAAGCCACACTTCGTATTTGGTCCGTGTGCAGTCGAATCATATGAACAAGTGGCAACAGTAGCGAAATCGATGCAAGAAAAAGGCTTAAAGCTTCTTCGTGGTGGAGCTTATAAGCCAAGGACATCTCCATACGATTTCCAAGGGTTGGGGGTAGAAGGCTTAAAAATCCTAAAACGGGTTGCTAAGGAATTTGATATGGCTGTAATCAGTGAAATTGTCAGCCCTGCCGATATTGAAATGGCGATTGATTATATTGATGTCATCCAAATTGGGGCACGTAATATGCAGAACTTTGAATTGTTAAAAGCAGCGGGTTCTGTAAATAAACCTGTATTGTTAAAAAGAGGGATTGCGGCGACAATCGAAGAATTTATTAATGCGGCCGAGTACATTGCCTCACAGGGGAATAGCCAAATCATTCTTTGTGAACGAGGCATAAGGACTTATGAGCGCGCCACAAGAAACACTCTTGATATTTCAGCGGTACCAATTTTAAAACAAGAAACACATTTACCTGTCATGGTTGACGTAACTCATTCTACTGGCAGAAGAGACCTTTTATTACCGTGTGCGAAAGCCGCTATTGCAATTGGTGCAGATGGTGTGATGGCTGAGGTACATCCAGACCCGGCCGTGGCGCTTTCCGATCAAAAGCAGCAAATGGATCTTAATCAGTTTGATAAATTCTATAACGAACTTCTCGCATCCAACTATGTTCGGGTTTAATTGTAAGAAATAGTAATAAAAACCTTCTGCATCTTCATTGCAGGAGGTTTTTTTGATATTATTTAGTATTTTTGCAAAAAATGTTGACAAATGCAATTGCGGCTTTTCCCTTCTTATCGTATGATTAAATACATATTAAAGATTGTTTACGTTCTCACAAACAAAAACAAAAAACAAATGATTAAGTTTATACAACCTGTTGTAAAATAATGAAAACAATGATCGTTTTAGGAGAGTGTGTATTAGGTGAATATAACAATTTATGATGTCGCAAGAGAAGCAAATGTTTCGATGGCTACGGTTTCCCGTGTAGTAAACGGAAATCCGAACGTTAAACCAGTAACACGGAAAAAAGTGTTAGAAGTGATTGAAAGACTAGGCTATCGTCCGAATGCTGTAGCAAGGGGATTGGCTAGTAAAAAAACAACCACTGTCGGGGTAATTATTCCCGATATCTCAAATATCTTTTTTGCAGAATTAGCTCGTGGGATCGAAGATATTGCCACAATGTATAAGTACAACATTATTTTAAGCAATTCAGATCAAAACAAAGACAAGGAATTACATTTGCTTAATACAATGCTTGGCAAACAAGTGGACGGGCTAGTATTCATGGGTGGCAATATCACAGCAGACCATGTCGAAGAATTTGAAAAATCACCTGTACCAATTGTGCTTGCGGGTTCAATTGAAGAATCCAACACAATACCTTCCGTAAATATTGATTATGAGGAAGCGGTATATGACTCCATCAAGGAATTTATTGAAAAAGGTCATAAGAATATTGCTTTTGTCGTGGGTCCACTTCATGAACCTAAGAATACAATCAAGAAACTTAGAGGGTACCAAAGGGCATTACAAGAAGCCGGCATTGCTTATAATGAGGAGCTTATCGTTGAAGGTGATTATACCTACGACTCTGGGATTGAAGCAATCGAAAGACTACTGGAAATCTCAGCTAGACCTACGGCGATCTTGGTTGGATCTGATGAAATGGCACTTGGCGTTGTGCATGGTGCAGAGGACAAAGGTTATAAAATTCCTGAGGATTTTGAGGTTATCACATCTGATAATACAAGGCTGTCACTGATGGTGCGTCCGCAATTAACAACCATCGTTCAGCCGTTATATGATATTGGAGCAGTTGCGATGCGACTTTTAACCAAATTGATGAACAAAGAAAAGGTATCAGATCAAATTGTAGTTCTTCCACACCGGATTGAACACCGTCGTTCAACAAAATAATTGTAAAGATGGGTTGACCAAACTTGGTCAACCCATCTTTTTATATCGACTCACTTTTTTGTTGGCTTCTAATTGGGTAAAGAGCTTTTTCGAGTGTTAATAAATTCTTTTCGGTAATCTCTGCTTTTCTCGGGATGGGGGTATATAAATTTTCTGGGTCATCCCATTCCTTTGGTAATGCCACTGGAGATTCTTTTTGCCAAGTATCTATCCATTCTTGAGGTAAACGGCCATAACAGTTTGAGTTTTCAGTCATCTCATGCCAAATTATAGCCCAGGCTCTTGGAACGACACGCCAAATATCATAGCCACCGCCTCCAACAGCAATCCATTTTCCGTTACAATATTGATGGGCGATTTCATGGGCTAGTCTAGGTATTTCCCGATAGGTTTTCATGGTTGAAGATAGATGTGTTAATGGGTCCAAATAGTGAGAATCTGCACCGTTTTGGGTAAGAATCACATCGGGTCTAAAAAAATCAGCTACTTCTCTAAGGGCATGTGTATAGGCGTAAAGCCAAGATTCATCTTCGGTAAAAGCATCAACGGGTATGTTAAATGAATAACCATAGCCCATCCCTTGACCGCGTTCATTTACATTGCCAGTGCCAGGGAATAAATATCTTCCTGTCTCATGGATGGACAGTGTGCATACCTTGGGATCATCGTAGAAGGACCATTGAACCCCATCTCCATGATGAGCGTCAGTATCCACGTATAAAACACGAGCATTATATTTTTCCTGTAAATATTTGATGGCGACCGAACTGTCATTATACACGCAAAACCCAGACGCTTTTCCCCTGAATCCATGATGCAGCCCTCCGCCTAAATGGAGAGCATGCAGAGCCTTTCCAGTCATAACTTGATCGACGGCTGTTAATGTCCCTCCAACAAGTAAAGCGCTCGCTTCATGCATGTTAGGGAATATAGGGGTATCTTCTGTACCAAGTCCATAGTTTTCGGCTATTCCTGGAGATAATAGACCATTGCCTGCTTTTTTTACTGCTTCTATGTAATTTATGTCGTGAATTAAGGCTAGCTCTTCATCAGAGGCTATTCTTGGCGGGATGACATTTTCTGAATGAAGCGCATTCATCTTTTCCAATAAGTCCACTGTTAATTTAAGCCGGAATTGGTCAAAAGGATGTTGATTACTGAATTTGTATTTCAGAAGCTCATCTGAAAATACGAAGGAACACTTATCACTCATAGTGAAATCCCCGGCAGATTAGGCCAAAGTACGTGAAAACCAGCCTGTTTAAGATCTTGAATTAATAAAGTGGGATTCATTGTCTGTACTCTAATCACAAGTATTTTAAACTGATCATCCAACTTATCAGGGTAGACGAGGACACTCAGAATATTTGCATTCCGTTGCTTAATCACAGTGGTTATTTCACTAAGTTTACCGGCAAGATTAGGAACCTTGATTTCAATTTGAGAACCTGGCTGATGGGCACCCGTTAATTCCACCATTGTCCAAAGTAAATCGGTTTCAGTCACGATTCCGACTAATTCCCCATTATTGATGATAGGAAGACAACTGATTTTATGTTCATAAAAAACGCCAGCTACTTCCTCTACAAAATCTAAGGGATGACCGGTAATAACATTTCGTTCCATAATTGAGTTAAGTGGTTTTTTTATATCTTCTGGATGCTCATTGGCATGGAAAATAGATGGAGTTGCTTCATGGATTTTTGCCACTGTTACAAGGCCCACTAAATGTTTTTCATGGTTGATAATAGGGATATGGCGTATTTTTCTTGATTCCATTAATTGAATGGCGTCTGCAATGGTATCTGTCGGAAGGAGTGTGGCGACATCTGTTTTCATAATTTGTTCTATTATCATTTGAACATCCTCCTTTTCATAAGCATTTAACATTGAGTTAGTACATAAACCGGTTCATAAATCTGAGGCGGTCAAATTTTTGGATGGTTTCTTGATCGATCCTTTTCCCCATCCGTGCCATGAGACAGTTGGCAGGGTGCGAGCAAATTTCAGGATCATCGGTTGCATACCATTCAAGACCACCTGCATTCATCATTTTCTCCATAATTTTCCGGTACTCCCACACATTCAATTTGGTACTTTTTAAATCCCAGTGCCAATAATACTCTGTCGTGATAATGAGGTAATCTTCCATCGCATCATCCATCATGCCGACGATAAGAAGATTTTTACCCACAGAACAGCCCCTATATTTTGGAATGACTTCGATTGCGCCTAGTTCAATTAAATTTTCAATTTTGCCATCTGACCATCGTTCAAGCGGATCAGGGTATAGGAAGGTCACATAGCCGACAATAGTATTTTGATGTCTGGCAATAATAATTCTGCCTTCTGGAAGGTTTGCTATTCCAATTAAGGCCTGATGCTGCTGCGGGGGCTGGCGGAATGCAATGAGGTCTTCATGGAAATCAAATCCTGCCAGTTTATCTGCATTAATGGGTCCTTCAATAATTATAGAACCATGGGGTGTTTTTAATTGTTTGGCATTGTATGTCTTTTTGTGTTCCATACGATCACCTACCTTGGGAAAATCCATCAATATTAATTCTATTATACATAAAATCTATCAATGATAAGTAACTTCACAAAATTTTCTGTAAGATAAAAATAATATTTTTCTAGGCATTTAGTAAGTAAAAATAAAAAATGTATATAATTTACTTTTTAAAAAATTGCGAATAGTATATATTTGTACTATAGTAATTTTAAAATAAGTTCAAAGGGGGAGATTGAATGAAAGTGGAAGCGTTACCAGTCGTACAAGGGGATCATAATCTAGTAAATTATCAAGAAAAGTATAGGGATTTTGATTGGAAAGAAACGGAAGGGGAATTTACATGGAGTGAAACAGGTCTTGTCAACATGGCTTATGAGGCCATCGACCGTCACGCGAAAACCTTCCGGAAAAATAAAGTAGCCCTATATTATCGAGATGGTTCAAGAAATGAAAAGTATACTTTTAAGGAAATGAAAGAACTATCAAACAAAGCGGGCAATGTGTTAAAAACATTCGGGGATGTTGATAAAGGCGACCGTGTTTTTATTTTTATGCCGCGCTCTCCTGAACTTTATTTTACGGTATTAGGTGCCATCAAACTTGGGGCAATTGTTGGTCCATTATTTGAAGCTTTTATGGAAGGGGCTGTCAGGGACCGCTTGCAAGATAGTGAGGCGAAGGTTTTAGTTACCACCCCTGAACTGTTGGAACGTGTACCTGTTCAAGAGCTGCCAGCTCTTAAGTCTATTTTCCTTATTGGTGGGAATGTAGATGAACAAGGACCATACATTGACTTTCTGAAAAAATTTGAATCTGCAAGTAAAGATCTTCAAATTGAATGGGTAGACAGAACCGATGGTCTCATCCTGCATTATACATCCGGGTCTACTGGGAAACCAAAGGGCGTACTGCATGTACATAATGCCATGATTCAGCATTATCAAACAGCAAAATGGGTGCTCGATTTAAAAGAAGACGACGTATACTGGTGTACAGCTGACCCAGGCTGGGTAACAGGGACAACATACGGAATCTTTGGACCATGGCTTACAGGAACATCAAATGTGATTGTAGGAGGGCGGTTTAGTCCAGAAGCTTGGTATCAAATGATTGAAGACTTTGGAGTAACGGTCTGGTACAGTGCACCAACGGCGTTCCGGATGTTAATGGGTGCAGGTGATGAGTTGGTGAAGAAATTCAACTTAAGCAGCCTCCGCCACGTCCTGAGTGTTGGAGAGCCTTTAAACCCAGAGGTAGTTAAATGGGGAGTAAAAGTATTCAATAAGCGCATTCATGATAACTGGTGGATGACAGAAACTGGTGCGCAGCTGATTAGTAATTATCCTTGTATGGAAATTAAGCCTGGTTCCATGGGGAAACCAATTCCAGGTGTGGAAGCAGCGATTGTTGATAATCAAGGAAACGAACTGCCTCCATACCGGATGGGGAACCTTGCGATTAAAAAGGGCTGGCCTTCTATGATGCATACAATTTGGAATAACCCTGAGAAATATGAATCTTACTTTATGCCAGGTGATTGGTATGTTTCAGGCGATTCAGCTTATATGGACGAGGATGGCTATTTCTGGTTCCAAGGACGTGTGGATGATGTCATTATGACTTCAGGGGAGCGTGTTGGACCGTTTGAAGTAGAAAGCAAGCTTGTTGAGCATCCTGCTGTTGCAGAAGCTGGTGTCATCGGTAAACCAGACCCAGTTCGCGGGGAAATCATTAAGGCGTTTATAGCACTACGGGACGGCTACTCAGCTACAGACGAACTAAAAGAAGATATCCGTCAGTTTGTCAAAAAAGGACTAGCCGCTCACGCTGCTCCACGTGAAATTGACTTCCGTGATAAACTGCCAAAAACAAGAAGCGGTAAGATCATGAGACGGGTTCTAAAGGCATGGGAACTAAACCTTCCAACTGGTGACCTTTCTACGATGGAAGATTAAAAACCAGCTGAACAATAGGAAAATAATAAAACGCACCGACACATTGCAGTCGGTGCGTTTTAATTATTTACGGCGTTGGTGGATTAGTCGGATTAGTCGGTTGATTCGGCTGAGCTGGAACGTTTGGGTCATTCGGTACAACGGGGTTCGTTGGTTCCGTTGGTATAATCACTCCTGCATCGACTAAATTCGATGGAGCAGACTCCCTGCCGGCAATATCAACTGCCGTTACATAGAAAGATCCGGTCCCCACTTTAAATGACCGCTTAGAGCCATTGACTACACTTCCTACTTTTTTAGCACTTGCCCCACCTTGATAGATGCGGTAACCAACAACATCCTTATCCCCTGAGGCTGACCATGATATGGTATTTCCTTTTGCGTTTACGCTAACACTAGCAGGAGTTTTTCCGTTATCGTACATTCTTGCGGTTGAAACAAGAATTTTTCCCCAACGATCCTTCTGTGGAATCAGTTGACTATAATTGTGGAAGTTACTTCCAACAATCCGCTTAATAAAATCAGGATTTAAGACGAGACCAAATTGGGAAAACTCTTTTGGTGTAGAGTCTAAGGCTAAATATTTTTTGTCACCTACAGTGACATAGTTTGCTTCAATTAAGCTATCGTCTACTTTTGTAGGTACATTATTGACATTAAAGTAATCACTTTCGATTAAACCTGCTTTTGAACAAGCTTCAGAAGGAAGCATTCCTGAAACAGCACAATAGGAGCGTTTCACGATTCCTTTTGGCATTTTAAATGACTTGTCTGGATCAATTAAATCTGGCCTAATTTTATAGGCAGCGTTCATTAACTTTGCCCATAAGTTATTGGTCCGTGCACTATAAGACATTCCAGATGTCTGAAGCGATTTTGGTGTATCATATCCTCTCCAAAGACCAAAGGTGACATTAGGGTTTGAAGCAACAAACCAGGAGTCAATATATTGATTTCCTGTTCCTGTTTTCCCTGCCCAGTCGCTGTTAAAGTTTAATTGGCTTCTAACACCTGCTGCCGTTCCCATTTTAACAACGTCTCGCATCATATCGAGGGTTAAATAAGCTGTTTGCGGTTTAAAGACTTTAACGGGTGTTACCTGATGCTGATAAATAACCTTGCCATTTTTATCAACAATTTTATCAATCATATAAGCATCAATAAATTTACCATTGTTAGCGAAGGTGCTGAATGCATTGGTATTTTCTTCAATTGTTACCCCATTTGTCATCGAGCCAATTGAGGTGGCTAGATTTGTATAATCGTCTTTTCGTAAAGAGGTAAATCCCATTTTTTCAAGATACTTGGCAGGACGCTGCTCTACTATACTCTTGTATAGTTTAACAGCAGGAACGTTATAAGATTTCGCCAGAGCATATCGTGCTGAAACCAATCCGCTATAGCGATAGTCATAGTTTTGCGGCCATGGATCACTTCTGCCGGGCGCTAAAGCTAATGCTACGTTAGGCAGCGGTGTGCCTGGAGCTGCTTTTCCTAACTCAATCGCAGGTGCATACACTAGAAGCGGTTTCATTGTGGAGCCGTTTTGTCTAATGGCATTGGTTGCGTGATTAAGCTGTTGATCATCATAATTCCTTCCAGCCACAAAACTGATAATTTTTCCAGTTTTGTTTTCAATCAGCTCTGCTCCCACCTCAGCAGGTTCCATAACCGTTTTGACCTCTCCAGTTTCTGGATCCTTTTTTTCTTGAGGTTTATCAGGTCCGTAATATTGATAATTATCCTTTACCTTCTGCATAGCATCATAGATTTTTTTGTCAATCGTCGAATGAATCTTGTATCCATTTTGACGCAGAGCATTTCTAGCTAAAATTTGATATTTATAAGCGAGATTATCATCGTTCTTTAACTCTTTTTCTGAAATCCCATCATTTTTTGCTAAGACGGTAGTTAAAACTTCAGTGGAACGCTTTTCAATTTCGACTGTTAGCCAAGGATATTTTTCGAGTGGATTTGCGACAGGTTTGATAAAATCCTTCTTAATATCATAGGCAGAGGCCTCTGTATACTGCTTTTGGGTGATATAGCCACCATCAAACATTCTTTTTAGGACCGTTTTCATCCTTGTAAGACCTGGTTCAAGATATTTTGGTTCTTTTATCGTCCCTTCTCTTGTGAAAGGCGTATATCCGAATGGGCTTTGAGGCAATCCTGCAATGAAGGCTGCTTGTGGTAGTGTTAAATCACTTGCCTTTTTACCAAAGATTCCTTTTGCCGCTGCTTGGACACCAGCAATATTTCGTCCTGACGAGTTTCTTCCTAACGTAGACACGTTTAGATAAGCTTCCAAAATTTCCTTTTTATCAAAAAATTTCTCTAAACGAAGTGCAAGTAATATTTCACTCGCTTTTCTTTGAAATGAAACTTCATTGGTTAAAATTTGATTTTTAATTAATTGCTGTGTTAAGGTACTACCGCCGGATTGTACCGCGGAGTTTGTCACTTCTTGGAAGACTGCCCGAAATACGGCTTTTGGTACGACACCTTTATGTTTGTAGAAGTATTCGTCTTCAGTCGCAACAACTGCGTTCACCAAATAATCGGATACATCTTCTAGCTTTACTTCTTCTCGTTCTAAATCTGTACGGAGTTTTCCAAGATATTTATTATCAGCAAAATATAACTCAGATGTTTCCGTGTAGTTATAAATGTCCTTTTTCATGCTGTCATAGGATCGGACAGGTTCATCTTTAACAAGTGAGGCAAAATAACCAGCACCGACACCTGTTGCAAATGATCCACCCAGAATTACTACTGTTAGTACAAGGAGAAACAGATTCCAAACGACTTGATATGTGATTCTTGCACTTTTAACCGTTTTTCTATGGGTAAATATGTTCAGTACGGATTTTGATTTTTCGAGCCATGCTTGTAATTTTTCAACCATCTATAGTATCACCTCATCTAAAATCACATACATTATAGCATATCAAAGGTATAAAAACTGACAAAGTTCTACATTATCTGAAATTTCCAGTTGTGTTTGACAAGTAACTATAATTATGGTAAAAAAAGCTATACATTAATTTAATAAAAAGCTATGAAGGGAACCAACTGTAGTTCTTCTATCCCTGTTTGTAGAGAGTCAGCGGTGGTGCAAGCTGATACATATAGAAGAATGAATTACGTCCTTGAGCTTTCTCTGTGAAGATTGATTGACAGTAGTGGAGAACGGTCTAAACCGTTAATTTTATGAGTTGGAGGAATGTTCCTATTCCTCAAGCTGGGTGGTACCGCGTAAATTTACGTCCCTGCATTTTGCAGGGGCGTTTTTATTTTTTTACATTATTGGAGGGAATATTTATGGATTTATTACAAGATTTGACTTGGAGAGGGATTATTTACCAGCAAACGGATGAAGAGGGGTTAAAGGATACCTTAAGTAAGGAGCCAATTTCTTTGTATTGCGGTGTCGACCCAACCGCAGATAGTATGCACATCGGCCATTTACTGCCGTTTTTAACATTAAGAAGATTTCAACAGCATGGACACCGTCCGATTGTCTTAGTTGGCGGAGCAACAGGATTAATTGGTGACCCAAGTGGAAAAAGCGAAGAACGAAAGCTGCAAACTCTTGAAACAGTTCAAGATAACGTAGCGGGAATTAAGAAGCAGCTTGAATCTATTTTCGAATTTGCAGGCGAAAATGGGGCTATTATGGTTAATAACTATGATTGGGCAGGCTCTATGGATGTCGTTACATTCTTGCGTGATATTGGTAAACATATCGGCGTGAATTATATGCTTGCAAAAGACACTATTGCCAATCGCCTTGAGACAGGAATTTCATTCACTGAATTCACATACACCATTTTACAAGCGATGGATTTCCTTCATTTGTATGAGAACCATAACTGTAAATTGCAAATCGGAGGAAGTGACCAGTGGGGGAATATCACTACAGGGTTGGAATTAATCCGTAAAGTTCAACCAGAAGGCTCGAAGGCATATGGGTTAACGATTCCGCTTGTGACCAAAGCAGACGGTACTAAGTTTGGGAAAACGGAAAGCGGTGCGATTTGGTTAGATCCTGAAAAAACAACGCCATACGAGTTCTACCAGTTCTGGATTAATACCGCAGATGCCGATGTTGTTAAATACTTAAAGATTTTCACATTCCTTTCGCACGAGGAAATTGAACAATTAGAAAGTGCTGTTCAGGAAGAGCCTCATCTTCGTAAGGCCCAAAAGGTATTAGCAGAAGAAATGACTCGTTTGATCCACGGAGAAGATTCCTTACAGCAGGCTATCAAAATTTCTCAGGCATTATTTAGTGGGGATGTAAGCAGTCTTTCAGCGACGGAAATTGCGCAGGGTTTTAAAGATGTACCAGCATATACTTCACAAAATGAGGAGAATTTGGTCGACCTTTTAGTTGCAGCGAAAATTTCTCCATCCAAGCGTCAAGCACGGGAAGACATTTCAAATGGTGCCGTCACAGTTAATGGCGAAAAAATCACAGATACCGCTTATGTATTAGCAGAAACCGATCGGATCGAAGGACAATTTACAATTGTTAGAAGAGGTAAGAAGAAGTACACATTAATCAAATACTAATAGGAGAAGGGCTTTGGGTTCAAAGCCCTTTTTTTGGGCTGGAACAGAATCCTTGCAAAAAACCAAACAGGCACAACCAGCTATATTCACTAGTTGTGCCTGTTCCCATATGACAGCTTAGGCAGCCTGTTCTTCGATGTGTTCTTTAACTTCATGACCTTCCCATTTAGTGATAACTATAGCAGCTAGTGAGTTACCAACAATGTTTACACATGTACGGGCCATGTCCAGCAGCCTGTCTACGCCTAAAATAAACGCCAAGCCCTCGACAGGAACACCAACACTTCCTAAGGTGGAAAGCAGGACGACAATTGAAACACCGGGGACACCCGCAATCCCTTTCGAGGTAATCATTAAAATAAGGACCAATGTAATCTGATGTCCAATGCTCATATGAATACCATACATTTGTGCGATGAACAGTGCTGCAATTGCCTGATACAAGGTTGAACCATCGAGATTAAAGGAATAGCCAGTCGGAATCACGAATGAAGTAATCCCTTTCGGACAGCCGATTCGCTCCATTTTTTCCATGATTTTCGGAAGGACGGTTTCCGAACTTGCGGTGGAATACCCTAAAATTAATTCGTCTTTTAAGTAAGCTAATAGCTTAAAAATATTATAGCCGGCTATTTTTGCGACAATGCCAAGGACCACAATAATAAAGAATATCATTGCTCCATAAACGGTCATTACCAATTTTCCGAGCGGTATTAATGATTCCAACCCAAATTTCGAAACTGTAACCCCAATTAAGGCAAACACCCCAAATGGAGCAATCTTCATAATCTGATTGGTTACATAGAACATCGCATCAGCAGTACCCCTAAAAAACGCGATAATCGGCTTACCTTTTTCACCAATTGCCGCAACGCCAAGTCCAAACATTACAGAGAAGAAAATAATAGCCAGCATGTCCCCATTTGCGAACGCCTGCACCACATTAGTCGGTACGATGTTCACGAGTGTATCAATTTTGGAGTGTGATTCCGTCGCTTTTTCAGTCGTTACATAGGAGCTGATGTCTGATTTAACGAGTTGTGAACGGTCCACGCCTGTACCTGGATGGAAAACATTGGCGATTAATAACCCAACAACGATTGCGATCGTTGTAATAATTTCAAAATAAAGGAGTGTTTTTCCCCCGAGCTTCCCTAACGATTTCATATCTCCCGTACCAGCCACACCGACAACAAGGCATGAAATAACAATCGGCACGACAATCATTTTAATTAATCGCAAAAAGATGTTTCCAATAGGCTGTAAGAATTCCTCAATATGTGGATTTCCGAAAAAAATGGCACCCACAATAATCCCAAGAATTAAACCAATAAAAATTTGCCATGCTAAACTAATTTTTTTCATTCACTTCTCTCCCATCGTAAGTTTTTTGATAGTATTAGAGTAGGGTATATTCTGTAAACGTTTCCAACGTTAACATCATACTTGTAGTACTACGATAAACTACAAAAACCTACAAATTGGATAAAAATATTTTTACAATTTATAATATTTTTTTTACGATAGAAAGGGAGTAATTGTATTCGCGATAAATTATTAGCGTATTTATTTATGATTATTGCTGTGCCCATTACTGGAGAATTAAAGTTTTACCCCCTAAGCGGAGCTGATTTAAGATTCAGCATGAGTACAACTGTATTCTTCTTCATTTTGTTATGGTCTCGAAAAATCCATCCTGTGTTAGCCGGCTTTTTAACGGGAAGTGCAGTTGTTTGTTTTCGGATTATGCTGGACAAGGTACAGGTTGGCTCATTCGATTTCCCTATCCATTTTCCCGTGTTTTTTTATTACATGGTCTTCGGCATGTTTTTTCATATTTTCAAGGTAAAGAAATTGTATCATCGGCCGCTTCTTATTGGACTGCTTGGCATGGTGCTCGAAATCCTGGGGAATGTTACCGAAATGACCATTCGTCATTTTACAACCGATATGAAAATGACAACCTCGGGCTTCTTGATTATTATAGGGGTAGCAATCATCCGCAGCTTCTTTGTCCTCGGTTTTTTCAATACTATCTTAGTGCGGGAAACTAGGTTGGCTGAAGAGCAGCAAAAAAAGAGGGCCGAAGAGGTTTTACTATTAGTCTCAAATTTGTACGTAGAAATGTTTCAATTGGAAAAATCCGCGAAAGATGCGGAGAATTTAACCAGTGCCTGCTATGCAATTTATCGTGATTTAAAAGCTCTAAACAATCAGAATCAAGCACAAGCGATGTTGAAAATCGCCGGAGAATTACACGAGATTAAAAAAGATAATCAACGTATATATGCCGGTTTGTCCAAATTAA
This sequence comes from Neobacillus sp. MER 74, assembly GCF_023714155.1. NCBI lineage: Bacteria > Bacillati > Bacillota > Bacilli > Caryophanales > Bacillaceae > Neobacillus > Neobacillus sp. MER 74. The sequence goes on from NZ_JAMAUV010000008.1 coordinate 89,980, forward strand.
TGACCAAAGAAAAATTGGATGATTTTATGAACATTCAGGAAATCATTTCTGTTGCAACTATCTCGAATAAAAATTATAGTGAGTTGCTTGGGAAAACGATTGATTTCCAAGTAAGAATTTCCGGTGACCATCCGGAGTACCGCACTTTTATCCTCCTTTCCCTAATCAATAATCTTGTCGCCAATGCTGTGGAAGCCATCGATCAGGAGGGGCAGATTGTGGTAACGTCTGAAAAGGTTCAAGACCTAGTCAAAATAACTATAAAGGATAATGGAAACGGGATTTCAAATAAGAACAAAGTGTATATTTTTGAACCTGGCTTTACGACGAAATTTGACCAGGCAGGAATCGCTTCTAATGGAATTGGTTTATCCTACACAAAAAATGTCATTGAAGATCTTGAGGGTAAAATTAAGTTGATTGAGTCTTCAAAAGAAAAAGGAACCACCTTTGAAGTTCAGCTTCCGGTTGTGAATTTAATGAAAAAGGGGTGAAATACAGTGAAATTTTTTATTGTCGATGATACCCCAACTATCAGAGGGATGTTATCCAATATTATTGAAGAAGAGGGATTGGGTACGGTTGTGGGGGAGGCAGCTGACGGGTCTGAAGTAGATGCACATACCCTCGATATACAGGAAGTTGATATATTAATGATTGACCTTCTCATGCCCATTAGGGACGGGATTGAGACAGTCAGAGAAATTGCTCCCTCCTTTCGGGGAAAAATCATCATGATCTCCCAAGTCGAAACGAAGGATATGATTAGTGAAGCGTATTCCCTAGGTGTCGAGCATTATATCACCAAGCCGATAAACCGACTTGAGGTGGTAAGTGTCATTAAGAAAGTGAGTGACTATCTTTTACTGGAAAAATCACTTCATAACATTCAAAAGTCATTAAGCTTTTTAACTACGCATAATACAAAAAAACGGCAGATTGAGAACGAACTCCCAAGTAAACAACCCATGTTTCCGTCCTCTGCCAAAAGCATCTTGCTTGAACTTGGAATTGTTGGCAAAAACGGTGAAAAGGATTTGTTGGATCTTCTAGAAATTTTACATCAAATGGACATGGAGGGAAGTCGGGAGCTCCCGCCTATGAAGGATCTTTATGAGCGAGCGGCCAAAAAGCGGCTTGGTTCGTCCGTCTCTCCGGAGGAAATTAGAAAAGAAGCCAAGGCTGTGGAACAACGGATCCGCCGAATCCTCCAACAGGTGCTCGAGCATCTTGCTTCACTAGGATTAACCGATTATGCCAACCCAACATTTGAGTACTACTCATCCAAATTGTTCGACTACACCCAAGTAAGAATGAAGATGCTCGAACTGGAAGGAAAAAACCACACAGCAACTACCCGAATCGATATCAAAAAATTCCTCTATGCTTTATTAATGGAGACAAAAGGCAGACTATCACATAGGTAGATTCTCTCATTTCGAATACTCTACTAAGCGAAGTAAAAATAAAAAACCCTAGAAGCGTTATATAACGCTTCTAGGGTTTTTGTGATTGCTGTTTAATAAGCAAATCAATTAACGTGAGTAGAATTCAACGATAAGAGCTTCGTTAATTTCAGCAGGTAATTCAGAACGCTCAGGTAAGCGAGTGAAAGTACCTTCTAATTTGTCAGCATCAAAAGTTAAGAAGTCAGGAACGAAGTTGTTTACTTCGATTGCTTCTTTGATCACATCAAGGTTACGTGATTTTTCACGAACACTGATTGTTTGACCAGGAGTTACGCGGAATGATGGGATATCAACGCGTGAACCATTAACTAAGATGTGGCCGTGGTTAACTAATTGACGTGCACCACGACGAGTACGTGCTAAACCTAAACGGTATACAACGTTGTCAAGACGTGATTCAAGAAGAACCATGAAGTTTTCACCGTGGATACCAGCTAATTTGCCAGCTTTATCAAAAAGATTACGGAATTGACGCTCAGTTACGCCATACATATGACGAAGCTTTTGCTTCTCTTGTAATTGTAATCCGTATTCAGAAAGCTTTTTGCGTTGGTTTGGACCATGTTGTCCAGGAGCGTAAGGACGCTTTTCTAATTCTTTACCTGTGCCGCTTAGAGAGATTCCAAGACGACGGGAAATTTTCCAGCTAGAGCCAGTATAACGAGCCATGAATGACTCCTCCTTCGTGTTTTTATTTTGGTAAAATAAAAACCGTTATGAGACTCTTTGACAGCCATTTTATTTTCATGCACCTTCGCCCTTGCAGCTAAGGGTTACGAGATACACCATCATTTAAATATGAGGAATAAAATGAGACTATTCAAAGTGAACACAATAGGCTGCAATATTTTACACAAAAAGTATTATATAATTTTTATTCCTCTAAAGTCAAGAATATTTTTAAAGAATAAGTACAAACGAATTTTGTAAGAAACATTATTTTAATAAAAGTTAATAATTTATACAAATTAATATCGCCAAAATGTCTGAACATTAACTATAATTAAGAGACTATGTATATATCTGGAATTAGATCGGGTGAAACCTAAATGGATATTCTCGAGTGTGATTTACAGTGGCAAATAAAAAGATACAAACAATTAATAGAGATTACAGAAACACTACATTCATCTTTAGATGTAGAGAACCTTTTAGGTGAATTATGTGTTATTTTGAAAGAATTATATCCTGACTCCTCCTTTTCCCTATTACTTTCACAGGATACATATAGTCATAATGAACTTCCGATTATTGAACTTGAATATGATAGTGAAAATATTGCAGCTATTAAAGCATATGGATCAGGAGAACTTCAATTTGAGTATTCTGCAACTGGTGACCATGCGATTATTTATGCACCCCTCAAAGGAAAACAAGTAACCTATGGTGTCTTACAGGTAGTGTCAGCAGCCGCGGATGAATTCGATGAGTTTGAGGTGGAATTTATTTGTTTACTTGCGAGTGCGGCGGGTTGTTCCTTGGAAAATGCCTATCTTTATCAACAATCAAGGCAGGAAATCGCCAATTTGCAATTCATCAACGAAACTTCGCATTGCTTAAATTCTAACTTGCGATTAGTTGATACAATGTCATATATGTCAGAAAAAATCATTTCATCCATTGATGCACAAGAAGTTGGATTTTTCTTATTCACTAACGAACATGCTAAGGTAAAAATACTCCCAGGTTCAACTCCTTACTTTTACACACCACAAGCCAAATTTTATATTGATTATTTAAAGGGAAAAATTGAAAGAGAAAAAAATCCTTTATTTATTGGAGATTTCAACCTCCAAAACATAAAAAATACACCAAGATTTCATTCGATTCTTGCAGTACCAATGATTCATAGCGAAAAATTAAAAGGTTTTTCCATTGTAATGCATCAAAAGCCCTATTTCTTTTCTTTTGATACATTTAAACTCCTTCAGTCTCTTATTCATCATTCATCGCTTGCACTAACCAATTCCATGCTCAGAGAAGAGTTGGAGCATATGATTATTACCGATCATCTAACAAAGCTCTATTCACGTAAATTTTTAGATGAGAGGATTCAGGGGTCAATGAAAGAGTCCGGAGAAGGTACTTTTATCCTGCTCGATATTGACAATTTTAAAGAAATAAATGATACATATGGCCATCAGGTGGGAGATCAAGTTCTAGTACAGGTTGCAAAATTGATAAAAAACAATATTCGTGGAGAAGATATCGGTGCCCGCTGGGGTGGGGAAGAGTTGGCTCTTTATCTTCCGGGAGTTCGATTAGACAAAGGAGCGGCTGTAGCTGAAAGATTAGTAAAAAAAATTGCTGAATCCTCTGTGCCGCATATTACGGTGTCTTGTGGTGTTTCTTATTGGAATAAGGAGCAGGATGATGCCTACAGTTACCTATTTAAAAGGGCAGATGAAGCACTGTATATTGCAAAGGGGACAGGAAAGAACAAGGTTGTCATTCAAAAGCAAAGTATTAGAGTTTGTTAGGAGAGGGCACTCATATGAAGAGTGCCCTAACGATATTTATCAAACTGACATATTATAAATCAACAAAATGCAAACGTTTTCAAACGGGAGGAATCAAAAATGGAGAAAAAGAAATCACGGTTTGAAACGGAAGTTATTCATTCAGGCTACAAGGCGGATGAACATCAAGACAGTTTAGTTCCCCCTTTATATCAAACATCCACCTTCACTTTTGCAAACGCCGAACAAGGGGAAAGAAGGTTTGCTGGTCAGGAAGAGGGATTTATTTATTCGCGCTTGGGAAATCCAACCGTGAAAATATTGGAAGACAGGATCGCCGTTCTTGAACAAGGTGAAGCGGGCTTAGCGTTTTCGTCTGGAATGGCAGCCGTCAGTGCCGTGTTAGTGGCCTTAACAAAGACGGGGGATCATATTCTTTGTTCACAAGGAGTATATGGTTGTACCTTTGGTTTGTTAGAGCTATTAAAAGAGAAATATGGTATAGACCACCACTTTTCTTTAATGAACTCAGCGGATTTATTAGAACAAGAACTCCGTCCAAACACCGCATGTATCTATATTGAAACGCCGATAAATCCTACAATGAAGTTGGTAGATTTGGAATTAGTGGCGAGGGTGGCCAATGAAAAAGGGATTCCTGTTGTGGTGGATAACACTTTTTGTTCCCCCTATATTCAAACTCCTCTTACACTTGGGTGCGATGTTGTCATTCATAGTGCAACCAAATATATCTGCGGACATGGAGATGTCATTGCGGGGCTTGTCGTTGGAAAGAAGGAGTTTATTAGACAAGTATCAAAGACGACCCAAAAAGACATTGGTGGGATTATCTCACCTTTTGATGCTTGGCTTTTATTAAGAGGGATGAAAACACTGCCACTGCGCATGGACCGCCACTGTGAAAATGCCAGGAAATTGTTTCGATTTTTGAAAGACCATCCGAAAATCGAAACAGTTTATTTTCCTGGCGATCCAGAGCATCAAGATTTTTCAATTGCAAAAAATCAAATGAAACAACCAGGCGGGCTTATTTCTTTTACAATCAAGGGAACAAAGGAAACAGCACAACAGTTGATGAATCAACTCCAATTAATAAAAATTGCTGTTAGTCTCGGTGATGCTGAGTCATTAATCCAACATCCTGCGACGATGACCCATGCAGTTGTACCAGAGGAAGAACGAAAAAAAATGGGCTTTGATGATACCTTGCTGCGGCTATCTGTTGGCCTAGAAGCATGGGAGGATCTTCAAGAAGACCTCGAACAAGCGCTGGATAAGATATAATAGAAAGAGCATAAAAGTAAATAAGCGGAGAATTTCCTGTTAAATGCATAACGAAGCTGGTTTCGGGGTATATAAGGGAAGTTTTTCCGCTTATGCAAGGCAAAAATCTCTCATTTTCACGTTTTTCGAGTCAATAGGCGGAATCTCTCCGCCTATTTTGGTTATTTTTAATGATAATTTCTAAATAAGCGGAATTTTTCCGGTTATTTATTAGCTCGAGTGCTTAACCTGAAAGAAACCTTGATGAATAAAGAAAAAGACGTATGCCCATTCATACATCAATTCTTTTGTCTTTTAATAATAAAGCACCCGAAAACGCATCCCATTAGGAAACTTCCTCTGTGCTCTCTCTATATATGTTCAACCAGAATAGCGACAAACTCTTCTAGTTTTTGTTGATCTAACTCATCAAAGCGATTCTTTTCTGGGGAATCAATATCAAGAACACCAAGTAGCTCTCCATCCTTTATCAACGGAACGACAATTTCTGATTGGGACGCAGCATCACAGGCAATGTGGCCTGGAAACAGATGAACGTCAGCAACTAGAACCGTTTCCTGTTTTAAGGCAGCCGTTCCACAAACCCCTTTACCAACCGGAATTCGGACACACGCAGGAAGACCCTGGAATGGCCCCAGGACAAGCTGTCGGTTTTTATCCATTAAATAAAATCCAACCCAATTAACTCGATCAAGAAATTGATTCAGCAGGGCACTTGCATTGCTAAGATTGGCGATTTGATTGTCCTCATCATGAATGAGAGCATGCAACTGTTTTATGACAAGATTATAATTTTCTTCGCGGCTCCCTGAATACATTTCGACGTTAAACATGAAATTTCCCCTTTGTTTCAACAATTTAATATAAGTATTTTATCAAATTTACAGGAATATAAGCAGACTTTGTCGATATTTTTATAAAGGAATCTGTCGTGTAACAAAGAATTTTTAAGTAAGGGGATTATCGGGTATTCCAGAAAGGGGCCACTATTATGAAGAAAAATGCTAAAGAAGCAATAGTAAAGGCTGCTATCACATTGTTCACGTCCAATGGTTATACAGGAACGTCCATAAGGGATATCGCCCGTCTTGCTAACGTAAATACGGCAACCATTGCCTACCATTTTGAAAACAAACCAGGTCTATTAGAATATTGCTTTACGCATTTTTTTGAACAATATATTAGTAAGATGGAAGAAGCCTATGCATCCATTGAAAGGGGAGCAAAGGAATGTTTAAAACGAATTGTCGCGGATTTATTACACTATCAATGTGAAAATAGTAAATTGGCTAGTTTGGTTTACCGAGAAATGTCGATGGACTCACAAATAGTAAGAGAAATCATGTCTACTTATTTACTTAAAGAAAAATACTATTTTCAATTAATCTTTGAGAGAGGTTTTGAATGGAATGAGTTTCGTCCTCATTCGATTCCCTATTTAATTATTCAATTAAAAGGATTACTTATGATGCCATTTATGAACACCCATTATATGAGGGAAGTGTTATATGTTTTTCCTAATGAACCATTTTTTGAACAGAAATATTTAAAAGATATAAATTTATGGATTGATAAAACATTATGTTCGGATGTGCCAAGGAAATTAGGGGCAGTCGTAAAATAGCGGCAATCGCTATTTTTTTTTATTTTACAAAAAAAATGAAATTAATAGTCAAAAAATGTCGTTTACATGGTATCATAATAGCATTGAACAGAACATTATTAGATTCATTTAAAATAGATGTACGATAACTGCATTTGGAAAGAATGTTTTTGGAAATAGGGGGCTTACTTGTGAAATTTTTCATTGGATTTTTTATCCTAATACTGGCCTTAATCGTAGTAGGGTATCTAATTAAGAAAAAGTACTTTAAGGAAATGGATCGATTGGAAGCTTGGAAAATCGATTTAATGAATCGTCCAGTACTGGATGAAATGTCAAAGGTTAAGCTGCTTAATATGACAGGGCAAACGGAAGAGCTTTTCGAACGTTGGCGAAATCAGTGGGACGAGGTTGTTACGGTGCAACTTCCTAAATTAGAAGAAATGCTTTTCGATGCAGAAGAGTACATAGATAAGTATCGTTTTAATAAAGCTAAAGGTGTCCAACTAGCCATCGCAGGGAAGTTACAAGAAACAGAGGATCAGATAAAAAGTATTTTAGAAGAGTTACATGAATTGGTTGGCAGCGAGGAAAAGAACCGTGTTGAAATCGAGGGATTAAAAGATCAGTATCGGGAATCTAAGAAAATGCTGCTTGCCCACCGCCACAGTTTTGGCAATTCAGAAAAGTCTTTAGAAGAACAACTTAATGGCGTGTCACAAAAGTTTCAGGAATTTGATGAAAAAACGGAACAAGGTAATTATCTTGAAGCCCGTGAAGTAGTTTTGTCTATTCAAAGTCAGCTGGGGACGATAAAAAAAGATATGGAATTAATCCCGCAGCTATTAATTGAATGTCAATCGCTTCTTCCGAATCAGCTATCCGATATTCTTGAAGGGTACCGTGAAATGTCTGGCCAAGAATATTACTTAGAACATATCAACGTGGATGAAGAGCTAAAACGCTTAGAGGAAAAGCTGTCTGAGAATTTAGTACTCATCGAAGCGACGAAGATTGATGAGGCAGTGGAAGGTATAGCAGAAATAAAGGAAAGAATCGATATCCTATTCGATCAATTGGAAAAAGAAGTTCATGCTAAGCATTTTGTGTTAAAAAATGAACAAATTGCGAGTGATCTCCTCCTTTCTGCCTATGAGGAAAATAGTCATCTTTCAAGTGAACTCCTTCATGTTCAAGAAAGTTACCAGTTGTCCGATAGTGATTTTGAAACACAGCGTCATCTGGAAAAGGAACTTTCTAGTGTCTATAAACATTTTGAAATCCTAATAGAAAAAGTAAAATTAAACGAAATAGCACAAAGTGTCATAAGCGAAGAGTTGGCTCAGATTAAAGAACAGCTGGATATTATCCGTGAGGGACAGCAAGATTTTGCTTTAAAACTCCAAGCCCTTAGGAAAGATGAATTTGAAGCAAGAGAGACACTTAAAGAACTTACTAAAAAAGTGGGGGAGACCGTTCGTCTCGTGACGAAGGGCAATGTGCCAGGCTTACCAGAGGATTATAAGTATTTGTTTGAGGATACAAATGAGAGTATTCAAAATGTGAAATACCAACTTGAAGAAAAACCGCTTAACATTTCCGCATTAAATCAGTATTTAGAAATTGCTGTTTTAACAGTGGATAAACTTACTAATTCAACGATTGAGCTATTAGAAAATGTGATGCTTGCAGAAAAAGCTATTCAATATGGGAATCGATATAAAACTCAGTACCCAGCAGTAGCTAAAGGCTTAAAGGAAGCAGAAATTGCGTTTAGACATTATGATTACCAACAGGCTCTTGAACGAGCGGCAGCAACACTGGACGTTATTGATCCCGATGCTTTGAAAAAAATAAAAGCTTCATTTGTCAGTGAGTAAATAATTAAAACCGATCAGTGCACTCTTTGGCTGAATCGGTTTTTTGTTTTTCCTTTTATTTATCTTTATGATAAGATTTATTTTTGTAAGTGTAATGGTTCGGAAGTTCGGAGGAGAAAAAATGATTTATTTAGATAATAGTGCAACGACTAAACCGTTTAAAGAAGTGTTAGATTCTTTTGTTACAGTATCGAGTGAATATTATGGGAACCCGTCCTCACTACACAATATGGGTGCACAAGCAGAAAAGTTGTTATCCCAGGCACGAGAACAAGTGAGCAAGCTCCTAAAGGTGAAGCCCTCCGAGATTTATTTTACCTCTGGAGGCACTGAAGGAAATAATTTAGCAATTAAAGGGACTGCATTATTGCATAAAAATAAAGGACGCCACTTGATTACATCAAGTGTAGAGCATCCATCCGTACGATCTGCGATGGAACAGCTTGAACAGGAGGGTTTTGAGATTACCTACCTGCCTGTGGACCGGTATGGAAGGATTAGTGTCGCTGACCTTGAAAGCGCGATTAGGAAAGATACTATTTTAATTTCGATTATGCATGTGAATAATGAAGTGGGAACGGTTCAGCCGATAGAAGAAATTGGTGACCTATTAAAAAAATATCCGACGATTTTATTCCATGTGGATGCTGTTCAAAGTATAGGGAAAATTCCTCTTTTACTAAAGGAAGGCAGGGTGGATTTCTGCTCGATATCCGGCCATAAATTTCATGGTTTAAAGGGGACTGGTGCCCTTTATATTCGTGAAGGTACAAGACTCGCTCCATTATTTTCTGGGGGGAATCAGGAACGGAAACTTCGCAGTGGTACTGAAAATGTGGCAGGTGCAGTTGCGATGGCCAAAGCACTTAGGATGACCTTAACGAAAGCGGAAACCGGGTTAGTAAGAATGAAGAAGATTCAAAGCATGCTCAGGAATGGATTAACTGAAATAGAAGATGTTCAAATTCATACGCCACATGAACATGCAGCCCCGCATATCATAAATTTTTCACTAAAAGGAATTAAGTCGGAGGTATTTATCCACTCGCTTGAGCAGAAAGGCATCTATGTTTCAACAACAAGTGCATGTTCCTCAAAGAAAAAATCGCCTAGTAAGACGCTTCTAGAAATGGGTGTTCCTGAGACGTTAGCGGAAAGTGCCGTCAGAATAAGTCTTTCCTTTGAAAATAGTATAGAAGAAGCAATTACGGCTTTAGAAGGCTTCAAAGAATCTGCAGACCAATTAAGGAAGGTAATGAAATAAATGGAATACGAACGAATACTAATACGCTATGGTGAAATCTCAACAAAAGGCAGAAATCGTAATAAATTTGTTGATAAGTTAAAAAAAAGTGTAAGAATCGCGCTTGCTCCTTTTCCGAACGTGAAAGTGGAAGCAGGCCGTGACCGGATGTATGTCTTATTAAATGGTGAAGCTTGCGAAGAAGTTATTGATAAATTAGAGAATATTTTTGGAATCCAGTCCTTTAGCCCTGCGATTAAGGTAGAAAGAGGGTTGGAGGAATTAAAGCAGAGCTCGCTAGAATTAGTTCGCTCTCTTTATAGGGATGGACAAACCTTCAAGATAACACCTAAAAGATCGGATAAATCGTTTGAGTTGGATACTGATGGAATCAATCATACCATCGGCGGCTATTTATTGCAGAATATCCCAGGGTTGAAAGTGAATGTGAAAAATCCTGATATTAATTTACGAATTGAAGTCAGAAAAGAAGCCATTTATCTATCATGTCAAACCATCCAAGGTGCTGGCGGGCTTCCCGTTGGGTCAAGCGGTAAAGCTATGCTCATGCTTTCAGGTGGGATTGACAGCCCAGTTGCAGCGTATATGGCAATGAAAAGAGGAGTAGAAGTCGAAGCAGTCCATTTCTTCAGTCCTCCATTTACGAGTGAAAGGGCAAAAGAAAAGGTCATTGATCTTTCAAAAAAACTAGCTGAAATATATGGCTCACTGAAATTGCATATTGTCCCGTTTACAAATATTCAGCAAACGATTCGCGAACAAATACCAGAAAATTACTCGATGACATCCACAAGAAGAATGATGCTGCGAATTACAGATGAAATTCGAAAAAAACACGAAGGTTTGGCGATTATTACCGGTGAAAGCCTAGGTCAAGTGGCGAGCCAGACATTAGAAAGTATGTATGCAATCAATGAAGTAACCAATACGCCTATTTTGCGGCCATTGATTACAATGGACAAAACAGATATTATAAAAATTGCGCAAGAAATTGATACACTTGAAATCTCAAACAGGCCTTTTGAAGATTGCTGTACCATCTTTGTACCTTCCTCACCGAAAACAAAGCCAAAAAGAGAAAAGGTTCAGCATTTTGAAAGTTTTTTTGATTTTGAACCCTTGATCCATGAAGCAGTACAGGGGACAGAGACAATTGTCGTCAAACCGGATCAAAAACAGCACTCAGAATTTAGCGAATTATTTTAAGAAGGTAAAATTCGAACAATTTGTGAACAATTACCAATTGTAAGATAGAATGAAGTTCTTAAGTTCTACACATTCTATACTCACAAGGAGGTGATATCACATGGCAAACAACAACAACTCAAATCAATTATTGGTTCCTGGTGTTGAACAAGCTCTAAGCCAAATGAAATATGAAATTGCTTCTGAATTTGGTGTAAATCTTGGAGCTGACACTACTTCACGCGCTAACGGATCTGTTGGTGGTGAAATCACAAAGCGTCTGGTAGCAATGGCTGAATCACAATTAGGCGGCGGATTCTCTCGTTAATAAAAAAATTAATACGATGGCTACAGAGAGCGTGGGGGTTTCCCCACGCTCTCTTTTTATGGTCCAGATAGTAAAAAATAATTGTATCTGAATAATAATTTAAAATTATCTAATAATTTTGTATAATTAATATTGTGGGATAAAAATAACATATTGTTAGGGGGAGAAGCATGAAGCGGGAAGATTTGATTGCACCGGAAAAGTATAATCTAGTCTCAGAAGTGGAGCATTTTGCGAAGAATCCAAACAGAGTGGCATTAAAGTGGGAGAGTGAAGCAGGTGACACCCAGCAAGTTACATATGAACAATTAATGAGGAAAGTGAATCAAGCAGCAAATGTGTTCGCTAGGAATGGCTTAAATAAGGGAGATGTAGTCCTTGTCATCGTACCGCGTCTCATTGAAGCATATGTCGTTTATTTGGCTGCTTTAAAAGCGGGATTGGTCGTTATTCCAAGTTCGGAAATGTTAAAGGAAAAGGATTTGCAATATCGGATAACACACGGTGATGTAAAGGGTGTAATAAGTCATTATCCATACGCGGATCAATTTGAAAATATCAACAAAACCCAGCCATTGCTCAGATTTACGATTGGTGGAGGTGAACCGGACTGGATTGACTTGGACACTGAGATGGCAACTGCTTCCGAATCCTTTGAACAAGCAGACACCCTTAGAGAAGATATGGCCTTTTTATCCTATACATCTGGAACAACTGGGAATCCTAAAGGTGTGGTCCATACACATGGCTGGGCTTATGCACATTTAAAAACAGCTGCACCACAGTGGCTTTGTATTGAAGATGGTGACACAGTTTGGGCAACTGCTGGCCCAGGATGGCAAAAATGGATTTGGAGTCCTTTCTTATCCGTTCTTGGCTCCGGTGGTACTGGCTTAGTTTACAGCGGAAAATTTGAACCGAAAAAATATTTGAGTCTCCTCCAAAAATATGATGTAAATGTCCTTTGCTGTACACCGACGGAATATCGACTAATGGCGAAGGTTGATAACTTAGCTGATTACCAATTACCAAATCTTCATAGTGCTGTCTCGGCAGGGGAACCATTAAATCGAGAAGTAATTGACACGTTTAGAAAACATTTTAATATTGATGTCCGTGACGGTTATGGACAAACAGAGAATACTTTGCTTGTAGGCGTTACCAAAGGAATGGAATTGAAATCTGGTTCCATGGGCAAGCCGACGCCTGGAAACAGAGTTGAAATTATAAACGAAGAGGGCATGGTGTGTGCAGTCGGTGAAGTGGGTGATATCGCTGTCCATGTAGAAACGCCAGCCTTATTTAAAAACTATTATAAAGACCCGGAAAGAACAGCAATGCAGTTCCGCGGTGATTATTATGTAACCGGTGATAAAGCAAAGATGGACGAAGAAGGCTATTTTTGGTTTGAAGGCCGTGGGGATGATATTATTATCAGCTCTGGCTATACGATTGGACCATTTGAAGTGGAAGATGCACTTGTTAAACATCCATTTGTAAAGGAATGTGCAGTCGTGGCAAGTCCTGATGAGATTCGCGGCTTTATTGTCAAAGCATTTGTTGTCTTAAAAGAAGATGTTGATTCCTCCGACCCTGAATTAACAAAAACATTACAGGAGCATGTAAAAACGCTTACAGCACCATATAAGTATCCAAGGAAAATTGAATATATCACAGAACTTCCAAAAACAACCTCTGGGAAAATTCGCCGGATTGAACTTCGGAAAAAAGAACTTGAGGGAGCGAAACAAGCATAAAGTTTGTTGGAGCGAGCAGGCGAAATTTCGTCTGCTTTTTTTCTTTAGGCTATGTTAGAGAATAATGTTGATATCAACAGACAGGTTTAACACAGCCTTTCTTTAAAGCAAAAATTTCCCCTATTTATGAAGTTTCGCGTTATAATAGAAATTATTTCGAAACTAGAAAGAATAGGGGCTCGTACACATATGAATAAGACAGAAACACAAAAAGGTGTCATACATGCCGGATTTTCTTATTTACTTTGGGGATTATTACCAATCTATTGGAAGCTTTTAGACCATGTTAATGCTAAAGAAATTTTAGCCAGTCGTGTTGTTTGGTCGTTTATTTTTATGGTCGTCATTCTTCTCCTAACCAACAAATGGGGACTTTTTCTTCAAACAATTAAAGGGTTTGCGAAAAATAAAAAACAAATGGCTGCATTGACGATTGCCTCCCTGTTAATCAGTGTGAACTGGTTCATTTATATTTGGGCGGTTAACAGCGGTCATATGATTGAAGCAAGCCTTGGATATTACATCAATCCATTAATTAGTATTTTATTAGGGATGATTGTGCTAAAAGAAAAATTGACGATTTATCAATACGTCTCATTTATCCTAGCAGCCATTGGTGTATTAATCATTTCTATTTCCCATGGGCAGTTTCCGTGGATTGCGATTGTATTAGCCCTTTCCTTTGGATTATATGGATTAGCAAAAAAGTTAATCAATGTGGATTCTGAAGTAGGGTTAACCTTAGAAACTCTAGTGATTACACCGATTGCTGTGATTTATATAGGCTTCTTATTTCTTAATGGGTCTAATGATTTTTTAAAGGAAGGGATACAAACCGACCTTTTATTAATAGGTGCAGGGATAGCAACCGCAGTACCGCTCCTGTTTTTTGCAAAAGGCGCACAAAAGATCCCTTTATCATTATTAGGTTTTCTCCAATATATTGCACCAACATTAACCTTACTTTTAGGCGTATTTGTTTACCATGAACATTTTTCAAAAATACAGCTATTATCCTTTATGTTCATATGGTCCGCATTAACGATTTATTCTTTATCAAAAACAAAGCTATTTTCTGCACAATGGTTCCATTTGCGAAAAGAAAAGGGCACTAGCATATAATGAAAAACCTTATCCGCTTTCTTGGATAAGGTTTTTTGTGAGAAATGCCTGTTTTTAAAGGAAAGACCGCTTCACTTTTTGCCAAAAGGAATTGTCTTTTAGTTTAAGAGTTTTTAACTTTTTATCACTTATTTTTATACTGATTTTCTCTACGTGACGGATGCTTAATGCTTCATTATCCATGCCCATTGTTGGATGGTCATTACCTTCAGAGATTACTTTAAGCGTAAGGGTTCTTTCACTGCCAACAATAAAGGAGGAACCTAGCGTTCGATAATTATTGGTATTAACAGAGGCAACTTCACTCACCTGCATGCAAGGTAGAAGGGGATCAACGATCGAACCATTCACCGCTTTATTATAGCCAGTACTACCCGTTGGTGTTGCGACAATAAGTCCATCGCCGCGGAAGGTTTCTAAGTGAAGCTGGTCAATATAGACATCTACTACTAGTGTCTTAATGATTGAAGAGCGAATACTGAATTCGTTTAAGCAAGGAAACGTCCCTTGTCCATCAACTTCTACTTCAATTAACGGATAACGGCGCACCTTTACATTTTCATTGGTGACAATCGCATCAATCATTTTAGATCTATCATTAATTCGGAAATCACAATACATACTCAGGTTATCTTCGGTTGAAATCCCCGTATAAAGGCAATCCTCCCGGAAGCCAGTTTTCCTAACTGCTTGGAGAAATGTTCCATCATCCCCGACACTAGCAATGATATTTGCGTTTCGGTAATCAGTGACAATTGTAAATCCATATCGATTTGCTATTTCTACAAGCGGAGCCACTTTTGACAGCATGTCCGAATCGCGTTTGTGATAAAAGTAAATATTGCGTCTATTCTCCATATTATGTACCTCCCTAGTTAATGAGATTTTTGTAACATTATCCCCATCACAAAAATTTTCTCTAAGAAATAATGCTAGTCTGAAATTAGTTTAGCATTTTATTGAGACAATATGAAATAGGACTTGATTTTTTGAGATAAACAAAAAGGGGGACTTACGTATTTATGAATGGAAAGCGGTGGGCCGCACTAGGGATTGCAGCAGCGTTATTCTTCATCTCGGTTGTCATTAATTTTTTATCCTCTTTTGCCTTTAAAGGATGGGAATCAAATTTCACCGATTTTATGGCTTCTGCGGAACAGCCTTTTACAGAAGAGGTTGTCAATGAAGGGAATGAATTAAAGAAAATAGTGATTCTTGATGTAAATGGGGTCATCCAGGATACAGGGGAAACAGGTTCAATCCTGCAAAGCTCTAGTTTCAAT
Organism: Neobacillus sp. MER 74; assembly: GCF_023714155.1. NCBI lineage: Bacteria > Bacillati > Bacillota > Bacilli > Caryophanales > Bacillaceae > Neobacillus > Neobacillus sp. MER 74. Next base: position 105,635 of record NZ_JAMAUV010000008.1, read on the forward strand.
CATCAGGACTTTATGAAAAAGTTAAACCATATTAAAAAAGATGATACGGTGAAGGGAATAATTATTAAAGTCAATTCCCCCGGTGGCGGAGTGGTTGAAAGTGCAGAAATTCATGATAAATTAACTGAAATCCAAAAAGAAACCAAAAAGCCAGTCTATATTTCAATGGGATCCATGGCTGCATCGGGAGGTTATTATATTTCAACAGCGGCTAAAAAGATTTATGCCAGTCCCGAGACAATGACTGGCAGTCTCGGTGTGATTATGGAAGGGGTCAATTATAAAGGGCTTGCCGATAAATATGGTGTTGATTTCGTTACGATTAAAAGTGGTAAGCATAAGGACATTATGAGTCCAACAAGAAAAATGACCGAGGAAGAACGACAGATCTTACAGTCGATGATAAATAATTCATATCAAGGATTTGTTAAAGTTATTTCAGAGGGACGAAACCTCCCAATCACGCAGGTGAAAAAAATAGCGGATGGTCGTGTCTATGATGGCCGTCAAGCCAAGGAATTGCAGTTAATTGATGGTTTTGGTTACTTAGATGATGTGGTGAAACATATGAAAAAACAAGAGAAACTTAAAGGTGCACAAGTTGTCCGTTATTCAGACTCACTTGGGCTGGGATCCTTATTTACAATGCAGGCAAAAAAATTAATGGGTAAAGATATGGAAATGGCAGGCTTGTTGAAGGTTCTATCGAGACCGAATTCTCCGCGGCTTATGTACCTGTATGCGGAATAGGGGGAGTATCCATGGAAACGAATGAGTATCAAGAATACCCGAACGACAGAAAAGATGAACTTTCCTTTCGATATGCGGGCTTCTGGATGCGCCTATGGGCTTATCTTCTTGATTTGGTGGTAGTGGGAAGTATCGTTAGGATATTGATTAAACCAGTTTTTCGAATTGTGAATTATTCTTTATCGGAATCGTCCATGTTTGCTCCAATCTCAATCATATCGGCGTTAATCTTCTACCTGTATTTCGTACTAATGACCAAGTATCTAAATCAAACGCTAGGAAAAATGGTGTTTGGATTGAAAGTAGTTGATTTAAGAAGTGACCAAATGACATGGGGGACGATTCTCTTTCGTGAATGGATTGGCCGTTTTATTTCATCAACAATTATTGTTGGATATATAATTATTGCTTTTTTACCCAAAAAGCAAGGATTGCATGATCTATTCACTGACACAACGGTCGTACATGTGGAACGGTGATCTTAAACCTATCAACATTTGTTGGTAGGTTTATTTTTTTTTGAAAAAGCAAATACTACCCGCTGAAAGGTTGTGATTGAAAGTGTTCTGGGTGCTCGTAGTTTTATCAATTCTATTGCTCTTTTTCATTCTCATTCTTTTTACTAAATTAACAATACTAATTAATTATTATCATCATAATGACAATGATGATTTAAAGATAAAATTTAAGATTTGGTTTGGATTAATAAAATATACAATTAATGTACCTTTAATAAAAGTGGATGATAATTCTCCTAGCATTGTTGTAAAAAGTAAATCTAAAATGGGGGATTCCTCAACTGAATCAACTAGCGAAGACTCCAAGCAAATCACAGCTGAAGAAGTTGAAAATAATTTATCAAATGCAAAAAAATTACTGCATCATGTATTTGGGCTGCATCGGATTGTAAGGAATTTTTTTCAAAAAGTTACAATGAAAGGATTTGAGTGGAATACTTTGATAGGTTTAGGAGATGCAGCACACACAGGGACGATAACGGGTGCCATTTGGGCATTTAAAGGGAGTATCATAGGTCTTATTAGTCATTATTTAAAACTGAAGGAAATGCCAAAAATAACAGTGACTCCACATTTTCAGGCAGCCGTAATTCAAACAAGACTTACATGTATTATTCAGTTTCGTATCGGGCATGCTATTCTAGCAGGATTAAAACTGTTTATATTCTGGAGGGGCGGACTTCCGCACTTTAAAAAGAAAACAAATTTTGCAAATGATAAAACAAAATCCATTTGAAAAAGGAGGAAACAGCCATGTCTGACCATCCAATTCAAGGTTTGATGACAACTGCAATGGAAAGCCTTAAAGAAATGATTGATGTGAATACGATCATTGGTGATCCTGTTGAAACCCCTGATGGTAGTGTTATTCTGACTGTGTCAAAAGTAGGTTTTGGATTTGCCGCAGGTGGTAGTGAATTTAAGCTTGAGGGGTCTCAAAGTCAAGGGCAAGGTCAAAGTCAAAGTCAAAGTTCATCCCATCCATTTGGCGGCGGGAGCGGGGGCGGGGTCTCGATTACCCCAATTGCCTTTTTAATTGTCAACTCTCATGGCGTAAAAATGCTGCATTTGGATGAAAGCACTCATTTGTATGAAAAAATATTAGAGCTGGCACCACAGGCGATAGATAAAATTCAGCAAATGTTCTCAAAAAAGGACCAAGGCCAACAGCAAAATAGTTTGCAAGGTTTGAAAAACGAGCACAAACCAAAAGAAGAACTTGAATTATAGCAGAAAAGGTTAATCTTCCAGAAGATGAGGAAGGTTAACTTTTTTCATGCAATATGTGAAAATTCAAAAGCTTATTAATTGCAAATTAGATTTTGAAAAGATATATTTACACTGTACATATTTGAAGGGAAGCGGTTTTCTATTATCCGCTAGAACTTGAACATGACAAAGGAGGATGTAAAATGGCAAATGTAACATTTAAAGGGAATCCAATTACACTTTTAGGCAATGAAGTAAAGGTAGGGGACAAAGCACCTAACTTTACTGTATTGGCAAATGATTTGTCAGAAGTTACCTTAGAAAGTACCAAAGGTCAAGTACGTTTAATTACCTCTGTCCCTTCATTGGATACGGGTGTTTGTGATGCGGAAACACGTCGTTTTAATGAAGAAGCAAACAGTTTAGGTAACGTGAAAATATTAACGGTAAGTGTTGACTTACCATTTGCACAAAAACGCTGGTGTGCTGCTAGTGGAATTGAAAATGTGCAAACACTATCTGATCATCGTGATCTCTCATTTGGTGAAGCATTTGGTGTTGCTATCCAAGAATTAAGACTGTTGGCTCGTGCTGTATTTGTTGTTGATTCTAACGATACAGTTACATATGTTGAATATGTAAGTGAAGCAACCAACCACCCGAACTACGAAGCAGCACTTGAAGCAGCTAAAGCAGCTAAATAATGTAATGATTTAGAAGGCCTCTGTGTATTGCAGGGCCTTTTTCTATGCTTAAAACTTGTATAATATGTCGATACTCATTAAAATGAATAAGGAAATTAATGAGGGTGGGGATCAAATGAGAGTTTCTCCAGTAGAACAACTGTTTACGTTATTTAATGAAACTGCACTTCTTCTGCAGGAAGAATTAAATTGTACATATTTAGAGGCACTCGCTGAGACAGGAGAGAATTTATTCCAAGGATCAATCCTGCAAGATGAGGTCAGCGAACTAACAGAAAAAAGAATGAAGAAACAATATGAACAGATTCATTTAGAAAAGTTTTCAAACGATGAAATTCGAAAAGCTTTTCAGCTGGCTATTTTAAAAGGCATGAACGATAGTGTTCAACCGAACCATCAAATGACACCTGATTCTGTTGGGATACTTATTGGCTATTTAGTTGAAAGATTTATGAAACAGTCAAACTTCCGCTTGCTTGATCCAGCAGTGGGGACGGGAAATTTGCTAACAACTGTTTTAAATCATCTTCAAAGAAAAATTGATTCTGTCGGCGTTGAGATTGATGACCTTCTTATAAAGCTTGCCTATGTTAATGCAAATTTACAAGCTCATCCTATTCAACTCTTCAATCAAGACAGTCTTGAACCGATGTTTATTGATCCTGTTGATGCAGTAATCGCAGATTTGCCCGTAGGCTTTTATCCAAATGATGTCAGAGCTGCAGATTATCAAGTCAGTGTAAGTGAAGGGCATACTTACTCTCATCATCTATTCATGGAACAAAGTGTCCGTCATACAGTGCCAGGCGGGTATTTATTCTTTCTTATTCCTAATGGATTATTTGAAAGTGACCAAGCACCACAATTACATGAATTTTTTAAAGAGCATGTGATTGTTCAAGGATTACTCCAATTACCAATAAGCATGTTTAAAAATAAAAATACAGCGAAAAGTATCATTATCTTGCAAAAAAAAGGAGAAGGTGTAATGCCTCCTAAGCAAGCATTACTGGTTGAATTACCAAATCTTTCAAGTGCTGTAGAGATGGACAAAATACTATTCAAAATGGATAAATGGTTTCAAGAAAACAAAGGATGAACCGAGATTATTCTCTAGGTTCATCCTTTTTTAATATTGTAAAATAAGAAATATCAGAATACATTTTCATTTGTAATGTAACCGCTGCCACGAGAAATTTGCCTTGAAATAAACTATACACAATGATTCAATTAAGGATGAAAATAATCAAGAGTGGTTTGAGCAAAATAATGTTGTACTACTCAAAAAAAATGCCAAACCAGTGTTGTTATATAAAAGGAGCGGTAACAATATGTCAAAAATTATTGCAATTAATGCGGGGAGTTCTTCCTTGAAGTTTCAATTGTTTGAAATGCCAAGTGAAGATGTCATTACAAAAGGATTAATCGAAAGAATCGGTTTAAATGATTCAATTTTTAATATAACGGTTAATGGTGAAAAAATCCAAGAAATAATTGATATTCCTGATCATGAAGTAGCTGTAAAAATGCTATTAGATAAATTAACAACTCTAGGTATTATCAAATCCTTAAATGAAATTGTTGGAATGGGACACCGTGTGGTCCATGGTGGAGAAACATTTAATGATTCTGCGCTCATTACTGACGAAGTAATAAAGAAAATTGATGAATTATCTGAACTTGCGCCATTGCATAACCCAGCCAATCTAACAGGAATTAAGGCATTCATGAGCGTACTTCCTAATGTTCCAGCAGTAGCTGTATTTGATACGGCATTCCACCAAACGATGCCGGACAGCTCTTACCTATACAGCTTACCAATGGAGTACTACGAAAAGTATGGTATTCGTAAGTATGGTTTCCATGGAACTTCTCATAAATATGTTTCTCAACGTGCAGCAGAACTTCTTGGGCGACCTGTTGAACAATTGCGTCTAATTTCTTGTCACTTAGGAAACGGTGCAAGTATTGCAGCAATTGAAGGCGGTATGTCCATTGACACATCTATGGGCTTTACACCACTGGCCGGGGTGACCATGGGTACTCGTTCAGGTAATATTGACCCAGCATTGATCCCATATATTATGGAAAAAACCAATCAAACAGCTGAAGAAGTACTTGATGTCCTTAATAAAAAGAGTGGTATGCTAGCCATGTCCGGTTTCTCAAGTGATTTACGTGATATTGAAATTGAAGCGAAAAAAGGCAATGAGCGTGCGAAACTTGCCTTGGATGTTTTTGCTAATCGAATTCATAAATACATCGGTTCTTATGCTTCACGAATGAACGGTGTCGATGCGATTATTTTCACAGCAGGAATTGGGGAAAATAGCGACACCATTAGGGAAAATGTTTTAAGAGGTCTAGAATTTATGGGTGTTTATTGGGATCCAGCTCTTAACAAAGTTAGAGGCGAAGAAGCATTTATTAACTACCCACACTCACCAGTAAAAGTATTAATCATCCCAACAAACGAAGAAGTAATGATTGCCCGCGACGTTATACGTCTTGGTAACATTCATTAATCGATATTATTAAAAGGCAAAAGCTAGGGCATAGCTTTTGTCTTTTGTCTTTTTATCAAGGTAATTCTTTATGATATACTTGAAAAAGAAAGCCTTGCACTGGGAGGAATCAAACATGCCATTAACAGACCGTGAAGCAATGGTCTTGAATGAAATACAGGAATGGGAAAGAAATTTATTTGAATTCGAGCCGAATGATTTCCAATTAACCTATGAAAAATTTCTGCAGCAATCATTCTCATTATTGCCTGAAAAGGTTCAAAGCCAATTCTTTTCAGTGATCGATAGCTGGCTGTTTCATTTACATAGCATGATCCAAGGTTCTCAGCTGCAAATGGATGCAAAGGAGAGAATTCTTTCATCGGGGCGAATCTTTTATAAGGATCTAGAAAAAATTGCAGATCTAAAAAATTTAAGCATTGAACAATTACAATATATTGCTGAGCAGCAAATTGCCCGTCATCGGTTTTATTCCTTTGCTCAAGGGGGGTTAGCTGGGACTGGTGGTCCACTGCTATTAAGCACAGATATACCAGCGATAGCAGTAATTAATTTAAGGGTTGTCCAATTAATAGCGATGACTTACGGGGTGGAAGTGAATACCCCATTTGAAATGATGACCTCTCTGAAGGTCTTTCACACGGCTACATTACCTCCAAGACTGCAAAGAGCAGGCTGGACCTCGCTGATGGAAGAATTAGAGGCGCAGGAAGACTATTATTTTTATGAAGGAAATGAAGAAATAACTGATATCACCTGGCTTGAACAACCGGTTCAACAACTTATGAAAGCGCTGGTCATTTCACTGTTCAGAAAAAAAACGATTCAAGGAATACCGCTTGTCAGCATGGCCATTGGTGCTAGTGCAAATTATCAGTTAACTAGAAAAGTAACGGATGTGGCTCATAAATATTATCAACTACGTTACCTACGAGAAAAAGAGGAGTTAATGGGATGAGTACTCAAGAACATAAAAAGGCCGCACCTAGAAAAGTTAATTGCAAAGTTATAACAGTTAGTGATACAAGAACAAAGGAAACAGATAAAAGTGGAAAGTTAATGATGGAATTGCTTGAACATGCAGGACACAAGATTGTTGATTACGTCATTGTAAAAGATGAAGCTGAGCCCATCCAAGATGAAATCGTAAAAGGATGTGCAATGGAAGAAATTGATGTCATTTTAACAAATGGCGGAACGGGGATTGCCAAGCGGGACGTAACGATTGAAACGGTAGAAAAATTACTTGATAAAGAGATTGTCGGTTTTGGTGAAATATTCCGGATGTTGAGTTTTCAAGAAGATATTGGTTCGGCAGCTATTCTTTCTAGGGCTATTGCTGGTGTGGTAAAAAATAAAGCAGTATTCTCTACCCCTGGCTCCACAGGTGCCGTGAAGCTCGCCATGAATAAATTAATTCTGCCTGAACTAGGGCATGTAGTTAGCGAGATACAAAAAGACCTCTAAATAGAGAAAACTCCCTTTTTCGATGGAAAGGGAGTTTTCTATTGATGGGCTTTTGTTGAAAGCACTTCGTTTGCTCGGTACCATAGCCATAAATCATTAATAATGGAAGCGAGTTCTGCGATTTCCGTGTTCAGTTGACATGAACGTGGAAAATTACTTTCATTGGAGAGAAGTGTTTGTTTCAAATTAATTTCAGTTTCAAGTTCACTAATCCGGTCAGGGATCGAACCGCGGACTTGTTCCCAGTAAAAGAGAATCTTTTGTTGTGTTTCCTCGTTGTATTGGTCCCATTCCAAAGTTAATTCGGGTACTGGAATACCAAGACGATGATCAAAAGAAAAATATTCTTCCATACGATTGCCTCCAATCCGACTGACTACTTTTTATTTTACTATAGATTTACCACCCATTCACTACAAATCTATGTTTAATATTTGTGGGCTGTGTTAAACTTGTCTGTTGATCTCCGTTCCAGGCACTTCGCTTTCCGCGGGCGTGCCGGGGAGCCTCCTCGGCGCTTTTAGCGCCTGCGGGGTCTCCCCTGACCCGTACTCCCGCAGGAGTCTTCGTGCCTTCCACTCCTATCAACAGAGTACAAAAACAACAGTAATCTTTACCTCAGTATATTTGTAAAGAAAGCACGAAGCTTAAAATCAGCTGCGTGCTTTCGACTCTTAGGCGATATCTTTTTCTGTGCGAATTACGAGTACGTCACAATGTGCATAACGAGTAATATGTTCAGAAACGCTGCCGATAATAAACCTCTCGACAACATTTAATCCAGTTGCACCGCAGATAATCAAATCCACTTCGTGTTTTTTAGCTAAATCTCTTGGGATACGTATTTTTGGAGAACCATAATCAATTTCATATTGCACTTTAGTTAGGCCCGCATCCTCGGCTTGCTTGCGGTAATTTTCAAGCATATCTTTTGCAGCCTTTTCCGCTCGATCTCCAACGACCGTGTCATAAGCCTCAATTAATGCAAATGTTCTAGTGTCAATAACGTGGACTAATAATAGGGTGGCATCATTTCTCTTGGCTATTTCAATCCCTTTTTTAAAAGCCCAATCAGCTTCTTTTGAACCATCAATAGCGACTAAAATATTTCTATATTTAAGTCCCATGATTAATCATCTCCTTACTTAAATTATACATTATTTAACAAGGAATAACTGTTGCAACTTTTCGAACAATATAGAGGTAACCTCAATGGAAAGGAGAATTGAATGATGGGTAAAAATGAACAAAACAAAAAGTTTTTGTTTGAGTTTAATGAGCATGGTGCCAATGAAGTTAGCCAGCTAATTTTGGACTCATATAACAGTGGATTTATTGGCGAAGGTACAGCGATTGCTGATAGTGATGATTTTGCAGGAACCGAGAATTAATGTAATGTCGTACGGACTGTCCTTATAGGGGATAGTTCTTTTTTTATGGACAAATGTCTTGGAATTTTCGAAATCAAGGGCAAATACCCAAGAATATGCATTTACTTATGCATATTCTTTAGTGTGTCTATTAATAAAAATGAGGAGGAGAAACATGAGCACAGAAATGTATGGAATGCCTAACAACATTGACGTGAACTATAATGTGATGGATCCTAACGATGAAAGGATTCGTCCAGGGTTTGGACATTTTGGTGGTTTCCATGGAGGTTTCGGCCGCCCGGGATTTGGTTTCGGTTTTGGCCGCCCGGGATTTGGATTTGGTTTTGGCCGCCCAGGATTTGGTTTTGGCTTTGGGGTCCCATTCTTAACTGGTTTAGCAGCAGGTGCTTTATTAACTCCAGGTTGGGGATACGGGTATCCTTACTACCCGCCATACCCATACCCATATTATCCTTGGTATTATTAAAAAAAGGGCTTTGCCATTTGGCAAAGCTTTTGCTTTAGTTATTGTCGAAATCTAATGTTCCTTCGTTAATGTTACGAAGTTACATCTTCCTTTGGAAAAAGGTTATAATTAAATTGTCTTGGTTAATTTTACTAATTTGAATTTATTTGGAGGTAAGTACATGCGGATCGGAGTACCTAAAGAAATCAAAAATAATGAAAACCGTGTAGCCATGACACCAGCCGGAGTAATCAACCTGGTTAAATTTGGTCATGAGGTTTTTATTGAAAATGGAGCTGGGCTTGGATCTGGTTTTTTAAATGAGGATTATGAATCAGCAGGTGCAAAACTTGTAGATTCAGCAGAAGAAGCATGGTCCATGGAAATGGTGATGAAGGTGAAAGAACCGCTTCCAAGCGAATATAAATACTTTCGTGAAGGATTAATATTATTTACATATTTACATCTTGCACCTGAACCAGAATTAACGAAGGCGTTAATTGATCAAAAAGTAATAGGTATCGCCTATGAAACGGTGCAGCTGCCAAATAGAAGCTTACCATTGTTAACGCCGATGAGTGAGGTAGCTGGCAGAATGGCACCACAAATAGGTGCCCAATTCCTTGAAAAAGTCCATGGGGGGATGGGAATTCTTTTATCTGGTGTCCCGGGGGTCCAAAGAGGAACTGTTACCATTATCGGCGGAGGTGTGGCCGGAACGAATGCGGCTAAAATGGCGATTGGATTAGGAGCTAAAGTGACTATTATTGATTTAAATCCAGATCGTCTTCGTCAATTAGATGATATTTTTGGCTCAGATGTGACGACCCTTATGTCCAATCCTTATAATCTCGCTGAAGCAGTGAAGGATTCGGAATTGGTGATTGGTGCCGTTCTTATTCCTGGAGCAAAAGCCCCGAAACTCGTAACGGAAGCAATGATTCAATCGATGAAACCAGGCAGTGTTGTTGTGGATATTGCGATCGATCAGGGAGGGATTTTTGAAACCACTGACCGGATTACCACGCACGATAATCCAACCTATGTGAAGCATGATGTTGTGCATTACGCTGTTGCAAACATGCCGGGGGCGGTCCCAAGAACTTCTACCATTGCCTTAACAAATGTAACGGTCCCTTATGCCGTGCAAATTGCCAACAAAGGATACAAACAAGCTTGTCTCAGCAATGAAGCATTGTTAAAAGGAATCAACACACTGGGCGGCTACGTAACCTATCAAGCAGTCGCAGAAGCACACGGGCTGGAATTCTTAGATACAAAAACTCTACTTGAAAAATAATAACCTTACAAGGGAGGAGGGACAGGATGTTCCTCTTCTTTTTTATAAAATAAAAACCAGCTCCTAAAAGGAACTGGTTTAAAATACATACTATGTAGCCGCATTTGCCGTATTAATATAAGAAAGTTTTAAACCACCACTCCTCAAAGTGGGTGTTCTCAGAAACCCTTCCTGCATGTCCTCCAAGTCTTATAGACAGAGGCTTGTCATTCCAGCTCCAATGGTTAAACTCCCTTTTACAGCTTAAAGGTTAAAACTTTATTATGACTACGAACAACGCAGCTTGTATTAGTATAATATATCAATTCTGCTTAAATTTCAATGTAAAAAAATTACAAATGAAATTATTTTATGATCTGCAAGTCTTTAGGGAACTTCGTAAGAACTTTTGCCCCGTCTCCAGAAATATATATGTCATCTTCTATCCGAACACCGGCCACATTTGGTACATAGATACCTGGCTCGATCGTGTAGATCATACCTTCCTCAATAATGAGTGGGTTTGTTTCTGTCAATGATGGATACTCGTGGACGCTAATTCCGAGCCCGTGACCGAGTCTATGTGGAAAATATTCTCCATAGCCCGCATCAGAAATAATTCGACGGGCAGTCAGGTCTACTTCTGCAGCTGTTACTCCTGGCTTGCTTACTTCAATTGCAGCCAGCTGAGCTTTTAATACAGTGTCATAGATGTCTTTTTGCTTGTCATCAATGTCCCCGTAAGCCACAGTTCTAGTGATATCTGAACAATACCTATCAACAACCACACCCAAATCAAATAAGACAAGATCTCCTTTTTGAATTTTCGTCTCTCCTGGATTTCCATGTGGAGAAGCGGCATTAGCTCCGGTAAGAACCATGGTTGAAAACGACATTTCGGTAACGCCCTTTTGTTTTAAGGCGTACTCTAAAGCATTTAGTATTTCCAGCTCTGTTTTGCCTTCCTTAATTTCACTAGCCCCGAATTCAACGGCGAAATCAGCAAGAGCACATGCTTCTTCAATAATTTTTAATTCCTTGGCGTCTTTAATCATTCGAAGCATGCGCAATTTTTCTTCAGCAGAAACAAAGGCTGCTTGTGGGAATAATTTTGAGAGGTGTTCATAGCGTTCTACATTCATATGTTCTTTTTCAATGGCTGCTTTTGATACACTCTTTATTCTATTATTAATAGAATTTAAAATCATTTCCCATGGGTTTTCGATATCACTATAACCTAGAATTTCATGGTCCCAGCCTGAACGTTTGGCATCGGGCACTTCCATTGCAGGGCAGACAAGGAATGGCTCTTCCGTTTGAAAGACTGCAAGTGCGAGCAGCCGTTCATGTGGATTGGTGTAATATCCGCTTAAATAAAATACATTCTCTGAAGAGGTTAGAAAACTAACTTCTATATCGTTTTCCCTCATCCATGATTGAAGTTTAGTTAATCGTTGATTCATGTTAACTCCCCCTATGTAATTCATATCCTATTTGAGAGTATCAATTAAAACATGAAAAGTAAACTTTCGATACATTTAGGTCTACCTGCTTAATTTCGATAATCTAGGATTATACTAGAGATTATGGAAGGAATTCCATTCATTGTATGGAAATAAGTAAAGGAAGAAAATGAGGGGAGCGAATGTGATGAAAATATCATATCACGGACATTCAGTAGTTCAAATTCAAACAAATGGAAAAAATATTATAATTGACCCATTTATTAATGGGAATCAATTAACAGACTTGAAAGTGGATGAAACAAGCCCTGATGTCATTATCTTATCACATGGACACAACGACCATGTCGGGGATACGGTCGAGTTAGCAAAGAAAAATAATGCTCTTGTTGTGGCCAACCATGAACTTTCCACTTACCTAAGCTGGCAGGGAGTGAACACCCATGGCATGCATATTGGCGGAGCCCATCAATTTGAGTTCGGCAAAGTTAAATTAACGCAAGCTTTTCACGGTTCAAGCTATACAACGGAAAATAATGAAATCATTTATTGTGGCATGCCTGCCGGGATTTTATTTATGAATGAGGGAAAAACCATTTATCACGCTGGAGATACCGGATTATTTTCAGATATGAAACTAATTGGTGACCGCCATCCGATTGACGTTGCGTTCCTGCCAATAGGTGATAATTTTACCATGGGTCCTGAAGATGCAGCATATGCTGCAAAACTGCTAAGAGCTAAAACAGTTGTACCAATTCATTTTAATACATTCCCGCCAATTAAACAGGATCCTTTCAAGTTTATAGAAATGCTGGAAGATAAAAAAGGAAAAGTACTCCAACCCGGCGAAGCAATTGAATTTTAAATGTTCTAGGTAATTTACATACTTTTTTCGCTCCCCTATGCATAAATATGGAACAAGCAGTCTTTATAGGGGAGGAAATGAAGATGAAAAAGAACAGATATTTACTTTGCCTGTTACTCTGTGGCTTCTTGCTTTATTATGGAGTCCCGCGCATATCCATTTATGCCGATGGTGCCGAAGGGATATTTTCAGTAGCCTGGCTTGCATTTGCGTTAATGGTCATTGCCGGAAATCTAACTGGTTTGCTTTATAGTCCAAAAAGGCAAGGTCAAAAACCTCATGTCGAGCGACGAGTAAAGAGGAAATCCAGATCCTTTCATTGATAATTAACGGCAATGTGAGAATCCGCATTGAATCAAGGCTTTTAACACTCTATAATAAAATTTATACGTAATCCGGATTATTCGTAACTGAATGATTGGAATTTGACTATAAAAAGGGTGAAGGTCTTGGCCACAAAGCATGAACAAATTTTACAATATATAGATGGACTCCCAATTGGGGAAAAAATATCTGTCAGGCAAATTGCTAAGGCGATGACTGTGAGTGAAGGTACTGCCTACCGCGCGATTAAGGAAGCGGAAAATAAAGGATATGTTAGTACCATCGAACGTGTTGGAACGATTAGAATCGAACGGAAGAAGAAAGAAAACATTGAAAAGCTGACTTTTGCAGAAGTAGTAAATATTGTTGATGGACAGGTGTTAGGCGGAAGAACAGGGTTGCACAAAACATTAAGTAAGTTTGTGATTGGTGCGATGAAATTAGAAGCCATGATGCGCTATACGGAAGCTGGAAACCTGTTGATTGTTGGAAATCGAACGCAGGCACATGAACTAGCCTTAAAAGCAGGAGCCGCTGTACTCATTACCGGTGGATTCGACGCGGAAGAACATATTAAGAAACTAGCAGATAAACTCGAAATACCGGTGATCTCAACTAGCTATGATACGTTTACGGTTGCAACAATGATTAACCGGGCGATTTATGACCAATTGATTAAAAAAGAAATAATACTGGTTGAGGATATTCTAACGCCTCTTGTCGATACTTTTTATCTCAAAACCACGGATAAGGTGTCCAGATGGCACGAATTTAATCAACAAACTGCTCACAGTCGCTATCCTGTTGTCGATCAGAACATGAAAATACAAGGGATGGTTACAAGCAAAGATATTTTAGGTCAAGGTATGGATACTACTATCGATAAGATTATGACCAAACACCCAATGTCTGTTAATGGGAAAACAAGTGTGGCCTCAACTGCGCATACAATGGTCTGGGAAGGAATTGAAGTTCTTCCTGTTACGGATGATGCTAACCGGCTAGAGGGGATCATCAGCAGGCAGGACGTATTAAAGGCCTTACAAATGAACCAACGGCAGCCACAGGTGGGAGAAACCATTGATGATATCGTTACCAACCAAATGGTATTAATTCAGGGTAAAGCTAAAGGAGAAGAGGTTTACTCTTGTGAAGTAACACCACAAATGACTAATCATCTGGGAACCATTTCATATGGCGTTTTTACTACCATCGTCTCCGATGCTGCCAATCGAGTGTTACGATCCTATAAAAAAGGTGACCTTGTTGTTGAAAATATGACCATTTACTTTATTAAACCAGTTCAGATGGAAAGTACATTAGAAATTTATCCAAAAGTACTTGAAGTAGGGCGCAAATTTGGAAAAGTGGATGTTGAGGTTTTCAATGAAGGCGTATTAGTCGGGAAAGCGATGATGATGTGTCAACTGCTAGATCGAAGTTAGAAAGAAAAGCGGAAGCTACTTGGCACTGGATCTAGATAGTTATCGAAATAAACAAAGCCGCTTCATAAGAGAAGCGGCTTCAGACTTTTTATTTTTGTAATTCAAAATTCTTTGCTTCCTCGATTGCGAAAGGAAGGTAATGCTTGTATTTTTTGTAACCAATCCAGCTGAATATGGCTCCATAAACAATAAAAACTGCGGCAACAATATACATAACCGTTGTTTCGGAAATAAATAACATGTGATTAATTCCGAATAAAGAAACAAAAAGCCCTAATGCAATATTTGATTTAGCCGCAAGCCATTTCTTTTCTACTAAACGGTTGCTTCTGATGTATTTTGTTTTATAAAATAGGTAGAAAGCAAAGAGTATAGCAATTAATATAACAAGTACAAACATATTATTTCCTCCAAGCATAGAAAATCTTCTATTATTGTACCTGTAAAAACAAAAAAAGACCACCATGGTTTATGAGTTGGTAAAGGAGAAGCGCCCATGATTGAGCAAATATTAGCAGAGATTGAAAAATATGAAACCATAATAATTCACCGTCACGTCCGTCCAGACCCGGATGCATATGGTTCACAAGGCGGCTTGGCAGCTATTTTACAAGAATCCTTTCCGGATAAAAAGATTTATGCTGTTGGTCTAGAAGAACCAACTCTTCATTACATGCGCAGGCTGGATGTGATTGAAGATGAAGTTTACAATGGGGCATTAGTAATCGTTTGTGATACTGCAAATGAGGAAAGAATTTGTGACAAACGCTACACACTTGGTGATAAATTAATAAAAATTGATCACCACCCAAATGAAGACCAATATGGTGATTTACTATGGGTGGATACAAGTGCCAGCTCATGCAGCGAAATGATTTATGAATTTTATCTAAAGGGACAAGCCAAAGGGCTAAAAATGAACGATTCAGCAGCTAGACTTCTATACGCTGGTATAGTCGGCGATACGGGCAGATTTCTATTCCCGAGTACAACAGAAAAAACGCTGGGCTATGCTGGAGAATTGATCCATTATAATTTTTCTCGTACCGAGTTATTTGACA
Source organism: Neobacillus sp. MER 74 (assembly GCF_023714155.1). Taxonomy (NCBI): domain Bacteria; kingdom Bacillati; phylum Bacillota; class Bacilli; order Caryophanales; family Bacillaceae; genus Neobacillus; species Neobacillus sp. MER 74. The sequence goes on from NZ_JAMAUV010000008.1 coordinate 121,087, forward strand.
AGATGTATGAATTAGATCTCAATATCGTTAAATTAAACGGATATATACTTCAAAATTTTGAACTTCAGGAAAACGGTGTTGCATCCGTTAAATTAACAAAAGAACTTCTCAAAGAATACAATGCAAAGCCAGCAGAAGCATCACTGCTTGTCGGAATATTAGGGAATGTAAAAGGGATTAAGGCATGGGTATTCTTTATTGAGGAAGACGAGCAAATAAGAGTTCGGCTGCGTTCCAAAGGCCCAGTTATTAATGTAGTTGCAAGAAAGTTCAAAGGAGGAGGACATCCACTAGCTTCCGGAGCCTCCATCTATTCGTGGAACGAAGTAGACGATGTATTAAAAGCACTTGGTGAAGTATGTGAAAACTATTCTTTAAGCAAATAGAAAAAATCGGCCCTCGTAGTAGAAGGGGCCGATTTCTTGTTATTCAAACTGAATCTCTAGTTGAATGGAAAGGTTGGTATAAAAAACCATTTCTTTAACCTTGAGTTTATATCTTTTATCATTTATTTTTACGGGCTTATTTTCAATAATCTTTTTCAGAAGGTCCTTACTTTTATAGACGGTTTCAATATCTTTTGCTAGCATCATACTAATATCATCTTTCACTGAGTCTTCTGTCTCTAAAACACTTAATGAATCAAGTTTATACTTTTCCCAGTTTGTAATTCGAATATTGATTTTCTGTACCGTCAGTTGTTCGATGTTCCGTTTGTTGATTTCTTTATATTCTTCTTGCCAAATTTTTTTCTCCTCGTTTAAGTCCACAATCTCCTGGGCTTGTTTCCGAATTAATTCGGTGTTTTCTTCTTGCCAGACTCCGTAAATATATAAAAAAATGCACCAGCTTATAGCGCCCCCGACGGCCATTCCTGCAAAAAAACGCTGCCAGGCAGGTTTTCGATATAATGGCGGAATTCTCATGATGAGATATGCTCCTGTGTTAACCAATTAATGATAAGGGCACCAGTCTGGGCACCACCTAAGGCAGAGAGGATTAATAAAAACTGTTTAAAAAGATCCTTTGTATCGGCGTTAAATAAACCTCTTTCAAATGTATAAACCGCGTCGAACGTCCCGCCTATAGCGGATACAATGGCCCAGATTCTTAGCGCTGAAGATAAGCGATAAACAGTTGTCAGCGGCGGCTGCCCGGTTAGGAATGAAGCAATTCCCCCTATAAGTGATCCGCCGAGTACGACTCCCAAGGCAATAAAGTAGCTTTCAATAAAAGCAGGAAAAAAACCAATCTCTTTCATCATGTCAACCGCCTCTACACATAGTCAATACCCAATACTCATGTATATGGACAAACTAATAGAAATATGTTTTTTAAAATGGATAGGATTAGGCTTAACGTCCATTTTTTGGAACCCTGTTGATTTCCACTCCAGGCTCCCCGGACCGCCCGCGGAAAGCGAAGCGCCTGGAGTGGAAATCAACAGGCAAATTTACCAGAGCATAAAATGAGAACATATTTTCCTTTTTGGCAATTAAGTTTTATAATAGAGGGAGAGATTTTTGAATTAAGGGGGTGACAATATGTCTTTTATTCACCTGCATGTATATAGTGCCTATAGTTTATTATCAAGTACGGCATCAGTCCCGGATTTAATAAAAAATGCACAGTCAAAAGGATTTTCTGCCATTGCTTTAACGGACAGGAATGTCATGTACGGAACCATTGAATTTTATAAATTGTGCCAAAAAAATAATATGAAACCTATTATTGGATTAACAGTGGATGTGGAAAGTGAGTACACCTCTAATGAATCCTTTCCACTAGTCTTACTCGCTGAAAATGATTCTGGTTATAGAAATCTTTTAAAGATATCTAGTACCGTTCAAACCAAAACGGATCATGGAATCCCTTTGAAATGGCTGAAACATTATTCAGATGGTCTCATTGCGCTTACTCCTGGTCTCGAAGGAGAAATTGAGCAGTTGCTCATTAATGGCGACGAGGAAAGGGCTAAAGAACTAATTAGAAAACTAGATTCCATTTTTGGCAAGAATAACTTTTTCCTAGCAATTCAAAATCATCAACTCGAACAAGAAACAAAAATGAGAAATATGCTTACTAGTTTGTCCAAAGAAATGAATGTCCCGATTGCAGCCACAAATCAGGTCCATTATTTAGAAAAAGAAGATATGTTTGCCCATGAGTGTTTGTTAGCCATAAAAAATGGTGATAAATTGCAAGATGACCACAGAGAAACGTTAGAAAACGATCAGTTCTATTTAAAAACTGCAAGTGAAATGGTTGATTGTTTTTCAGATTTCCCCGATGCATTAGAAAACACAATCCGAATTGCTAACAGATGTCAATTTAACATTGAGTTAAATAAAACCTACTTGCCTGCATTTCCAACAGAAAAAGGGATTCCTGCTGAGGACTACCTTGAAATGTTGTGCAAACAGGGATTAAGTGAACGTTTTTCCTCGCCTGCGCAGGAATATTTTGAACGGTTGTCCTATGAATTAGCGGTCATTAAACGGATGAAGTTTAGCAATTATTTTTTAATTGTGTGGGATTTTATGAAATACGCACGTGAGAATGGGATTTTAACTGGACCTGGGAGGGGTTCAGCAGCGGGTTCATTGGTGGCCTATGTTTTATACATTACAGATGTGGATCCACTGAAGCATAATCTACTTTTTGAGAGGTTCTTAAATCCTGAACGAATTTCTATGCCGGATATAGATATTGATTTTCCAGACCATCGCCGTGATGAAGTGATTAACTATGTTGCTGGAAAATACGGTGAACTGCATGTCGCACAGATCGTTACCTTTGGAACGCTTGCAGCCAAGGCAGTACTTAGAGATATTGGCAAGGTATTCGGGTTAAATTCCAAGGAGCTTGAACATGTATCAAGGATGATCCCGTCACGATTAGGAATTGACCTTAAAGGTGCCTATAAAGAATCAGAAGCCCTAAGAAAGTTTATTAATGAAAGTCCTATGAATAAACGCCTATTTGAAACGGCTTTAAAACTAGAAGGACTGCCGCGTCATACTTCCACACATGCAGCTGGTGTAGTTATAAGTGAGAAGCCGCTCATTGATTTAATCCCCATTCAACGAGGGTCTAACCATGTTTTTCTAACACAATTTTCAATGGAACATCTGGAGGAAATCGGCCTCCTAAAAATGGACTTTCTAGGCTTGCGGAACCTTACATTGATTGATTCAATTGTATCCTCAATCACACGTAAAACAGGTAAGAAAATAAATATAGGTTCGATACCATTAGATGACACATTGACTTTTACCCTATTAGCCAAAGGTGAAACAACGGGTGTATTTCAGCTGGAGTCAGAAGGAATGCGCAAGGTTTTAACACGTCTAAAGCCTTCCCGATTTGAAGATATTGTTGCAGTCAATGCTTTATACCGCCCAGGACCAATGGAAAATATCCCGCTCTTTATTGATAGGAAACACGGTATTCAAAAAGTTGACTATCCACACCCTGATTTACGGCCAATCCTTGAGAATACATATGGTGTTATTGTCTACCAAGAACAAATTATCCAAATAGCTTCAAAAATGGCTGGATTCTCACTTGGTGAAGCCGATTTATTAAGACGGGCAGTTGGAAAAAAGAAAAAGGATATTCTTGATCAAGAGCGCAGCCATTTTGTTCAAGGAGCCCTAAAAAAAGGGTATGAACATACCTTAGCTAATGATATTTATGATTTAATCGTTCGCTTTGCTAACTATGGATTTAATCGAAGTCATGCTGTTGCCTATAGTATGATCGCCTATCAATTAGCATATTTAAAAGCAAATTATCCGGTTTATTTTATGGCTGGTCTGCTTACCTCGGCAATAGGAAACGACACGAAAATAGCACAATACGTGATGGAGACGAAACAAAAAGAAATCACAGTCCTGCCGCCATCCATCAACTATAGCGGGTACTCCTTTCAAGTGGAACAAGAGGGAATCCGTTTCAGCCTGGCAGCGATAAAAAGTGTGGGGGCTGCTGCCTTAAAAGAAATCTTTCAGGCCAGGAAAAAGAAAAAGTTTGTTGACTTATTTGATTTTTGTATTCGGGTATCTACTAAAGCCATCAATCGAAAGACGCTCGAGTTCCTGGTTCACTCTGGCTGCTTCGACGAATTTGGTGAAGATCGTGCTGTATTGCTTGCTAGTTTAGATGTGGCGATGGAACATGCACAAATATTTAAACCGGCTGACAATAACCAATTTGATTTGTTTGAAGATGAATTCATGCCAAAGCCGAAATACCTGCAAGTGGATCCAATCAGCCAGGAGAATAAGCTGACATTTGAAAAAGAGGCCCTTGGTTTTTATCTTTCTGACCATCCGGTATCTATTTACGAAGAGCAGCTGAAACGAAGTGGTGCACAATCCTTATTTGGAATAACTCATAAGAACCAGCGGGTCGCTACTGGAGTATATATCACCTCAATGAAATCAATTCGCACCAAAAAAGGTGATTCAATGGCCTTTTTAACGATCAGTGATTCAAGCGGTGAAATGGAAGCCATCGCCTTTCCTAATGTATACAAGAAATATTCGCACCTATTAGGACATGGGAAGTTTACATTGCTCGAGGGGAAAATCGAAGAACGTGATGGGAAACAGCAATTTATCATTCAACACGTTTTTCATATAGAAGAGTGGCTAAAAACAAAAACAAGTAAACAATCAGTATTATATTTGAAAATAATAGAGGAAAAACAAGATGACAAATTACTTTTCCAAATTCACCAGCTCATTAAAGAAAACCAAGGAACTGCATCCGTCATTTTACACTATGAAAAAAGCCGCAAAACAATAAAGTTAGGTGAAGAAAATAATATCAATCCAACCTTTGAATTATTGCAATTATTAAGAGGGATGCTTGGCCCGAAAAATGTCGTCCTGAAGGAATAATTCTTTACAACTATCACAGATATGTTATAGTGATAATGAGACAAGTGTGGTCTGACCACTAATAATAGCGGGCTGCATAAGTGAGAAAGTTTGTAAATGTTTGTAAAAATTTGAGGGGTGGATATCTTGACATTACGTGAAGAAGCATTACATATGCATCGAATTAACAAGGGAAAGTTAGAGTCGAAATCAAAAGTTCAAGTCCGAAATGCACATGATCTTAGCTTAGCTTATTCACCAGGTGTTGCAGAGCCATGTAAAGATATCTATGAGAAACCAGAATTGGTTTACGAATATACCATGAAAGGGAATATGGTTGCCGTTGTTTCCGATGGAACAGCTGTTCTTGGACTGGGGAATATTGGACCAGAAGCAGCCCTGCCTGTAATGGAAGGTAAGTCAGTATTGTTTAAAAGTTTTGCCGGAGTTGATGCATTTCCAATCTGTTTAAACACAACCGATGTAGACAAAATTGTTGAAACGGTGAAATTGCTTGAACCTACTTTTGGCGGCGTTAATTTGGAAGATATTGCTGCGCCCAATTGTTTTGTCATTGAAGAACGATTGAAAAAGGAAGCAAATATCCCAATATTCCATGATGACCAGCATGGTACAGCTATTGTAACAGTAGCAGGGCTTGTTAATGCACTAAAGTTAGTTGGCAAAAAAATGACCGAAATTAAAGTTGTCGCAAACGGTGCCGGCGCCGCTGGGATTGCAATTATTAAATTGTTATATAGTTATGGTGTAAGGGACATAATTATGTGTGATACCAAAGGAGCCATTTATGAAGGGCGTCCACAAGGTATGAATTCGGTGAAAGCTGAAGTTGCAAAGTTTACAAATCGGGATAATCTATCAGGAAGCCTTGAAGATGTAATCAAAGGTGCGGATGTATTTATTGGGGTTTCAGTTGCAGGTGCACTTTCTAAAGAAATGGTCGCGTCCATGAATTCTGATTCTATTATTTTTGCAATGGCCAATCCGGACCCTGAAATTATGCCAGCTGATGCAAAAGCTGTTGGAGCGAAAGTGGTAGGAACTGGTCGTTCAGATTTTCCAAACCAAGTTAACAATGTTCTAGCCTTTCCAGGAATTTTCCGTGGTGCACTCGATGTTCGCGCTACACATATAAATGAAAAAATGAAAGTTGCGGCAGCAGAAGCTATTGCCAACCTGATCAGCCCGGATGAACTTAATGCGGATTATGTTATTCCAGGACCTTTTGATCCAAGAGTCGCACCAGATGTAGCCGCAGCTGTAGCAAAAGCAGCGATGGAAACAGGTGTTGCCCGTATTAAGGTTGATCCAGAAGAAATAAAGGAAAAAACAAAGAGGCTCGCTATTATTGGTAAAAGTGAGTGATCGGTAAGTGGTAAATAACACCAAGGTCTACTTAGAAGTTGTTAAGCAACTACGAGAAATGATTACCAATGATGGTTTAGAAACTGGAGATAAGATTCCTTCTGAACGTGAATTGTCTGAGCGCCTGAATTTCGGGCGCTCTTCCATTAGAGAGGCCCTTAGAGCATTAGAATTGCTTGGTCTAATTGAAACAAGACGTGGTGAAGGGACGTTTATTCGGGATTTTAGGGGAAATCATCTCGTTCAGTTGCTTAGTACATTTATTTTGCAAGATGAAAAAGCGAAAAGAGATGTGTTTGAAACAAAGAACTTTATTGAGATGGATTGCCTTCGATTAGCCATTCATAAAATAGATGACCAAAGTATTGAAAACTTAAAAAAATGGGTGAATCAGCAAGGAATTATAGATGATAATGATTTTTTTTATCAAATAGTTGAAATCTCAGATAACCACCTCTTTGCTAGAATTTGGTCCATCTTAAAGGATTATTACTACTCTTTTGGTTCAAGCAAGATGATCTATTCTCGTGAAAACTATTTAAGCTTGCTTGAGGCTTTAGCCGAAAAAAATGAATCGAAATTATGGACTGCTTATAACGGTTTACGGAATTTGTCAGTTTTTAACGACAAATACTAACAGATTTTGAACACATTTTATTTTATAGTGAAGTTTATCCAAGTCCAAAGAAAACTAGGTGTTTTTTAACTATAAGTGGTCTGACCACCCATGAGAAGCTATTAGGTATGAAGTAAAGCAACAATAGAAAAACTTTTAATATGTAATTATTGGAGAAACCTAACATTTGGCGTTACCGTAGCACAAAGGAGGTAGAATTTTGGCGCTTAAAGATCTGTTTTCAAAAAACCAGACAAAAAAGAAGAAATATGCTCAAATACCGACGGAAACTGCAAAAAGTGATGTACCTGAGGGCATAATGACAAAGTGTCCATCATGTAAGAAAATCATGTATACTAAAGAATTGCTAAAAAATCTAAAGGTTTGTTTGAATTGTGGACATCATTTTCCAATGAACTCAAGGGAACGTTTAGAAAGCTTTATTGATGAAGGAAGCTTCGTAGAATTTAATGAAAGTATGATTTCTAAAAATCCATTAAATTTTCCTGACTATCTTGAAAAGCTTGAAAAAGATCGGGAAAAAAGCAAGATAAATGAGGCTGTTGTAACTGGAATTGGAACAGTTAACGATAATAAGGTTGTCCTCGCCATCATGGATGCTTCGTTTCGAATGGGAAGTATGGGCTCCGTTGTCGGCGAAAAAATTACACAAGCTATTGAAAAAGCGGATGAGTTAAATCTCCCTTTTATTATTTTTACCGCATCAGGCGGTGCCAGGATGCAGGAGGGTGCACTAAGTTTGATGCAAATGGCCAAAACTAGTGTTGCGTTAAAGAAATTTAGTAATAATGGTGGACTAATCATTTCAATTATGACTCATCCAACAACTGGCGGGGTTTCTGCAAGCTTTGCGTCATTAGGTGATTTCAACCTTTCCGAACCCGGTGCGCTTATTGCTTTTGCGGGACGAAGAGTAATCGAACAATCCATACGTGAAGAATTGCCAGAGGATTTCCAAACATCCGAGTTCCTATTAAAACATGGGCAACTGGACGCAATCATTCATCGGACGGAATTAGTTGAGAAGATCACCAATATTCTAGAAATCCATCAACCTGGAGGTGAGCTCAGATGGTAGGAGAATTAGAATTTGAACGCCCTGTAATCGAATTAAGGAAGAAAATCTCTGAGTTACAGGAGTTCACCAAAACAGCTGATGTTGATTTAAGTTCAGAAATAGAAAAATTAGAAAAAAGACTTGAAAAACTTGAACAAAGCATATATGAAAATATTAAGCCATGGGACCGGGTACAAATTGCCCGCCTTCCTAACAGGCCGACAACATTAGATTATATACCTTATTTGTTTGAGAATTTCTTTGAATGTCATGGCGACCGTACCTTTGCTGATGATGAGGCAATTGTAGGCGGGGTTGCTAAATATCGAGGATTACCAGTTACAGTTATTGGTCATCAGCGTGGAAAAGATACAAAAGAAAATATTCGCAGAAACTTTGGAATGCCACATCCAGAAGGATATCGAAAAGCACTTCGATTAATGAATCAAGCGAATAAATTTAATCGGCCGATTATTTGTTTCATTGATACTAAGGGTGCCTATCCTGGGAAGGCCGCAGAAGAACGAGGACAAAGTGAAGCGATTGCCCGCAATTTATTTGAAATGGCTGGATTAAAGGTTCCTGTCATTTGTATCGTGATTGGCGAAGGCGGAAGCGGTGGTGCACTTGCACTTGGAGTAGGTAATCGGATATATATGCTCGAGAATTCCACATACTCGGTTATTTCTCCAGAGGGTGCTGCAGCTATTTTGTGGAAAGATGCTTCATTAGCTAGAAATGCAGCCGAAACGATGAAAATAACTGCTCCTGATCTAAAGGAACTAGGCGTTATTGATGATATTATCCCAGAGGTTAAGGGTGGAGCTCAAAGGGACGTCATGAAACAAGCAGAGGAAATCGATCATATACTGAAGAATGCTCTGCAGCAGCTTCTTAAGCTTTCAGAAGAGGACCTTATTTCTGATCGTTACAATCGTTTCAGAACCATTGGTGAATTTGCCACCATTAATGATTACATTGGTGTGAATTAAAAATAATGTGCTCATGATTTATGGGCACATTATTTTTTTGACCATTTCACACAATGTTCACGAGAATTCCACAAAAAAACCAATGTTTCCGCTTACACATAAGAATAAAACGTTTCCATTTAACTGACTATTCCGACTCTTAAATTTACTAATATCATAAGGTTGTTATAGTTATTTCTTCGTGTTATTTTATAAATATTCGCGGGTTTTATGTAAATAATAAAAGAAGTAATTTATAAAACTCTTTGTTCCTTTTTTTTTTACTACATATGGATTTATACATAATTTCCTAATCAAATAACTGAGGTGAAAGCTATGAAAAAAATAGGAGTTCTTACAAGTGGTGGAGATTCTCCGGGGATGAATCCAGCGATTCGTGCTGTTGTACGGAAAGCCATTTATCATAATTTAGAAGTATATGGTATTTACGGAGGTTATACGGGGTTAATTTCTGGTAATATTAAAAAACTCGAGTTAGGCTCGGTTGGCGATATTATTCAACGCGGAGGAACTATGCTGCAATCTGCTCGCTGTCCAGAATTTAAAACCAAAGAAGGACAACAAAAAGGAATTGAACAGCTTAAAGCACATGGAATTGAAGGATTAGTGGTAATCGGCGGCGATGGTTCATATATGGGTGCGAAGGCTTTAACAGAACATGGCTTTCCGTGTGTGGGAGTTCCTGGTACGATTGATAATGATATTCCTGGAACAGAACTTACAATTGGGTTTGATACAGCATTAAATACCGTGATTGATTCATTAGATAAAATTCGGGATACCGCTACATCTCATGAAAGAACTTTTGTCATTGAAGTAATGGGACGAAACGCAGGTGACCTTGCTCTATGGGCAGGACTAGCGGGTGGTGCAGAAACAATTTTGATTCCTGAAGAAGGTTATGACATGGATGATATTGTCGACAAACTTCGTAAAGGGCATGAGCGTGGTAAAAAGCATAGTATTATTGTGGTAGCAGAAGGTGTATGCAGTGGTGTAGAGTTTGGGAAGCAGGTAGAAGAAGCAACCAACTTTGATACCAGAGTTTCTGTCTTAGGGCATATTCAACGTGGTGGATCACCAACAGCTGCTGACAGAGTCCTTGCTAGTAGATTAGGAGCCAGAGCCGTTGAGCTTTTGATTGAAGGAAAAGGCGGTCGTGCGGTAGGGATTGAGAAAAATCAACTAGTGGACTATGACATAATTGAGGCTCTTGGTCGTGAACATACCTTAGACCTTGATTTATATAAACTTTCGATGGAATTATCAATTTAAGAATTAAATTAAGATAACTTTAAGTGCTTTTTTAATATAGGAGGAAATCACGGATGTTACGAAAAACAAAAATTGTTTGTACGATTGGTCCAGCAAGTGAAAGTGTAGAAAAATTAACTCAATTAATCAATTCGGGAATGAACGTGGCTCGTTTGAATTTTTCACATGGTGATTTTGAAGAACACGGAGCACGAATTAAAAATATCCGTGAAGCAGCAAAACTAACTGGGAAAACAGTGGCGATCTTGCTTGATACAAAAGGTCCTGAAATTCGGACAAATAATATGGTAAACGGTGCAATTGAGCTTGAGGCTGGAAATAATATAATTGTCTCTATGATAGAAGTTGAAGGGACCGTTGATAAGTTTTCCGTTACATACCCTGGATTAATTGATGATGTCCATGTTGGTTCTAAAATTCTTTTAGATGATGGCTTAATTGGTCTAGAAGTTACGGATGTAGATAAAACAAATAAAGAGATCCATACGAAAATTTTAAATAGTGGTACATTGAAGAATAAAAAGGGCGTGAATGTCCCAGGTGTATCTGTTAACCTGCCGGGTATCACAGAAAAAGACACACAAGATATTCTTTTTGGAATTGAACAAGGAATTGATTTCATTGCTGCATCATTCGTGCGACGTGCAAAGGACGTATTAGAAATTCGTCAGCTTTTAGAAGCGAATAAAGCAACACATATCCATATTATTCCTAAAATTGAGAATCAAGAAGGTGTTGATAACATCGAAGAAATTCTGGAATTCTCAGACGGTTTAATGGTAGCACGTGGTGATTTAGGCGTTGAAATTCCTGCTGAAGAAGTACCACTAGTTCAAAAAATGTTAATTAAGAAATGTAATGCACTGGGGAAACCTGTGATAACAGCAACACAAATGCTTGACTCCATGCAAAGAAATCCACGCCCAACTCGCGCTGAGGCAAGTGATGTAGCGAATGCGATTTTCGACGGTACCGATGCAATTATGCTTTCAGGTGAAACAGCAGCAGGACAATATCCAGTAGAAGCTGTCCAAACTATGCACAATATTGCTTCCAGGGCAGAATCCGCATTAGATCACAAAGAAATTCTCTCAAGCCGCAGTAAAGATACAGAGCACAATCTTACTGATGCAATCGGACAATCTGTTGTCCACACTGCCTTAAATCTTGAAGTGAAATCCATTATTACCCCAACGGAAAGTGGACACACGGCTAGAATGATTTCTAAATATCGCCCGAAAGCAGCGATTGTAGCGGTAACTTCTATTGAGCATGTTTGCCGTAGGCTATCCCTTGTTTGGGGTGTTTACCCGCAGTTTGGCAATATTGCGACCACAACAGATGAAATGCTCGATAATGCGGTTGAAGCGAGCTTAAATAGCGGTATAGTGAACCGTGGTGATTTAGTAGTCATTACAGCAGGTGTCCCTGTTGGTGAAGCTGGTACCACGAACCTAATGAAAATTCATGTGGTTGGAGATATCATTACTAAAGCACAAGGCATTGGCCGTAAGTCTGCATTTGGGAAAGTGGTTATTGCACATGACGCTAAAGAGGCTTTGGATAAGGTAAAACAAGGTTCCATTTTGGTAACGCTAGGTACCGATCGTGACATGGTCCCAGCTCTTGAAAAATGCGCTGCTGTGATTACCCAAGAAGGTGGATTAACAAGCCATGCCGCTGTTGTTGGTCTAAACCTAGGCATCCCTGTGGTTGTAGGGGTAGAAAATGCTTTTGGTTTGTTTAAAGAAGGTCAAGAAATAACCGTTGATGCTAAACAAGGTGTTATTTACAACGGTCACGCTAGCGTATTATAAACTGGTTGTAAAAAAAGGAAGGGGAAACCCTTCTTTTTTTATATCTGACAAAAAGATCCCCATTCGTAATATAATGAAACTAAGCCTTTTGGAAAGGGGACAATCTATGCGTTATTTATTTCTATTAATCATAGTCATTCCAGCTCTGGATATTGGTGTACTGCTTTTTTCAGGAAAGACAATTGGTGTATGGCCTACCATTGCCTTAATTATTTTAACTGGAGTTATTGGGGCTTATTTAGCCAAGAGAGAGGGCTTGCAGACGATCCGAAGGGTTCGAGAACAGTTGAGCTATGGACAACTTCCAGGAGATGCTTTATTAGATGGAATATGCATTTTAATCGGTGGAACACTGCTTTTAACCCCCGGATTTATGACTGATGTATCCGGTTTCTTCTTCCTTTTTCCACCAACCCGTAAACCGATAAAAATATTAATCATAAAAATGTGGCAAAGGAAGATTAATAAAGGGAATATAAAAATAATAAAATAAAAGTCAGCTTCCGATTAGGGAGCTGACTTTTTACTTAAAAGCATTTATTTTTCTTTCCCCATGATAAATCCCCATAAATCATGAAAAACATGGGCCCGATAAAGAGTACTAATGATTACTAGAGTGACAGGACCAACAATTAATCCTAATAATCCAATTAATTTAAATCCGACGAATAAGGCAATCAGTGTTGCTAATGGATCGAGGCCAATATTAGATGAAAGGATCTTTGGTTCCATAATCTGCCGCTGGACGAGAACAATGATATAAAGAACACCTAATCCGATGGCAAGCCCCATATTTCCACCAATCGCCGCATAAATAATCCAAGGAACAAAAACAGCACCTGTTCCCAAATAGGGAATAATATCGACAATGCCAGTGACTAAAGCAATTGTTATTGCATAATCAACACGGAGGATAAGTAGGCCGATTAGAATAATTACTGTTGTAATGGAGATTAATGTTAATTGGGCTTTAATAAATCCAAAAAGCGCCCTTTTTAAATCGATAAAAACCGATCTGCTACTTGCTTTTGCTTTCTCGGGTAGAAGTTTGCCGCCAAATGTCGAAAATCGGTACCAATCTTTGCTAATAAAAAACGTAGCCAATAAAGAAAAGATTAAAACTGTCGCTGCATTCGGAAGCCAAGCAATAATATTGGGAATAATCCCGAATAAATTTTGAATAAAACTCCCAACAGTGGTGCCGATTCTAGTCCCGACATTCTGAATATTACTAATAATGGTATCCTGCTGCCCAGAATCAAGTTTTTTAAAGACGCTAGATAATTGTTCATAAATCGGCAGGATCTGCGCTGTGAAATAATTCTCTATATACTCTATTAACGTATCAAGATGTTTTGGTACCACAGTAGATAAATAATTTGCACCCGAAACAATTTCAGCGATAAGGAGTGTAATAAGTCCTGCAAATAAAGCAAAAATAATAATGAGTGCTATAAAAACTGCCAAGGCACGAGGCATCCTTGCCTTTCCTTCAAAAATGTCAACAAGCGGATTAATCAAAAAGGCAATAATTAAACCTATCAAAAATGGATAAATCAGTTTTGATATATAAAAACAACATAAAAGTCCTAAAACAATTGCTCCAATGACAATGATAAATCGTATTGTCCGGTTTACATACTTTAAATTCAAAGACAAACCTCCTTATAACGGAAATTATCATAATTCCAGTTTAACATTTTACGAAATAATCTGCATATTTTAACTAATAAATATCCTTTTGAAAATATTACAATCACTTTTTGGAAGAACAGTCGTAATGGAATATAACGGAAGTCTGGCATTAACATAAATTTCGCTCATGGATTTACATTATGTTACGATAATTTTGATAAGAAAGGGTGAAGTCATGTTAAACGAGTCAGTCTTATTTTTACTATTATTGCTAGTCATAGGTTTTATCGCGAAAAATAGTTCATTACTAATCGCAATTGCTGTCCTCCTAGTTTTAAAAATTGGAGGATTAGATACTAAAGCATTCTCATTTATACAGTCGAAAGGAATCAATTGGGGGGTAACAATTATAACCATTGCCGTATTAGCACCGATTGCAAGTGGAGAAATCGGTTTTAAAGACTTAACTGGTGCGTTTAAATCCTCCTTTGCATGGATTGCCCTTATCTCTGGTATGATTGTCGCTCTTCTTGCAAAAGGAGGGGTAAAATTATTAGCCGATGACCCCCAGATTACCACAGCATTAGTTCTTGGAACAATCCTATCTGTGTCTATTTTCAAAGGGGTAGCAGTTGGTCCCTTAATTGGCGCTGGAATCGCCTATACCGCAATGAAAATTTATGGTTTTTTTTCGTAGATTTTTTGTAAAATAATATTTTTTTCACTTTTCTAAGCCTTTCCATTCACAAAAATCTGATAATTGTTTATAATAGGCTTGTAAGCGTTTCTTTTTTTACATAAACCACTTATATATGCTGATTGCTTATTAACTAATTTTAGCCTAAAGAAATAGCATTTTAATTGTTTGCTTTTTACCCGAGCAGTCGCTCAGTTAATTTAAAGGATGGACAATGGGATTTTTTCACTTTACTGGTATGGGGAAATTTAGAATGAGAAGGAGAGATTTACTATGACAGTAACACGCGGTCTTGAAGGGGTAGTGGCAACAACTTCCTCCATCAGCTCAATTATTGATGATACGCTTACTTATGTTGGCTATGACATTGACGATTTAGCTGTAAATGCTAGTTTTGAAGAGGTAATCTATTTATTATGGCATCGTAAATTGCCGACAGCAGACCAGTTAACTGAATTGAAAAAACAACTTGCTGAAAATTCAGCATTGCCACAGGAAGTAATTGAACACTTTAAATTGTTTCCAATTCAAGAAGTACATCCAATGGCTGCCCTTCGTACAGCCGTTTCTCTTTTAGGTATTTATGATGATAAAGCAGATTTAATGGATGCTGATTCAAATTATCAAAAAGCTATTCGCCTTCAGGCAAAAATGCCTGCGATTGTTGCAACATTTGCCCGTATAAGAAAAGGGTTAGAGCCAATTGCACCTAAACCAGAATTAAGCTTTGCAGCCAATTTCTTATACATGTTGACTGGGAAAGTACCAGACCCAATCGCTGTTGAAGCGATTGATAAAGCGCTTGTATTACATGCGGACCATGAATTAAACGCATCTACATTTACAGCCCGTGTATGTGTAGCTACATTATCCGATGTTTATTCTGGTGTAACTGCTGCAATTGGTGCTCTTAAGGGACCATTACACGGTGGAGCAAATGAAGCGGTCATGAAAATGTTAAAAGAAATTGGTACGCTCGAAAATGTTGAACCATATGTACGTGGTAAGCTTGAGAAGAAAGAAAAAATCATGGGCTTTGGCCATCGTGTCTATCGAAAAGGAGATCCACGTGCCAAGCACTTAAGAGCCATGTCTAAAAAATTGACTGAATTAACAGGCGAACCACAATGGTATGATATGTCTGAAAAGATTGAAAGTATTGTAACAGGGGAAAAGAATCTGCCGCCTAACGTGGATTTCTATTCTGCTTCTGTTTACCACAGCTTAGGGATTGACCATGATTTAATGACACCAATCTTTGCAGTAAGCAGAGTATCCGGCTGGCTTGCTCATATTCTTGAACAGTATCAAAACAACCGCTTAATCCGCCCGCGTGCAGATTATACAGGTCCTGGAATGCAAAAATATGTTCCAATTGAGCAACGAGGTTAATTATTTACTTTTGTCGCAATAATTGGTCTAATAAGAATGTATGATAAGGTTAGAGACAAACATCTCTAACCTTTCCATAAGTCATAACGTAGCTTTTTTACATAATAGGAGGGAAAATCAACTATGCAAGGCGAAAAAATTACAGTTACTAACGGAGTATTAAACGTACCAAACAATCCAATTATCCCATTTATTGAGGGTGACGGAATCGGACCAGATATTTGGGCAGCTTCTGAGCGAGTTTTAAATGCAGCTGTTGAAAAAGCGTATAAAGGTGAACGCAAACTAATCTGGAAAGAAGTTTTAGCTGGAGAAAAAGCATTCAACCAAACTGGCGAATGGCTGCCATCTGAAACACTTGATGTAATCAATGAATATTTAATTGCCATTAAAGGACCATTAACTACACCTGTTGGCGGCGGAATTCGTTCGTTGAATGTTGCACTGCGTCAAGAGCTAGATTTGTTTGTCTGCTTACGTCCAGTTAGATGGTTTGAGGGTGTTCCTTCACCGGTTAAACGTCCACAAGATACAGACATGGTTATTTTCCGTGAAAACACAGAAGATATTTATGCAGGTATTGAATATGAAAAAGGTACAGAAGCAGTTAAAAAGGTAATTGACTTTTTACAAAATGAAATGGGCGTTAACAAAATTAGATTCCCAGAAACTTCTGGTATCGGTATTAAGCCTGTTTCTGAACAAGGTACTTCTCGTCTAGTCCGTGCGGCAATTAACTATGCCATTAAAGAAGGCCGTACGTCAGTTACACTTGTACACAAAGGGAATATCATGAAATTTACTGAAGGTGCATTTAAAAACTGGGGCTATGAGCTTGCTGAGAAGGAATTCGGTGATAAAGTCTTTACATGGGCACAATATGACCGTATTAAAGCGGAGCAAGGTTCAGAAGCGGCTAATAAAGCTCAAGCTGATGCAGAAGCAGCAGGCAAAATTATCGTAAAAGACGCCATTGCTGATATCTTCTTACAACAAATTCTTACACGTCCACGTGAGTTTGATGTTGTTGCAACAATGAACTTAAATGGAGATTTCATTTCAGATGCACTTGCTGCACAAGTTGGCGGTATTGGTATTGCACCAGGTGCTAACATCAACTATGAAACAGGACATGCGATTTTTGAAGCAACACACGGTACTGCACCTAAATATGCAGGTCTTGATAAGGTGAATCCATCATCTGTTATTTTATCAGGTGTGTTATTGCTTGAGCACCTAGGCTGGAACGAAGCCGCTTCAATGGTTATCAAATCAGTAGAAAAGACAATTGCTTCTAAAGTTGTAACATATGATTTTGCTCGATTAATGGAAGGCGCAACAGAAGTAAAAACTTCTGAATTTGCTAGCGAGCTTATTAAGAACATGGAGTAAAGGGTTGATGCAGATGTGGGCTGTTCTTTAAATAGCCCTTCCTGCATTTTATGGTTCAAGAACAACAATACGTTAAAAGGGGAGAGTTATAATGTCATTAAAACGTAAAAAGGTTTCTGTAATCGGCGGAGGATTTACTGGAGCAACTACGGCATTTTTACTAGCTCAAAAGGAACTTGGAGATGTAGTTTTAGTAGATATCGCTCCAATGGAAAACCCTACAAAAGGTAAGGCACTAGATATGCTTGAAGCAAGTCCAGTACAAGGCTTTGATGCCAATATTACTGGTACTTCAAATTATGAAGATACGCGTGATTCAGATATCGTCGTGATTACTGCGGGTATTGCTCGTAAACCTGGTATGAGCCGAGATGATTTAGTTCAGACAAACCAAAAGGTTATGAGAAGTGTAACTCAAGAAATCGTGAAGTATTCCCCTAACTGTACTATTCTTGTTTTAACTAACCCAGTTGATGCAATGACATACACAGTATTTAAAGAATCAGGATTCCCTAAAAACCGTGTAATTGGTCAATCTGGTGTTCTTGATACTGCTCGTTTCCGTACATTTGTTGCTCAAGAATTAAACCTTTCTGTTAAAGACATTACTGGTTTCGTTTTAGGCGGTCATGGTGATGACATGGTTCCGCTTGTACGTTACTCATATGCGGGCGGTATTCCTTTAGAAACATTAATTCCTAAAGATCGTCTTGAAGCTATTGTAGAACGTACAAGAAAGGGCGGCGGTGAAATTGTTAACCTTCTAGGTAATGGAAGCGCCTACTATGCTCCTGCTGCTTCTTTAGTTGAAATGTGTGAAGCCATTCTAAAAGACCAACGCCGTGTTCTTCTATCCATTGCCTATCTTGAAGGCGAATTTGGTTACGATGGCATCTACCTTGGTGTACCGACTATCCTTGGTGCAAATGGTATTGAAAAAGTCATCGAGCTTGAATTAACTGCTGACGAAAAAGCTGCTTTAGATAAATCAGTTGAATCCGTTCGCAATGTGATGCAAGTATTAGCGTAAAAAAGGATAAAGGAGAAATTCGGGGTTACAATGGTTCCCCGAATTTCTTTGTATACATTTGAAATCGCTTACATGGAGGTGGAGTTTTTTGCTTTTAGGTAAAAAAAGAAGGTTAGGACGTAAAATTGAAGAAATTTCTGTCGGTGAAAAATTAGCTATGACTGAAAAAATAGAAGACAAGGATCTGCTTCTTTATTTAGGATTAACTGATGATGCAAATCCCCTCTATATTCAGCATGATTATGCTTCACAGACTCCATTTGAAAGGCCGATCGTTCCGAGCATTATGCTGACAGGTATGATCACCTCAGCCATTTCAAAATATTTACCCGGCCCTGGAAGCCATATTTTAAGCCAAGAAATCAGTTTTCCTAAACCTGTTTTTCATTATGGAGCTGTTGAGTTATTATTCGAAGTCGTTGAAGTAACAAGGAATGAGCATACCATTGTGATTAGTGTGGCAGGAACTAATGAAAAGAACGAGACCGTCATTCAAGGCAAGGTCAAGGTTTGTCCGCCACACCGATTAGAAGAAATTCATGGCAGGGCTTTAGAGAATTTTTAATAATGTTATTAAGAAGGAATGTGACCTGTTCACATTCCTTTTATTTGTTAAAGTTTTGTAAAGCTAGAAAATACACAAACTTTATTATTATAATGGAGGTAACTAATAAAGTGGGGGTTACTATGAAAAATAGAGTGCTTGTTGTCGATGACGAACAGTCGATTGTTACTTTACTACAATATAACTTGGAGCAAGCGGGGTTTGATGTAATAACAGCAATGGATGGTGAAGAGGGAAAACAATTAGCAGAGACACAATCACCTGATATCATTGTATTAGATTTAATGCTGCCTAAAATGGATGGAATGGAAGTTTGTAAGCAGTTGAGACAAAACAAGATTATGACTCCGATTCTAATGTTAACCGCTAAAGAGGATGAATTCGATAAAATCTTGGGGTTGGAACTTGGTGCAGATGATTACATGGTCAAACCTTTCAGTCCAAGAGAAGTAATCGCTCGTGTCAAAGCCATACTTAGAAGGACTCAAATTCAAACAGATGCTGGACAAGCAGGTGGAGAAGAGACGGGATTGCTGCAAATAGGTAATCTGAAAATCAATTCTGATAAATATGAGGCTTATTTTAACGGCAAGTTGTTGGAGTTAACCTTAAAAGAATTTGAATTGCTTCTTTACCTCTCCCAAAATAAAGGGCGTGTTATGACCCGTGATCAATTACTAAGTGCTGTTTGGAATTATGACTTTGCTGGCGATACTAGAATAGTCGATGTACATATCTCACATTTAAGAGAAAAAGTTGAAGCGGACACAAAAAAGCCGGCCTATATTAAAACAATTCGGGGCTTGGGCTATAAATTGGAGGAGCCTAAGGGAGAATGACCAAATTCCGAAAAGGACTGCTAATATCACTAATCATATTAGTTATTATTGTATTAGTTGGGGTAGGAATTTTGATAGGTCAATTTTTTAAAAGCTATTACCTAGAGTCACTAACTCAACATTTGAAATTTGAAGTTTTATGGGTTCTTTCCATTTGTCTTGGGATTGCCATCATTATTATTCTTTTTCTATGTGTAAGAATTACCTCAAAGTATACCAAACCAATTGAGGCTGCAACCAACGTTGCCATTGAACTGGCTAAAGGAAATTACCGTGCTCGAACTACAGTAAGTAGATTAGATGAAACGGGGATGCTTGGGTCATCAATCAATATGCTGGCCGAAAACCTGCAAGAACTCACTAAAGCGCAAGAAATGCAGCAGGACCGACTAAGTGCACTAATTGAAAATATGGGCGCTGGTCTAGTTCTAATTGATAGTCGAGGGTACATCAACCTAATTAATAAAGGATTTATTGATATTTTTCATGTCAATTCTAGCGATTATTTAAATAAAGTCTATTATGAAGTTATTGAATATGAAGAAATTTGTCAGTTAGTGGCTGAAGTTTTTCGAACGGAAAAAAAGGTCAGCAAACAAATACTTGTTCCACTATTCATTGAACGTAGGTACTTTGTTGTCTATGGTGTTCCGATTCTTGGAACCAACAATGTATGGAAAGGTGTATTGCTGGTATTTCATGATATTACTGAAATTAAAAAACTCGAGCAAATGCGCAAGGACTTTGTGGCCAACGTATCGCACGAATTAAAAACCCCGGTCACTTCTATTAAAGGATTTACTGAAACACTGATGGATGGTGCCATGAATAATAAAGAAACCTTGGAAGCGTTTCTTTCCATTATTCTAAAAGAAAGTGACCGACTCCAAACCCTCATCCAAGAACTATTAGATCTTTCAAAAATAGAACAACAGGGTTTCAGATTAAATATTCAGGAACTAGATTTGAACGAGCTGTTAAAAGAGGTTATTACGATTCTTAGTGGAAAAGCCCAAGCAAAGAATATCCGGGTTAGCCTTCTTTGTAAGCAAGATCAAGTGATGATCCAGGGTGATTTAGACCGTTTAAAACAAGTGTTTATTAACTTGATTGCCAATGCCATGAACTACACTCCGCCTGAAGGGAATGTGGAAATAATCCTACTCGAACACGGTGAAAAGGTACGAGTACATGTAAAAGACACTGGGATTGGAATTAGTAAAGAAGAAATTCCACGTATTTTTGAACGTTTTTACCGTGTTGACCGAGCGAGAAGCCGGAACTCCGGCGGGACTGGACTAGGATTAGCGATCGTTAAGCATTTAATTGAAGCCCATCATGGAAATATAAGTGTTAGAAGTGAATTGGGTGAAGGAAGCGAGTTTATAATTGAATTATATAAATATTTAAGGTGATTTTGGAAGGTGGATATATATAAATGGAAAAAAAGAAACTTGTCCTTATCGATGGTAATAGTATTGCTTACCGGGCATTCTTTGCACTACCCTTGCTTAATAACGATAAAGGAATTCACACGAATGCCGTATATGGTTTTACGATGATGCTGATGAAAATACTTGAAGATGAAAAGCCAAGCCATATCCTTGTCGCATTTGACGCAGGAAAAACGACCTTTCGACATAAAACCTTTAGTGAATATAAAGGCGGCAGACAAAAAACGCCGCCTGAGCTATCGGAACAATTTCCGTTCATTCGTGACCTTCTAGATGCCTATGGAATCTCTAGGTACGAACTTGAAAATTATGAGGCAGATGATATCATTGGTACCTTGTCATTAAGTGCTGAACATGATGGGTATGAAGTAAAGGTGATTTCCGGAGATAAAGATTTAACGCAACTCTCTTCACCAACGACTACAGTAGGAATTACGCGCAAAGGTATTACAGATATTGAGGAATATACCCCTGAACATGTCGCTGAAAAATATGGACTTACACCAGAGCAAATCATTGATATGAAAGGGCTGATGGGGGACCCTTCCGATAATATTCCTGGTGTACCTGGCGTTGGTGAAAAAACAGCGATCAAACTTTTAAAGGAGTTTACTACGCTTGAAAATTTATTAGCCTCTATTGACCAGGTTAATGGTAATAAGCTTAAAGAGAAGTTGGAAGAATTTAAGGATCAAGCCATAATGAGTAAAGAGCTGGCAACGATTGAAAGGCAGGCACCTATCGAAGTAAATTTAGATACGATTGCTTATGAGGGATTTACGCGCGATAAATTAGTAGCTCTCTTTAAAGAATTAGGATTTCATTCGTTATTGGAAAAGCTGGGTGAAGGTCCAGAGATGGCTGATGTGCCAGAACTGGAAGAGATTGAGTTTCAAACTCCAGCAGAAATCACGGAAGAGTTATTTGCAGACGACAATTATTTTTATGTTGAAATGTTGGATGATAATTATCATTTTGCAGAAATTATTGGCTTTTCCCTTGTCAATGAAAACGGGCATTTTTATTTTCCTACAAATCAGGTATTGCAATCAGAGGCTTTCAAAAAATGGGCGGAGGATGAAAGTAAAAAGAAAACGGTTTATGATGCCAAGCGTTCTGAGGTCTCTTTACGAAGGTATGATATTCATTTAAAAGGTGTCGATTTTGATATTCTGATGGCATCTTATATCATAAATCCTTCAGAAAATATTGAAGATCTCGCATCGATTACGAAACGATTTGATGTACATACAATCCAAACAGATGAATCCTTTTATGGGAAAGGGGCGAAGCGAAAAGTCCCTGAAGTAACACAGCTTGCAGAGTATCTTGTCCGTAAAAGTCTTGCCATGTCTGATTTAAGAGGAAAACTTGAAGATGAATTAAAGAAAAATGAACAATATCAGTTGTTTACTGAACTTGAAATGCCATTATCGCTTATATTAGCGGATATGGAATCATGCGGAATCAAAGTGGAACAGGAACGCCTTCAGACAATGGGAAAAGAACTAAATGAAAGACTAATTGAAATTGAAGAGAAGATATGTCAATTAGCTGGAGAGAAATTTAATATCAACTCACCCAAACAGCTTGGCGTTATCTTATTCGAAAAATTAAACCTGCCTACATTAAAGAAAACGAAAACAGGGTATTCCACTTCGGCAGATGTATTGGAAAAATTGGCGGAGGATCATGAAATTATTGAATACATCCTTTTATACAGACAATTAGGTAAGCTGCAATCTACCTATATAGAAGGATTATTAAAGGTGATTAATCCTAAAACGGGAAAAGTCCATACTAGATATCAACAAACCTTAACAGCGACAGGGCGGTTAAGTTCGATTGACCCTAATTTGCAAAATATCCCGATTCGTTTGGAAGAAGGTCGGAAAATTCGTCAAGCCTTTGTTCCATCTGAGGAAGGGTGGATCATTTTTGCTGCGGATTATTCCCAGATTGAACTTCGCGTACTTGCTGATATTGCTGGTGATGATAAGCTGATTCAAGCATTTAAGGAAGATATGGATATTCATACGAAGACTGCCATGGAGGTTTTCCATGTCAATAAGGATGAGGTAACCTCAAATATGAGGCGACAGGCAAAAGCTGTAAACTTTGGAATTGTCTATGGAATTAGTGATTATGGACTATCCCAATCCTTAGGAATAACTAGGAAAGAAGCCGGTCAATTCATTGAACGCTATTTAGATACTTACCCAGGTGTCAAAGAATATATGGATGAAATTATACACTCAGCCAAGCAGAAGGGGTACGTTTCAACCCTAATGCAAAGAAGAAGATATATTCCTGAAATTACTGCGCGTAATTTTAATATCCGAAGCTTTGCAGAAAGAACGGCAATGAACACACCGATCCAAGGCAGTGCTGCTGATATCATAAAAAAAGCAATGATAGATATGGATGAGGCATTAAAGGATATGGGGTTAAAGACACGACTTTTACTTCAGGTACATGATGAATTAATTTTTGAAGCACCTGAGGAAGAATTGGAAACTTTAAAGAAATTAGTCCCAGACGTGATGGAAAATGCCCTTGAATTAAAGGTACCATTGAAAGTGGATTATGCTTACGGGCCAACTTGGTTTGACGCTAAATAATAGGAGGAGGCTACAATGCCAGAACTTCCGGAAGTAGAAACTGTTCGAAAAACATTAAAAAAATTAGTAGTGAATAAAACCATCAAAGATATAACGGTCTATTGGCCGAAAATCATAAAAAATCCACTGGAAGTGGAACAATTTGTCGATGCTTTGATTGGGGAGACCATTCTTGATGTCGGAAGAAGAGGGAAATTTTTAATTATTTATACAGGAAATTTCGCCTTAGTTTCTCATTTGAGAATGGAAGGAAAGTATGGTCTATATCCTAAGGATGAGCCCTATGATAAACATACACATGTTCTCTTTCATTTTACAGATGGGACAGAGTTAAGATATCGGGACGTTCGCAAGTTTGGAACCATGCATCTTTATAAAAAAGGGGATGAGTTTTTAACGGAGCCCTTGATCGGACTTGGCCCTGAACCATTTTCGGAGGAATTCACCATCGAATATTTAGCTGAAAAGCTGGCAAAAACGAATCGGAAAGTTAAAACAGCTTTATTAGACCAAAAAGTCTTTGTTGGACTTGGTAATATCTATGTGGATGAAGCACTTTTTAGGGCCGGAATCCATCCAGAGCGTTTGGCTAACACTCTGGATAACAGCGAAGTTACCCTTCTTCATCGTGAGATTGTAGCAACCTTGAGTGAAGCAGTCAAAAAGGGAGGAAGTACAATCCGTTCGTATGTAAACTCTCAAGGTGAAATAGGAATGTTCCAGCTTGAATTATATGCTTACGGTCGAAACGGTGAAGAGTGTAAACGATGCGGGACACCTTTAGAAAAAACAACTGTTGGTGGGAGAGGAACTCATTACTGCCCTCAATGCCAAAAAATCGAAGCAGAACCGAAAAAGTAAAAGAGTGAAAAGAGAATAACATTAACCATGGATAGGCTCCTGCCATATACTATCGTAATGATTTTGGTGGAAGGAGCCCTATACATCATGGTTCAGTTGTTATCACTTCTCATCCTCGCTTTTGCCCTTAGCCTTGACAGCTTTAGCGTAGGATTTACCTATGGACTAAGGAAAATGGTCATGCCGCTAAGGTCAATAATTATTATTGCAAGTTGCTCTGCTATTTCCTTAATGATCGCCGTGTCAATTGGACATGGACTTGAGAAAGTTTTATCACCAAGAATTACCGCAAGCCTAGGGGGGATTATCCTAATTGGTCTTGGTGCTTGGGTTTTGTATCAATTTTTTCGGCCAGAAAAAGAAAAGGACGTACTCGATCATGAAAAGACCATCGTGAATTTTGAGATCAAGTCCCTTGGATTAGCCATTAATATATTGAAAAAGCCGATGTCGGCTGATTTCGATCAATCTGGTACGATTACTGGGATTGAGGCGTTAATGTTAGGGTTCGCCTTGTCGTTGGATGCCTTTGGAGCTGGGATTGGTGCAGCGATGCTTGGCTTCTCTCCTTATTATTTAGCGTTTACTGTTGCGATTATGAGTTCGTTGTTTGTGCTTTTAGGAATAAAAAGTGGAACTTTTTTTCATAAATTTGAATGGATTCAAAAGTTCACCTTTTTACCAGGGATATTATTAATAATTATAGGGATTTGGAAATTATAAGAATCAGAAAGAGGATTTTGGGATGTCATTAGTTATCGGATTAACAGGTGGAATTGCAAGTGGAAAAAGCACCGTCTCTAACTTTTTCAAAGAAATGAATATCACTGTGGTTGATGCAGATATTGAAGCACGCCTAGCGGTAATGAAAGGTGAAGCAGCTTATTTTAAGATCATTGCTGAGTTTGGCGAAGATATATTATTAGCTGATGGAGAAATTGACCGGCCTAAACTGGGCTCGATTATTTTTCATCAAGTCAAAAAACGGCAATTATTAAATGACATCGTTCACCCAGAAGTCAGAAGAAGAATGAAAGACCAAGTCGAAACAGCAAAAAAGAACGGCGAAGAAGTGGTTGTTCTTGATATACCGTTACTATTTGAAAGCAAACTTACCTATATGGTGGATAAAACATTACTAGTATTTGTTGACAATGAAACGCAATTAAAAAGATTAATGGCGAGAAATAACCTTTCTGTCATGGATGCTGAAGCAAGGATTCATTCGCAAATGCCGTTGTCTGACAAACTCAGGCTGGCGGACGCAGTAATTAATAATAACGGATCGGTCGAGGACACAAAAAAACAGCTTCTTGAAATCTTAGCGAAGTTTGGCATCAATAAAAAATAAGATGAAACAATCGGAGAGAAGGAGCCCCCTTCTCTTTTTTTATATTATTAAGTTATCTAAATTATTAAACATTAAAAAATCCGCACATAATTCATCACAATTCCACCTAAATATGTTATACTAATTACAATAATACAAGTATTAAGTATGTCACTAATACAAAAGGGGTTGCAAATATGAAGACAAAAGTTGCGATTAATGGGTTTGGAAGAATTGGAAGGATGGTTTTTAGAAAAGCGATCCTTGAAAATAAACTTGATGTTGTAGCCATAAACGCTAGTTATCCCGCAGAAACATTAGCACATCTACTTAAATATGATACTAATCATGGACCATTTCAAGGAGATGTTATTCCTTTAGATGAAGAGTTACTTGTAAATGGAAAAAGGATAAAACTATTGAGCAGTCGTAATCCAGAGGAACTTCCATGGAGAGAGCTTGGGATTGAGATTGTTATCGAAGCTACTGGGAAGTTTAATGCCCGTGAAGCGGCTGCATTACATTTAGAAGCAGGAGCAAAGAAAGTGATTTTAACTGCTCCGGGAAAAAATGAGGACGTTACAATTGTCATGGGTGTAAATGAGGAAATGTTAGATGTTAATGTTCATGACATTATCTCCAATGCGTCATGTACAACCAACTGTCTAGCACCAGTTGCAAAGGTATTAGACGATAAGTTTGGAATTGAATGCGGATTAATGACCACGATTCATGCCTATACAAATGATCAAAAAAATATTGATAACCCTCATAAAGATTTACGAAGGGCTCGTGCATGCGGTCAATCAATCATTCCAACGACAACAGGGGCAGCGAAAGCCATTTCTTTAGTTTTACCTCAGTTAAAAGGGAAATTACATGGTATGTCACTTCGTGTACCTACACCAAACGTTTCACTAGTTGATTTAGTAGTGGATCTAAAGCAAGATGTGACGGTCGATGAAGTCAATCATGCCCTTATGGAAGCAGCAAATGGACCATTAAAAGGTATTTTGGATTTCACGATGGAACCGTTAGTATCTGTTGATTTTAATACGAATGAGCATTCTGCCATCATTGACGGTTTATCCACTATGGTGATGGGCACAAGAAAAGTAAAGGTTTTGGCATGGTATGATAATGAATGGGGCTATTCGTCACGTGTGGTAGATCTCACTCTGTTGGTTGCTCAGCAAATAGCAAAGTCCTCAGAGTTAAAGGTTGGGTAAATAAAGCGCAAAAAAAGCTGTCGATTTGACAGCTTTTTTTTGTGTGCTATCTTGTGCCATTTTGGTGAAATAGGCATAAAATAGCTTTGTTGAATTTATTAACAAATGGATGACAAAGCCCGTCCTAATAAAGTTTTTTATATTGATAGGTTGCAAAAAAAATATAAACAAAGTATACTAGTCATCGTGAACTTCTTGAAATTAGGTAGCGATTAATTACTTAAAGGGTTAGGACCTCTCTGGACTAACTTTCCCCCGTGGTAGTTATAAGATACCGTCAATACATGATTTCAAGAAAGAACAAAAAGGTTAGAGGGGGAAAATGAATATGGAAACAATGGGACGTCACGTGATCTCTGAGTTATGGGGATGCGACTTTGAAAAACTAAACGATATGAATTTTATTGAAACGACTTTTGTTGAAGCAGCTCTTAAATCTGGGGCAGAAATCCGTGAAGTAGCATTTCATAAATTTGCTCCACAAGGTGTGAGTGGTGTCGTCATTATTTCCGAATCACATCTAACTATTCACAGCTTCCCTGAACATGGATACGCCAGCATTGATGTCTTCACTTGCGGCGATTTGAATCCTAATGTTGCAGCAGATTATATTGCTGAGGCATTAAATGCCCAAACACGTGAAAATATTGAAATTCCACGCGGCATGGGTCCTGTCCATGTAAAACAGGCAAAAATACTATAATCTATAAACATAATTGGTGAGAGGTGTATCTAAACATACACCTCTTTTTATATTTTGACCAAAAATGTTGTACAATAAAACAAAAGACAATTGGGGAGGAAAAGTATGGCTATGTTAGGTAACTTATTTGTTCGATTTAAGCAGCAAATTGAGACTTCAGACAAAATTGCTGACGATTCTTTAAAAACGCATTATTATAAGGCAAAGTTTAACCAAGTTTTCGATTCAGTTGAAAAGTTATTTCATGAAGATGCCGATTGCCAAGTAACAACCGTTTCTAAGGATCATGGAGAAATTGCTATTGAAATCAATAAACCAATTAAATGCTTTCTGATTGTTACCATTGTCTCTGTAAAACCAATGGAAACCGCAGTAGACTTTAATATTTCATCTGAAAAAATTTCGATTCTCGGCACCTATCCTGCTTTAAAAAAGCGGATTATTTCTTATTACGAGCGAATTAATCAATTACATAACTTCGTAGGAATAAAAAACTCCTAATACTTACTTGTATAAAGATATTCTTTTTTATAAGATGAAAGTAAGCGTTTAGTTCGGAAGCTACAGTGTAGATTTGGAGTTGATTACAATGAAATGCCCTTCTTGTCAAAATTATGGAACACGTGTCCTTGATTCCAGGCCTGTTGATGAAGGCCGGGCCACACGGAGGAGACGCGAATGTGAGGAATGTGGGTATCGTTTTACTACATTTGAGAAGATTGAAGAGATCCCGTTAATTGTAGTCAAAAAAGAAGGTACCAGAGAAGAGTTCAGTCGTGATAAAATCTTAAGAGGCTTGATAAAAGCTTGTGAGAAGCGGCCTGTGGCCTTAAAGGAACTAGAAGATATAACCCACGGTGTTGAAAAAGACCTGCGCAGTCAGGGGGTCTCTGAAATAAAAAGTGAAGCCATAGGTGAAATGGTAATGGACAGGCTAGCGCACGTGGACGAAGTTGCCTATGTCAGATTCGCATCTGTTTATCGACAATTTAAGGATATCAATGTTTTTATTGATGAATTAAAAGAATTAATAAAAAAAGAAAAATCGTAAGAGCTAAATAGGTTTTTGGCTCTTTTTGACTTTATAACAGGGGAAGGTTGTAGTATTATGGCGCAGCATTGGCAGGAAATTCTTCCTATTGACCGTTATATCGTAACTGCTGATGGGCTACTGCATGATTATGACCGGAAAGTGCTGACGTTTTTATATCAGCCTTTGATTGGTTCAACTTGCTTTAGTTTATATATGACTCTCTGGGCAGAGGTAGAGGAAAACCGTTTATGGTCTGAGTCCTCCACACACCATCTGTTGATGAATCTCTTAGAGATGAACTTAAAGGACATTTTCGAAGCAAGGTTAAAGTTAGAAGGCATAGGTTTGTTAAATACCCGTGTCAAAACAGATGAAGGAGGCAGGTCGTTTTTATATGAACTTCGTCCTCCATTAAGTCCCCAACAATTCTTTTTAGATGGGATGCTAAATATTTATCTTTACCGAAAGATCGGAAAAACCCATTTTTCACGGTTGAAACGCTTTTTTAGTGACCAACAAAAGCCGAATGAAGATGAGTATGTTGATGTTACTAAAGCCTTTCAGGATGTGTTTGCTTCAGCTGCACCAGGCAGTATGCAATATATACATGGGATTTCTGAAGAGTTACATGAGGAAGAAAATCAGCAGTTTATTGGCCGTTCGGATTCCAATCCGATTCAAATCGGTTTGGACACGTTTGATTTTGATATGTTGGCAGCCGGGCTGAATGAGTCACTCGTTCCGAAAAAAGCATTAACGCCAAAAGTAAAAGCAGTGATTAGTAATCTTGCATTTCTATATCAAATCTCCCCATTAGAAATGAAGAATTTCATCTTAGGCGCTATTAACGAACATGATGAGATTGACATTGAAGACTTAAGAAAAGGTGCTCGGGATTGGTATCAGTTTGTTAATTATGACCAGTTACCAAGTCTTATTAACCGAACCCAGCCTATTGTCCACCAAACTCAAATCACTGAACCGAAAACTCCGGAAGAGAAATTAATCCGTTCTTACGAAACGACCCCGCCGCTTATCGTTTTTAAAGAATTCTCAGGCGGAGTAGAGCCTTCGAATGCCAATTTGAAGACATTAGAAGAAATTATGATTAAATATAAACTGCCACCGGGTGTTGTCAATGTTTTAATTGAAGTGGCAATGAGAAAGACGGACATGAAATTTACCAAGGGTTTTGTGGAGACTATTGCTAGTCATTGGGCAAGGAAGCAGGTTAAAACGGTGAAGGAAGCAATGGAACTTGCGAAAAATGAAGAACACAAGGCAACCGAGAGTAAAAAAACGGGGAAATCAACTAGTAAAAAGCCGATACGGACAGAGTTAATCCCAGATTGGTTTGATGAGGGCACTAAGGACACAAGTAAAGAGCCTTCGCAGGGAACTAATAATGAGGTCGAAGCAAAGAAACGGGCAATTGAAGAAAAATTAAAAGCGTTCCGCAAATAGGGGGTGCCGTAGTTGGAGAAAATCAATAAAACCTTAAATAGATTGGCTTCAAATGAAAGTTTTCAAAAACGATATGAACAACAGCGAATGCAAGTCCTGCAAAATCCTGATGTTAAAGCATTTCTGTCACAGAATCAAGAGGCTATTGATTCTGTGATGATTGATAAAAGTATGAGTAAACTGTATGAGTACATCAATCAAAGCAAGGATTGCAATAAATGTGAATCCCTTGATGGCTGCATCAATTTTATGAAGGGGTATCACCCTGATTTGGTTTTAGCTCGGAATTCTATCGATGTCGTGTATAAACAATGTCCTCGAAAAATTATGGCTGACGAAAAGAAGAAAAATGAGAAGTTGATCAAGAGTTTATATGTCCCTAGAGATATCTTGGAAGCCTCCTTTGAGGAATTTGAAGCGGACACTGGCCGACTCGATGCCGGCGATCAAGCTGCAACGTTCTTAATGAATTATGAGGCAGGAAATAAGCCAAAAGGTCTTTATCTTTATGGGAAATTCGGTGTGGGGAAATCTTATTTATTAGGTGCAATTGCCAACGAATTGGCGAAGAAACAAATTTCTTCGATGATTGTCTATGTGCCAGAATTGTTGCGAGAGATGAAAGGGTCAATCGCGGATTCCACATTGAATGAAAAAATTGAAGCATTAAAAAAAGAACCCATCCTTATGCTTGATGATATTGGCGCTGAAGCTGTATCAAGTTGGACGAGGGACGAGGTGCTTGGCCCCATTCTACAATTTAGAATGCTTGAGAGTCTTCCTACATTTTTTACATCAAACTTTGACTTTAAAGGGCTTGAGCATCATTTAACCTACAGTCAGAGGGGCGAAGAGGAGAAGATGAAGGCAAGACGAATCATGGAGCGGATTCGTTCCTTGAGTGTGCCTGTGATGGTCGAGGGACCAAACAGAAGGTAATTTAAATCAATGTAAGTAGTATTAGGATTGTCGTAAACAAGTCGGCAGTCCTTTTTCTATCCTTTTTTTCTGTAAATAACAAAAGCATGTACCAGCTAACTTCTATTTTAGCCAAGTCCCCCATATATATTAATACAAAGATTGGCTTAAAGGGGGGATTCGGTTGGCGGAAATCATCTTCCAAAGCAAGTTGGATGCTGAAAAATTTTATGACCACTTGCTGAAGTACTTACCAAATAATCATGACAAAGAAACTATTCTTCTAATTGAAGATCGACATATAGTAAAATTTTTTGGCAGTATGATATCGGTTGAAATTTCTAGAATTGTTAAACATGCTTTTTATGAATTCATTACGATCATAAAGAGGGATGATTGGTTTAGGGAAATATTAAAAGGCCATTATTTCTACAATGAATATGAAGAACAGCAGCAAATTATCGAGATTATTGATTCCATCCTCGAAGGTCAACGAGAAGACCTGTCTATTTTTTTAAACGATACAAATGAAGAGAGACAGATCAAATCTGCAATCGACCATATTTTTCAAGATAATATCTCTTTTTCGTTTGACTCGTTCCTTAAATTTCGTTTACGTCCGTATTTACAGTCCTTGCAAGGGTATGTCGAGATTGCGATTGATGAATATAAAATGGAGCAAGAATATCAAATATTCGTGCAGATGCTCCGTGAGTTCTTGGTGAATCGTGAACCAAAAATGGAGGTGCTCCACTTATTGTTTGATGAGGAAATCACCTTTTATAATGAGCAGTTTGTCGAAATGAAACGTGCTGAATTAACAAGAATGATTGACCGTAAACTACTAGTAAATCATCCTGTCTATGTCGACTCAGCATCAATTGCCCCATTATTATCACTTGCGCCTACAACTATTTTTTTGTATACAAAGGACCCGGATGAGCCCTTAGTAAGGACTATTAAAAATATTTTTGAAGAAAGAGTAACCATTAAATCATTTGCTGCACTAAGAGATGTGAATAAATGGGCAGAGAATCAGCAATCTTCTGAAAATCAGGCTTGAAAAGAGGAATTGTGTGAAAATTTGTCTTATTAGGTTGATGTCTCTTGATTTTTCAAAAATTAATCATTATAATTGCATACATAGTATAGTCATAGTAAAAGTGATGATAAGGATAACAGTATTTTTTACGGTTTCTAGAGAGGGAGGACATGGCTGAAAGCCTCCTAACACGAAAATAATACTTACCACCTTTAAACTTCAGCAGTGAACGCTTCATGTCTTCATGCGGTTAGTAATTGACTGACGGCTCTCGACCGTTAACAGACCAAAGTCATTTTCAAAGTGTCATTATGTGAAAATGAAAAATTGGGTGGAACCACGTGTTTATCAAAACTCGTCCCTTTTCCAGGGACGGGTTTTTTTATTTTTTTGTTGTGTTAAAGAATAATGTTGATTTTGGAACTCTGTTGATTGGAGTGGAAGGCACGAAGACTCCTGCGGGAGTACGGGGCAGGGGAGACCCCGCAGGCGCTAAAAGCGCTGAGGAGGCTCCCCGGCACGCCCGCGGAAAGCGAAGTGCCTGGAACGGAAATCAACAGACTAGTTTAACACAGCCTATTTTTTAAAAGCGGATTTTTGGGCAAAAATTGACCCGAAACGCTTATTTCAAAGGAGGAATTACCATGTCAGACGTTGTTAAGATTTCGTTTCCAGATGGGGCAGTAAAGGAGTTCCCACAAGGAACAACAACGGAAGATATTGCCGCATCCATCAGCCCAGGCCTAAAGAAAAAAGCGATTGCCGGCAAATGGAACGGACAGTTGTTTGATCTTCGCCGTCCAATTAATGAAGACGGTTCAATAGAAATCGTCGTCCCAGATTCCGATGATGCGTTAGAAATTTTACGCCACAGTACTGCGCATTTGATGGCACAGGCTGTTAGAAGACTTTATCCGGGTGTGAATTTAGGTGTTGGACCTGTTATCGAAGGTGGATTTTATTATGATATGGACCTTGAAGAATCATTAACTCCAGAAGATCTGCCAAAGATTGAAAAAGAAATGGCCCGAATCGTTAATGAAAATATTGAAATTGTCCGCAAAGAAGTAAGCCGGGCGGAGGCTGTTCAGCTTTTTAAAGAAGCAGGTGACCCTTATAAACTGGAATTAATTGAGGCTATTCCTGATGAGGAAACAGTGACAATTTACGAACAAGGTGATTTCTTTGACCTTTGCCGCGGAGTCCATGTCCCATCAACAGGTAAAATCAAAGAATTTAAGCTGTTAAACATTGCAGGTGCTTATTGGCGCGGTGACAGCAAAAATAAAATGCTGCAGCGCGTTTATGGAACAGCCTTTTTCAAGAAAGAAGACTTAGCGGAACACCTTCGCTTACTTGAAGAAGCGAAAGAACGTGACCACCGTAAAATTGGGAAAGAGTTAAACCTTTTCACTAGCAATCAATTGGTAGGACAAGGATTACCGTTATGGCTTCCAAAGGGTGCAACTATCCGTCGGGTGGTTGAACGTTACATTGTTGATAAAGAACAACGACTGGGCTATGACCATGTATACACTCCAATTATGGGCAGTGTCGATTTATATAAGACTTCAGGACACTGGGATCATTACCAAGAAGATATGTTCCCAGTAATGGATATGGATAACGAGCAATTAGTTCTTCGTCCGATGAACTGTCCGCATCATATGATGGTGTACAAAAACAGCATCCACAGCTATCGTGAGCTGCCAATTCGAATCGCAGAACTTGGAACAATGCATCGTTATGAAATGTCTGGTGCACTTTCAGGACTACAGCGTGTTCGTGGAATGACATTAAATGATGCACATATCTTCGTTCGACCTGACCAAATTAAAGATGAATTCAAACGGGTTGTGAACCTCGTTTTAGCCGTATACAAGGACTTTGATATTAATGACTATTCCTTCCGCCTTTCTTACCGTGACCCGCAAGATACTGAAAAGTATTTTGACGATGACGCAATGTGGGAAAAAGCCCAAGGAATGCTGAAGGAAGCAATGGATGACCTTGGTCTTGATTATTATGAGGCAGAAGGAGAAGCAGCCTTCTACGGTCCTAAGCTTGACGTTCAAGTGAAAACAGCACTAGGAAAAGACGAAACACTATCAACTGTACAATTGGACTTCTTATTACCAGAACGTTTTGATTTAACATATGTGGGTGAGGACGGTAAACCGCATCGTCCTGTTGTAATCCACCGTGGTGTTGTATCAACAATGGAACGATTTGTTGCCTTCTTAATTGAAGAATATAAAGGTGCTTTCCCTACTTGGCTCGCTCCGGTACAGGTGCAGGTCATTCCTGTTTCTCCTGGTGTGCATTATGATTATGCGAAACAAGTTCAAGAACAGCTTCAAAATGAAGGTATTCGTGTTGAATTGGATGGCCGTGATGAAAAAATCGGTTATAAAATCCGTGAAGCACAAATGCAAAAAATACCATATATGCTTGTTGTTGGGGATAAAGAAGTCGAAAATCAGGCAGTTAATGTCCGCAAATATGGCGAGCAAAACTCAGAAACAAAGCCATTCTCAGACTTTTTAACTTCATTAATTGCTGAAGTGAAAAGAGGATAAACAGTAGAAAGAGAGGTTCGCCTCTCTTTTTGTTTGAAAAAAACTATTGAATAATTATTTATTTCTTGCTAAAATAAATTTCGTTGTCAAAGAAAAATAGTTCATTTGACATTGTATCTTTGCTTATGTTATATTTACTAAGGTGAAAAATTGAATACTTGTTTTTGGGAAAAGAAGAAGCACCCGCTTCTCACCTGATTGACGCGAATAGAGCAGTTAGCAGGTTTTACTTGAACTTTTTGGTTTGATTACTTTTGTTCTGTAAAGTGTGGGTGCATTCATCCGCACTTTTTTGTTTGTGCACTTATAGCACTGCTAAAAAGTTTTATACCTGTGGATTCTTGTATAGCGTTTTACGTTAAGGTTTGAAAGGGCTCGTAATGATTTTCTTGACCATGACGTTGTATTCGTGATAAAACCTTGGAGGTGGCTAATTATTAGCAAAGACATGTTATTAAATGAGGGCATTCGCGCTCGCGAAATTCGCCTAATTGATCAAAATGGCGAGCAGTTAGGGATTAAAACCAAAACTGAAGCCTTAGAGATTGCCGGAAGAGTGAACCTAGATTTGGTGCTTGTAGCACCAAATGCAAAGCCTCCAGTCGGCAGAATTATGGACTATGGCAAATTTAAATTCGAGCAGCAAAAGAAAGAAAAAGAAGCTCGTAAGAATCAAAAAATCATCACCACTAAAGAAGTTCGTCTCAGCCCGACAATTGATGAGCATGACTTTAATACAAAGTTACGCAATGCAATTAAGTTCTTAGAAAAAGGCGACAAGGTAAAAGCGTCCATCCGTTTCAAGGGCCGGGCGATTACCCATAAAGAAATTGGTCAACGTGTGTTAGACCGTTTTTCAGAGGCGTGCAAGGAAGTTGCAACGATTGAATCACATCCAAAAATGGATGGTCGTAGCATGTTCCTAGTTTTAGCACCTAAAACCGACAAGTAATAAGGAGGATATCCCAATGCCAAAAATGAAAACTCACCGTGGCGCTGCAAAGCGTTTTAAAAGAACTGGTTCAGGTAAATTAAAACGTGACCATGCTTATACAAGCCACTTATTTGCTAACAAATCTACTAAAGCAAAGCGTAAGCTTCGCAAAGCATCACTTGTTTCTAAAGGTGATTTCAAACGCATTCGTCAAATGTTAACTTACATGAAGTAAAAATTAAGTGATCGATTTATATATTGGAGGGAAATTAAATGCCACGTGTAAAAGGCGGTACAGTTACGCGCAAACGTCGTAAAAAAGTTCTTAAATTAGCAAAAGGTTATTTCGGTTCAAAACATACATTATATAAAGTAGCTAACCAACAAGTTATGAAATCTTTAATGTATGCTTTCCGCGATCGTCGCCAGAAAAAACGCGACTTCCGCAAACTTTGGATTACTCGTATCAATGCAGCAGCACGTATGAACGGTCTTTCTTACAGCCGTTTAATGCATGGCTTAAAGCTTGCTGGTATCGAAGTAAACCGCAAGATGCTTGCTGAATTAGCAGTAAGCGATGCAAACGCATTTGCTGAATTAGCAAATGTTGCAAAACAAAACATTAACAAGTAATTTGAAATATATCAGCCATTCTCTTATGAGGATGGCTTTTTCTATAGAGGGGGGTACTGGGGATGAAAATATGGTTAGCGGTCTATTTTATCATGAATATGGCGGGGCTCGTGATTATGTGGGAGGATAAGAGGCGGGCTAAAAAGCATGAGTACAGAATAAGCGAGCGGACCTTATGGCTAGTGGCATTATTTGGAGGTGCTGTTGGTACGACTGCAGGCATGCAACTTTATCGACATAAAACGAAGCATACTTCATTTAAGATTGGTTTTCCGGTTCTTGCAGTGATTGAGTTAGTTCTGTTAATCAAGTTTTTACTATAAAAGTTGCATCTTGGGGGCTAAGCAATGGATGCGCAATCAATTAAGTTACATAAAAATTTCTTGAAAAGAGGTTCAAAATGGAATATCAATTGAAAGTTAAATTAATAGACGATGAGGCTGTATTACCCCATCGAGCATATGAAGGTGATGCTGGCTTAGATTTATTTTCTATTGAAGAAAAAATAATCAAAGCAGGGGATGCGGGCTTAATAAGAACGGGTATACAAATTGAATTACCTAAAGGAACGGAGGCGCAGATTAGGCCAAGAAGTGGTCTAGCCTTAAAACACTCTATAACTGTGCTTAATAGTCCGGGGACTATTGATGAAGGGTACCGAGGGGAAATAAAAATTATCCTTATTAATCATGGGAAAGAAGATTTTACAATTGAAAAACAAATGAGAATTGCCCAAATGGTTATTGCCCCAGTCTTAAAAGTTAACCTTATTGAAACAGAAATATTAGCGGATACGGGCAGATCAGAAGGTGGATTCGGTTCTTCCGGTATATAAAAGTATGATTGGACATTTTCATTAGAAATTGGACTTTGCAGCTTCCAACTTCTTTAAAAAGGTGAGAATGTCCATTTCATATTTTTTGATAGTAAAAATTAGTATGGTCCCCCTTTAATACCAAATCATTAGACAAATGATCGGATAATTACCATAATACTCAATGCTAAGCCAATTAATGAAAGAATAGAAAAAACAACTAGTTCTTTTATTTCCCTTTTTCGTATTAAACGTAAAGCTTCCCATGAAAAGATTAAAACGAAGGTAAAAATCACTAAAAAAATCTTAAACATTTTCCAATCCTTTTTATGAAGTATTTCTTCACTTACTTAAGCCGATTCTTCTTACATAAACTTTTGATTTGATATTTACTTCTACTTGTGAAAACTCATGGTTCCAATTCTTTTTATAAAATGTATTCCATGCTTTTGGATATTCTCTGTAAACGGCTTGGCCAAATCCAAATATGTCTGATTGAAAATCTTTTTGAGCCTTATTTACTACTAATTGAATTCGACCCTTAATCTCCTTTTCAATATTTTTTTGGATCTCTTCAATTACTTTTGGATTAAATAATACTAGCTTTGAAGTATTTTCAATTGCACTCATTTCTGAGGTAACATTAACTGTAATTTTCATTTGTCCATGGTCATGATGAGGAAGGATTTTTGTTTTTGATCCAATAATATCAAGACTAATATTTCCCCCGCCTTTTTCCTTTGGGACTTTAATAGTAATGACACCTCCTTCAATTTCATTACGAAGCCATAAAATTCCCCGGGTTTCAGTTTCATCCATCCAACCTATTAGCTTGTCTTTTTTAAATACGGCAGCCCCATTAATAGACTGTATTTTTCCTGATTCATTTTCTGTATCTACTTCTACTGAAGTTAATTTATACTGAGGGGCATATGGTTCTAATCCGTCTGTAAGAAGCATGTTTAAAAAATCCCTGACATAAACCTTTAAACCTACACTTAGTTTTGCAAGTTCCTTCGTTTCCTCTGCTGAAACACTTTCTAAATTTGGCATGTTTTTAATAACTTCGGAAGCCGCTCCTTCTGTAAACATAATAAAACTGTTCATTCGAGGTTGATGGAATCTTGTATAAAAGTCAATAATATTAAAAATTCCCTTTCTAGCTAAAGACTCACTGATTAACAAGACCCTGCTTTGAGAAAAGAATACACGTCTCGATAGCTTCATTTGTAACTTTCGGTACGCTTCAGAAACCGTGACACCTTTCTCTGAAATGACAAATGTACTGCGATCTTTTCCTCCTCCACTACTTGCTCCAGCTGGTCCTAGCTTAGTTGGTATAGCCACTTGAAGGGTTAAGCGAATCATATTCTCTTCAACAAGGTCTAATCCAATCGCAGTAACAATGGCAATATCATTCACTTCAATCCGGTTCCAACATCCTGTAAGCAAAAAAACGGTTATGACTCCTAATAGCAGTTTTCTAATCACCTTCATAATCCCATCCCGTCCTTTTAAACGAACTAGTTTTTACGGTTGCGGGGACTTAATCTCCTCAAATTCCTTTTTCCTGTTTGTTCTGGCCGTTCATTCATCCTCCACCAAGGGGCACGAACAAAAACATCTTTAAGGTTGTTAAAATTAAGTGGGGCAACAGGGGCCAAATAAGGAACACCAAAGGAGCGCAGTTGGACAAGGTGTACTAAAATAAAGAAAACTCCTAATAAGATTCCATAAAACCCTAATGTTGCGGATAAAAAAATCATTAAAAACCGAAGGAGCCGAATAGCTCCAGTTAGGGTATAACTAGGAAACATAAACGATGCAATGCCTGTAGTGGATACAACAATAACTAATGGAGCGGAAACAATCCCCGCCTCAACAGCAGCTTGACCGATTACTAATGCTCCAACAATACTAACTGTTGATCCAATCGGCCGCGGCAGCCGTAAACCAGCTTCACGCAGTGCTTCAAAGGTTATTTCCATTAATAGGGCTTCGATAACCGCCGGAAAGGGCACTTTTTCCCGTGAAGCTGCAACACTAAACAAAAGATTGGTTGGCAGTAATTCCTGATGGAAGGTAGTCACAGCGATATAAATGGAGGGAAACAATAGTGCAACCAATAAAAATAAATAGCGGATGAATCGAATAAAGGTTGCCATAATAAACTTTCCATAATAGTCTTCAGGGGAACTCATCATTTGGAAAAATGTCACAGGAACCACAAGAGCAAAAGGGCTATTTTCAACGATAATCCCAATTCTGCCTTCAAGAAGGTTACCGACCACTCGATCCGGCCGTTCAGTTTGCAATATTTGCGGAAACACTGAGAAAGGATGATCCTCAATAAGCTCCACAATATAGCCGCTGTCCTCAATCGCATCAATATTAATCTGGTTTAATCTGCTGCGAACTTCTTCTATGATTGAATGTTGGGCAATTCCATCAAGATAAGTAATGACTACTTCAGTTTGGGAAAGGTTCCCAATCTGTATACTTTCGAATTTAAGCTTTGTTGTTTTTAAACGTCTACGAATCATACTTGTATTGGTCCGGATATTTTCAGTAAAGCCTTCTCTTGGTCCTAAAACGACCGCCTCGGATAGGGGTTCTTCAATGGAGCGCTTTTCCCATGCTTGTTCACTAATAAAAAGGAATTGTTTATATCCATTAATCAATAAAACAGTATCACCTAACAAAATATGATTAATCACTTCCTGCAGTGTTTCCCCTTGTTTCACTTGAGCTGAACTTAGTTCTTCTATGATGGTCTCAATTGTCGGTTTAGGGTTATTTAGGAATGCATTATTGTTTTTGAGTAAAGGAGTGATGACGTTTAATTCAATTCTTTCTATACCCACTAATCCATCGAGATAAAAAATCATAGCCGAGTAGGTAGAATTTATTAGAAGTTCACGATATTTGAAATCTGAAGCCCCTTCAAAATAATGCTTTACCTGTAAAAAATCTTCCTGAAGAAATCCTGATAATTGATCGTTTCCTTTTTCCTCAAGAGTTTTGTCTCGGTTTTGATTTTGGAAAGTCGAATATAATTTTTTAATCCGTCTTAAAGTTTTCAATGAACGTACCACCCTTATTGATTAAAATGAGACTATAAAAGGCCCAATTTTTTTCGAATCATTGCGGTAAATAGTAATAAAATCGGCACAATGATTTGTAATAGAGTTAAGAAATATGGAACAAAAAACTTAAATCCAAAATCTATATGTTCAACATAATTAGATGAGGATATTAGTGACAAGGGGGTAATAATTAACCCTAGTGATATCAGTACGGAACGAGTTTGTTTTAATTTGAATAATTGAGATATGGCAACGGAAGCACCGAATGTAAATCCTCCCACCTTAAAAAATACACCTGCTACCATCATTAAAATAACAAGGGCATCAAACCGCTCAAGAAAGTCTGCAACAGAAACCATTTGAGTTGCAGCAAGCAGGGTAAAAAGATCTCTGCTGTAA
Organism: Neobacillus sp. MER 74; assembly: GCF_023714155.1. NCBI lineage: Bacteria > Bacillati > Bacillota > Bacilli > Caryophanales > Bacillaceae > Neobacillus > Neobacillus sp. MER 74. Next base: position 161,787 of record NZ_JAMAUV010000008.1, read on the forward strand.
ATTTCCGGTCCTAGCGTAGAAAGCATCATAATAGAATTAATTGTTAATAGGATTCCTCCGATTACTAGAGCAGACAATCCTATCTTTCTTATATGTTTTTTATTGCTTAAAAAAGGAAAAAACATCATAATGACAATGGTTTCGCCAAAAGGGAAGTTTATGGCAGTTGGAATTGCTTTTTTCAATAAAGGTTGTACTCCATTACCTAAAACAGGAGTTAGATTTTTTAGATCAAATGGTTCAACGCTAAATAAGAGAAGCCAAATCAGGATAAGTGCAAAAATATAGATAGGAAAGATGATTTCCGCCATTCGCCCCAAAGTCTCTACTCCGCCCAGCAAACAATAGATCATTAACACCATAAAGCTTCCTATTACTACTAAGATTGGGGTTTCAGTTAAGATGGTTGTGACAATCAGATCCCCCAATTCTCTGCACGCTCTTGCGGCAGAATAGGTAAAATGCACAATATAAAGCAGGATTACCGGATAGGAAAGAAATCTTCCGATTATCTTTGGCAGCATCTGAACGAGTGTATCCCCTGAATAATAGGTTGATAATTGAGTATAAACAACCATTAATATTAGACTGGATCCCATGCCGATAAGGATATAGATCCATGCATCCTGCTTCGTGTCAGCCCCTAAACCCAGAATCATCGCCGTCCCTAATACATAGCCTGCCATTAAATAAACAAGCTGGATTGCACTAATTTTTTCCTTAATCATTAATTTATCTCCCTTTTGAAATAAGAAAAGCTTTTGCTATACAAAAAAAACCGTTCCTAACAAAGTATTCCTTTTTTTTTAATATTCTCCATAGATATACATGTTATCCATGAAGCCTAGATTCCATGAACTTCTTAAAGATTCAAAGGGTGCCGAGTTATTTCATCCAATCAGGCTAAATTTGTAACTGAACAATATCCTTCTGTATAATAAAATTGTACCTATAAAAAATGGGGGCGAAATAATGACAAAACTAGATGAAACCTTGATGATGTTAAAAGAGTTAACAGATGCCAAAGGAATTCCTGGTAATGAGCGTGAAGTTCGCGAAGTTATGAAAAAATACATAGAACCATTTGCGGATGAACTCACAACCGATGGACTTGGCAGTTTAATTGCCAAAAAGGTAGGGAAAGAAGGCGGCCCGAAAATTATGGTCGCAGGTCATTTGGATGAAGTTGGTTTCATGATTACACAAATTGATGACAAAGGTTTTCTTCGTTTTCAACCAGTTGGCGGCTGGTGGGGTCAGGTTATGCTCGCCCAGCGTGTAACGATCGTGTCGAGCAAGGGAGATGTAACCGGGATTATCGGTTCTAAGCCGCCGCATATTTTATCACCAGAAGCACGCAAGAAACCTGTTGAAATTAAGGACATGTTTATTGATGTAGGTGCTTCAAGTCGTGAGGAAGTCACGGAGTGGGGCGTTCGTCCAGGCGATATGGTTGTTCCATATTTTGAATTCACTGTTATGAATAATGAAAAAATGTTATTAGCTAAAGCCTGGGATAACCGGATTGGCTGTGCCATTGCTATTGATGTGTTGAAGCAGCTGAAAGGTGTAGACCATCCTAATGTTGTCTATGGTGTTGGTAATGTTCAAGAAGAGGTTGGTTTGCGTGGTGCCAAGACGGCAACGACTAAAATTAAACCTGATATCGGCTTTGCAGTTGATGTGGGTATTGCCGGCGATACACCGGGAGTTTCTGAAAGAGAAGCCATGAGTAAAATGGGTAAGGGACCACAAGTTGTTATCTATGATGCTTCACTTGTAGCCCATAAAGGATTGCGCGATTTAGTAACCGACACAGCTGATGAACTGAACATTCCTTATCAGTTTGAATCAATACCTGGAGGCGGTACGGATGCAGGGTCAATCCATTTGACACATAATGGGGTTCCAGCGATGGCGATTACGATTGCGACTAGATATATCCATTCTCATGCCGCGATGCTCCATCGTGATGATTATGAAAACGCGGTGAAACTGATTGTGGAAGTCATCAAGCGTTTAGACCGTGAGACGGTTGATAAAATTACGTTTGAATAACTTATTATGGGGTCCCCGGTAGAATTTTGCCGGGGATTTTTTATTCGAGTTTTTGAATCGCTGATTGAAAGGTGATATTCGCCGATTGAGAGGTGAAATTCGCTGATTGAGCATGGAAATTCGCCGATTGAATGCCCGAATTCGCTGATTAAGCATGAAAATTCGCCGATTGAATGCCCAAATTCGCTGATTGAAACCAAAAATTCGCCGATTGAGTGTCTAAATTGCTGATATTCTTTATATATCAACATTAAAACATTTATTATTAGATCCAATTTTGCTGAAAGTTTAAATCTTTACAGAAAAAAGCTGTCAACCTTAACCGATTGACAGCCCCAGAACCAACAAATGACTACTTTAACCCACTTTCAAGAGTAGCGAGCATTTCTTTTTTCTCTTCTTCGGATGAGTTTTTCCAAATGATTTCAAATAATACGCCGAGACCCGGGAGCATTTTTTCTTCTCCGTTTTGAATCGCATCAACAATCGTATCTTCTAATTGGTCTTGTGTATTCCCAGCAACATTGTGAACAATCGCGTTACGTAAATTTAAATTCATGTATATGCACTCCTTTTTATCCTGTATTACTTTAATATGTTTTCTATTTTTGGTTTTATTATGTATTTTTATTAGGCTATAATATAAAAATCATCGTTATTGTAAAAGGAGAGCGGGTTTTGAAGCATATAGAATCAATCAATAATCCCAAAGTTAAACAATGGAAAAAACTGTTAACAAAAAAAGAACGGGATAGGTCAGGAACATTTTTAGTGGAAGGCTTCCATTTAGTTGAAGAAGCCCTGAAACAAGGGGAACAAATTTTAGAAATCATTGTTTCTGAAAAAGTGGATTTACCTTCAAGATGGGATGCTGGTTCCACGCCAGTTACACAAGTTACGGAAGAGATATCGAATTCCTTAACCGATACGGAAGCACCACAGGGAATTTATGCCGTCTGCCGAATCGCAGCTCCGGAAATACGTAATGCAAAAACCTACCTGTTCATTGACGCGGTTCAGGACCCGGGCAATCTAGGCACTATGATTCGTACCGCTGATGCAGCGGGGATTGACGCTGTTGTGGTGGGACGTGGAAGTGTGGATATTTTCAACTCTAAGGTCCTTAGGTCTGCACAAGGAAGTCATTTTCACCTGCCGATAATTAGAGGGGACCTTCATGAATGGATGGACAAACTGCAGGAAAAAAATATTCCTGTTTACGGTACAGCACTTGAAGGGGCCTCTGCATATACTGATATTTCCACAGGTGATTCGTTTGCCTTGATTGTTGGAAATGAAGGAAATGGTGTGGGTAAAGATATTCTTGCAAGTACAACAGCGAACCTTTATATCCCCATTTACGGGAAGAGTGAGTCATTAAATGTGGCCGTGGCGACAGGGATCCTGCTTTATTATTTGAAAAAATAGGCGTAAACTAGTTTGACCTTGTGTAGAGAATTATTATATAATAATGAACAATATGGAATATTAAATGACGATGACGGAGAAAAGTATCTTATTTAAAGCTATTTAGGGAGAAAGTGCCGTGACTGAAAGCACTTTTATGGCAAGGATAAGAGAAGTTCACCTCCTGAGTTGGCATCGGGACCACGATTAAAAGCAATAGCAGTCCAGCTGCTTCGCTTTCCGTGTAAAGATGCACCGGCATAAGCCGTTATCCGAATGAAGCGAACACAATGTGTTTTACATAACGTGTTTACAAGGGTGGTACCGCGAAACTTTAACCTCGTCCCTTTCCAGGGATGGGGTTTTTTTGTTTTTTCTGGTGCCTGACACCAATTACCGATTACTATGAAGGAGGAATTGACATGCAAGAGCGTTTAAAGGAATTGCAGGAAGAGGCTATTCAAAAAATTGAACAGTCTGGAAGCTTAAAAGAATTAAATGACATCCGTGTTGCCTACTTAGGAAAAAAGGGGCCAATTACGGAAGTGTTGCGTGGCATGGGGAAACTTTCAGCTGAAGAGCGTCCAGTGATGGGGGCATTAGCAAACGAAGTTCGTGAAGCGATTGCCGAAAAAATTGAAGCCAAACAAAAGGGGTTAGAAGAAGCAGCTGTCCTAGAAAAGCTAGCTTCTGAAAGTATCGATGTTACTCTTCCAGGCCGCCCAGTGAAGGTTGGAAATCATCATCCGCTGACTAGAATCATCGAAGAAATTGAAGACTTATTTATCGGAATGGGTTACCAGGTAGCTGAAGGTCCAGAAGTTGAACAGGATTATTATAACTTCGAAGCTCTTAATTTACCGAAAGGCCACCCAGCCCGTGATATGCAGGATTCTTTCTATATTACAGAAGACATTCTTCTTCGTACTCATACCTCTCCGGTTCAAGCCCGGACGATGGAAAAGCACCAAGGCAAAGGTCCAATCAAGATTATTTGTCCAGGTAAAGTGTACCGCCGTGATAATGATGATGCGACACACTCCCACCAATTTATGCAAATCGAAGGTCTTGTTGTCGGTGAAAACATCCGAATGAGCGACCTAAAAGGAACATTAGAAGTGTTTGCGAAGAAAATGTTCGGGGAAGATCGTGAAATCCGTCTACGCCCAAGCTTCTTCCCATTCACAGAACCTTCTGTTGAAATGGACATTTCTTGTAAAATTTGCGGCGGTCATGGCTGCAGCGTTTGTAAGCGCACCGGCTGGATCGAAATTCTTGGTGCTGGTATGGTCCATCCGAACGTTCTAGAGATGGCAGGATACGATTCTAAAAAATACACAGGTTTCGCCTTCGGTATGGGACCTGAGCGAATTGCAATGTTAAAGTACGGTGTCGATGATATCAGACATTTCTATACAAATGATGTTCGTTTCTTAAAACAATTTTCAAAACACGAGTAAGTGGGAAGGCTTCAATCCGTTGAAGTTGAATAAATAAAGGAGGATGACGACATGTTCGTTTCATATAAATGGCTCCAAGATTATATCGATTTAACTGGAGTAACTGCTGCTGAATTAGCAGAAAAAATTACAAAAAGCGGTATTGAGGTTGAGGGAGTCGAAATCCTTAACGATGGTATTAAAGGTGTTGTAGTTGGTCATGTCCTTGAACGTGAGCAGCACCCAAATGCCGATAAATTAAGCAAATGTCTTGTTGATGTAGGCGGTGAACAGCCGGTACAAATCATTTGCGGTGCACCAAATGTAGCACAGGGACAGAAGGTTGCGGTGGCAACAGTAGGTGCAGTATTACCAGGTAATTTTAAAATAAAACGTGCGAAACTTCGCGGTGAAGAATCAAACGGAATGATCTGTTCGCTGACAGAGTTAGGCATGGAAGGAAAGGTAGTTCCGAAAGAGTATTCAGAGGGAATCTTTGTTTTTCCAGCGGATACAGCAGTAGGCGTCGATGCACTAGCCGAGTTAAATCGTGACGATGAGATTCTTGAACTTAGCTTGACTCCAAACCGTGCGGATTGTTTAAGCATGCTAGGTGTTGCCTATGAAGTGGCAGCGATACTTGGCAGAGACGTTAAACTTCCAGAAACAAACCTGCAGGCTTCAACTGAAAAAGCATCTGATTATGTGAAAATTACGGTCGATGCAAAAGAGGATAATCCATTATATGTGGCGCAAATCATTAAAAATGTAAAAATTGGACCATCTCCGCTCTGGATGCAAACTCGCTTGATGTCAGCGGGAATCCGTCCACACAATAATGTGGTCGATATTACCAACTATATCCTGCTTGAATATGGTCAACCTCTCCATGCATTTGATTATGATCGCTTAGGTTCAAAGGAAATCCTTGTCCGCCGTGCAGCTGATGGCGAAAAATTTATTACGCTTGATGATGCAGAACGGACACTTACTTCCGACCATCTCGTCATTACAAATGGAACGGAACCCGTTGCCCTTGCTGGTGTCATGGGAGGAGCAAATTCAGAGGTAACCTCAGATACAACCACTGTACTGCTTGAATCCGCTTATTTTAATGGGGCGACTGTGCGTAAGGCATCGAAAGACCATGGGTTAAGAAGTGAAGCGAGCGCTCGTTTTGAAAAAGGTGTGGATCCTAATCGTGTTCGTGCTGCTGGAAATCGGGCTGCCTATCTGATGGCAAAATACGCTGGCGGTGAAGTGCTAGAAGGTGCCGTAGAGGCTGATACACTGACCGTTGAGCCAGCGGTTGTTTCGATTACTTTAGAAAAAATCAATCGAGTTCTTGGTACAGAATTGGTAATGAACGATGTAAAAGAAATCTTCGATCGCCTTCAATTTGGTGTCAGCATTGAGGAGGATACCGTAACGGTAACGGCGCCTACTCGCCGCGGTGATATTAAAATAGAAGAAGATTTACTAGAAGAGGTCGCTCGTCTTTATGGATACGATAATATTCCAAAAACATTGCCAATTGGTTCAACAACCCCTGGCAGATTGTCTGAGTATCAACAGAAGCGCCGAAAGGTTCGTCAATACCTTGAAGGGGCAGGTTTGTATCAAGCAGTGACATATTCCCTTACTAGCGAGGAAAAAGCAACTCAATTCGCGCTTGAAAAACGAGATACCATCCGTCTTTCAATGCCAATGAGTGAGGAGCGCAGCATCCTGCGATTAAGCATCATGCCACAGCTGTTAGAAGTATTAAAATACAACAGCGCTCGTCAAAATGATACCTTAGGTGTGTATGAAACTGGGGCTGTATTCTTAGCAAATGGCACGGATACTCTTCCTTCCGAAAAGGAACACATTGCAGCAGCTATTACAGGGCTATGGTCTAGTCATTCTTGGCAAGGAGAGAAGAAGGCGGTCGACTTCTTCGTAATCAAAGGAATCCTAGAAGGAATGTTTGCTAAGCTTGGTTTACTAGAACAGGTTCAATTTGTTCAAGCGCAAGTAGACGGCATGCACCCTGGACGTACGGCTGAGGTACTCTTAAATGGGGAGAAAATCGGCTTTATCGGACAAGTTCATCCAACAGTTCAAAAAGAGCTGGATTTGAAGGATACGTACGTATTCGAGCTATCATTAAAGACAGTACTTGAAGCAGAAACACCAGCATTACAATACCAGGCCATCCCACGCTTCCCGTCAATCACAAGAGACATTGCCCTTGTGGTAAACAGAGAAACGGTGTCAGGCACCCTAAAAGAAATTATCGAAACAGCGGGAGCACCTCTTCTGAAGGAAGCTGAAGTGTTTGACTTGTATGAGGGAGATAAGATGGAGGCAGGCAAGAAGTCGATTGCGTTCTCTCTTAAGTATGTTGATCCGGAACGTACGTTAACGGATGAAGAAGTAACGAAGGTTCATAACCGAGTTCTTGAGGCTTTGGAAGAAAAAGCAGGCGCGGTTTTAAGAGGTTAATAAAAAAAGAAGCTAGCTCGAAGAAAAAATTCGGGCTAGCTTTTTTTTAGTTATAACGAATTCAATTCATATTATCTCTTTTCATAAATCGTGTCATAGTTTTTCGCCAGAGTGATATCCAAATCAGTTAATCCTCCGGCATTCCATGAGGTTAAGCGAAGTGTGACTAGTTTATAGTCAATTGAAATGAATGGATGATGATTTTTTTCTTCTGAAAGCTGTGCAATTGCATTCACGAACGCCACGCCTTGTAAGAATTCACGAAAGCGATACTTTTTCACAATGAATTTTCCGTCCAATTTCCAGCCTGATAAGCCCGCAACAGCTGCCGTAATCTCCTCTTCATTTAGTCGATTTGCCACCCTTAACTCCTCCAAACACCGTTTTTATATACCTATTCGAAACTAAGACCAAAAAATCATTTCAATTTCGTTTTTTATTAACAAGGGCGATCGCTTTATCGGTATTGGCAAAGTGGAGCTTAACATAAGATGGAAGGATGTCACGCCCTTTGCTCATAATCAGTTTCGCTGCAGCAACATCCACCTGTGCCCCTGCCCCTTTTGGAATTTTGAATCCGGCAGACTCGCTGAGTTTATCAATATATTGGATGAAGGCGTATCGTGCGAGAATACTTGCTGCAGCAACGGCAAGATGAATGCCTTCTGCTTTCGTACTAAAACAAACATTCTCTTTGGCCACTGCTTTTTGCCCTTTAATATGTTGAAAATAGGTACTGCCCTGCACAAATTGGTCGATAAGAATGGCTTCGGGTTTTTCAGGCGAAATTTTGTCTAATACATTTAAGATTGCTTGATTATGAAGAATCGCCTTCATTTTCCCCTGTGACATTCCAGATTGTTGGACCTGATTATATTTTTCGTTTTTTAAGGTCATTAAACTAAACGGAATAATATCTTTAATAACCTTTGCAATTGCAATGATTTTTTCATCGTTTAAATCTTTCGAATCCCGCACACCTAATTCTTTCAACAAGGGAATATTTTCTTTTTTTACATAAGCTGCCACGACTGTAATGGGTCCGAAAAAATCTCCCGTCCCAACTTCATCTGAACCAATCACCGACATTTGACCAATCCCAACAGGCAGGTCGCCTTTTGCTTGTGATTTCGGTTTAGATGGAGAGGAAGGCTTATTTGAAGCGGCACTTCCCCATTTACTGGCCTCTTTTTCACTATCATTTCCTTGGAATAATACTTTGCCAGATTTATAAGCTGTAATCATACAGGCAGACGTTTTTGCGGCAAACACACTGCCGGGAATGTTTTTATCTAATAAACTTTTCCCGTAATAGTTTCTCATTTCCATGATCTTATTCATTTCTAGATTCAATACAACATTACCCATACTATATACACCACATTTCTAAATAAAGATAAAATACGCTTTAACTTTTCCACAGATATCGGTTCATGTTATGATAGAGAGTAGGATTCTCTGAATGGAGGCATGACGTTGTCGAATAATCAAAAAAATAGAACAACCGTAGATATATACGGACAACAATATGTTATTATGGGTTCCGAAAGTCCAAGTCACATCCGGCATGTGGCCTCATTAGTTGACAATAAAATGCGCGAAATCAGTTATAAGAATCCCAATTTAGATGCAACTAAACTCGCCGTTTTAACCGCTGTAAATGCAGTCAATGATTTTCTTCAAATGAAAGACGAATTAAATCGGCTTAAAACAGAACAACTAAAGGAAAAGGACTAAAAAATCATGTTGGATTTAGCCATTATCATTTTTTTAATTATTGGATTCTTTGTAGGCCTGAAAAGAGGCTTTATACTGCAGCTTGTTCATTTATTAGGTTTTATTATTGCATATGTAGCCGCATATTCATACTACGAACAGTTAGCACCGAAGTTAACATTATGGATTCCTTATCCGAACTTCGGTAATATGTCCACCCTAAAAATCCTTGGCGAAAGCAGTAATATGGAAACCGCCTTTTATCGTGCGATTGCCTTTGTCATCATCTTTTTTGCGGTAAAAGTATTATTGCAAATTATTGGTTCCATGCTCGATTTCGTTGCTCATCTGCCTATTTTAAAGCAGTTGAATGTTTGGGCAGGAGGGATTCTAGGTTTCGTTGAAGTGTATTTAGTTATCTTTATTTTATTATATATTTCAGCCCTTGTACCAATCGAATTTATGCAAAATGCTTTGGACCATTCGATCATGTCAAAAGCAATTGTGAATAACACTCCGATCCTTTCACAGCAAATAAAAAGCTTGTGGATAGAATATACAGCTGCTTTAACTTCTCTGTAGCAGAGAAGTTTTTCTATTCATGCCATAAAGTAGGCTAAAATGAAAATGCTAATCAGTAGGTAGGTGACTTAATAATGGAAGCAACTAAAAAAGATTTATTACGCTTATTAGAAACGATTGCCGTTTATATGGAGTTAAAGGGAGAAAACCCTTTTAAGGTTTCTGCTTTTCGAAAAGCGGGCAATGCCTTGGAAACAGATGAACGAGACTTAACAGAAATTGAAGATTTTACAACGATTTCTGGGATCGGTAAAGGGACAGCCGCTGTCATAGATGAATACATAAAAGAGGGTACTTCCTCCGTGTTAATAGAGTTAAAGGCGGAGGTTCCAAGAGGACTAATCCCGTTGCTTCAGCTCCCAGGACTTGGGGGTAAGAAGATTGCAAAACTATACAAAGAGTTAAAGGTCATTGATGTTTCCAGTTTAAAAAAAGCCTGTGAAGCAGGAAAGGTTCAAGCACTCGCTGGTTTTGGTAAAAAAACAGAGGAAAAAATTCTCAGTGCCATTGCCAATGTCGGTACAAGGCCTGAACGGCTTCCGTTAGCGTACATGCTGCCTATTGCAGAGCAGATTGAAGCCACACTGGCGGAATTTAAAGATATTGAGCGATTCTCACGTGCAGGAAGCCTGCGCAGAATGAGAGAGACGATTAAAGATCTTGATTTTATCATCGCAACCAATCAGCCTGAACATGTGCGCGAGCAGCTATTACAATTAGCAAACATTAAAGAAGTGATTGGAGCAGGAGAAACGAAGGTCTCCCTCGTTTTTGCCTATGATTATGATATTTCTGTCGATTTTCGCCTCGTGAAACCCGAAGAATTTATCACAACTCTGCATCATTTCACTGGATCAAAAGATCATAATGTCCGGATGAGACAACTTGCGAAAGAACGCGGTGAAAAAATCAGTGAATATGGCGTGGAAATAAGCGAGACAGGGGAAATTCTCACCTTCTCATCTGAAGAAGAATTTTTCAAGCATTTTGACCTTCCCTTTATTCCTCCAGAAATAAGAGAGGACGGGAAAGAAGTCGAGATATTCAGTGCAACGGAGGAATTAATTGAGTTAGCAGATATTAAAGGTGATCTGCACATGCATTCCACCTGGAGCGACGGTGCCCATTCCATTGAACAAATGGCTCAAGTCTGCCGGGCAAGAGGTTATCAATATATGGCCATCACAGACCATTCACAGTATTTAAAAGTGGCTAATGGCCTTACACGCGAAAGACTACTAATGCAAAGAGAAGAAATTAACAGACTAAATCAAAAGTATGATGATTTTCTTATTCTAGCGGGTGTCGAGATGGATATTCTTCCAGATGGCAGCTTGGATTATGATGATGAGTTCCTGGCTGATATGGATTTCGTGATTGCCTCCATTCATTCTGCCTTTTCTCAACCGCGGGAAAAAATCATGGAACGTCTAAAGACAGCGTTAACGAATGCCCATGTGGATTTAATAGCTCATCCAACCGGCCGAAAAATCGGGCGCCGCGAAGGATATGATGTCGACATCGATTTACTGATTCAACTTGCCAAAGAAACCAATACAGCACTAGAACTAAATGCAAATCCCAATAGGCTAGATCTAGCAGCCGAATATCTACGAAAGGCTCAAGATGCGGGAGTAAAAATCCTTATCAACACAGATGCACATAAAATGGACACATTAAAGCATATGGAAATCGGTGTTTCCGCAGCCAAAAAAGGCTGGATTAAAAAATCATCCGTGTTAAATGCCCTGGATAAAAATGACCTGCTAGAATTTTTACATAATCGAGAATAGGAGGTTATCTCCATGCAAGAAAAGGCATTAAAAGTATTAGAATTCACTAAAGTTAAAGAACAGTTGATAGAACATGCGGCTTCTTCCCTTGGGAGAAGAAAAATACAGGACTTAGTCCCATCTACTGATTTTGATGAGGTGGTTAAACTTCAAGCTGAAACAGATGAGGCAGCGACGGTATTCCGGGTAAAAGGGAATGTTCCACTTTCAGGTGTTCATGATATAACTGCACACATCAAACGTTCTGTCATTGGCGGTGTGTTAAGCCCGCATGAACTTATTCAAATAGCTAGTACTATCCATGCAAGCAGACAAATGAAACGATTTATCGAAGAGTTTGCTGATGAACGAACAGAAATTCCGATTTTGTCTGAACAAGCGGAGAGAATTATTCCGCTCACAAACCTTGAGCATTCAATTAAACAAGCCATCGATGACAATGGTGAGGTATTAGACAGTGCAAGCGATCTTTTACGGTCATTAAGGCATCAACTTAGATCCAATGAATCGCGAGTTCGTGAAAAATTAGAGAGTATGATTCGCTCTTCTAATGCCAGCAAAATGCTTTCCGACGCTATTGTCACGATTCGAAATGACAGATTTGTCATTCCTGTTAAACAAGAGTATCGCGGCCATTATGGCGGGATTATTCATGACCAAAGTGCATCGGGACAAACCCTTTTTATAGAACCGCAAGTGATTGTCCAATTAAACAATCAACTGCAGGATATTCGTGTGAAGGAACAACTCGAAATCGATAGGATTCTTACCGAGTTATCCGCCGCAGCGGCTGAGCGCGAAAGTGAACTTAAAGTCATCGTCAAAGTCCTTGCTAATTTAGACTTTATTTTTGCAAAGGCAAGGTTTGGAAAGCAAATAAAAGCAACCATGCCGATCATGAATAATGAAGGAAGGATTGCATTATATAAGGCAAGACATCCACTTATTCCCATCGATGAAGTCGTCGCCAACGACATCATGCTTGGAAAAGAGTTCACAACGATTGTTATCACGGGTCCGAATACTGGCGGAAAAACGGTCACCTTAAAAACACTTGGGTTGTGTACATTAATGGCCCAGGCGGGTTTGCAGATTCCAGCGTATGACGGTTCGGAGTTAGCTGTTTTTGATGCAGTTTATGCTGATATAGGCGATGAACAATCCATTGAACAGAGCTTAAGTACCTTTTCATCCCATATGGTTAATATCGTGGATATCTTAAACCGCGTCGATTTTAATAGTCTTGTACTATTTGATGAACTAGGGGCAGGCACCGATCCGCAGGAAGGTGCGGCCTTGGCGATTTCCATTTTAGATGAGGTTCACAAACGGGGCGCGAGAGTCATTGCGACGACACATTATCCTGAGTTAAAAGCATACGGTTATAACCGTGAGGGTGTTTTGAATGCAAGTGTCGAGTTTGATGTGGAAACATTAAGCCCTACCTATAAATTGTTATTAGGAGTTCCTGGGCGGAGTAACGCGTTTGAAATCTCCAAACGTCTCGGCTTAAATGAACGGGTCATCGAGGCGGCCCGCTCACATGTTAGTGAAGATACGAACCAAATTGATAAGATGATTTCATCGCTTGAGGATAGTAAACGACTGGCAGAAAAAGAGCAAGAAGAAGCTCGCGATTATTTAAAGTCTGCTGAGAAACTCCATCAAGACTTGCAGAAACAACTGATGGAATTTTACGAGAAAAAAGACTCTATGCTTGAGAAGGCAGCTGAGAAGGCTGGAGAAATCGTTGATGAGGCAAAGAGTGAGGCAGAACTGGTCATCCGAGATCTTCGCAAAATGCGCACGGAAAAGCATGCCGATATTAAAGAGCACGAATTAATTGAAGCAAAACGGCGCTTAGAAAATGCCGCACCAGAAATACCAAAATCCGCTGCTAAACTCACAACTAAAAAAACAAAGAAACATACGTATATGCCTGGCGATGAGGTAAAGGTACTTACCTTTGATCAGAAGGGCACCCTGGTTGAAAGAGTTTCTTCAAATGAATGGCAGGTTCAAATCGGTATTCTCAAAATGAAAGTAAAAGAAAAAGATATGGAATATATGAGTACCCCGAAACAGGTTGAAACCAAGCCAATGGCGATTGTCAAAGGTCGGGATTCATATGTTAAACTGGAATTAGACCTCCGCGGAGAGAGGTATGAAGATGCTCTTCTTAAGGTGGAAAAATATATTGATGATGCGCTGCTTTCCAGTTATCCACGTGTATCGATCATCCACGGTAAAGGAACGGGTGCACTGCGACAGGGTGTTCAGGAATACTTAAGAAACCATCGCTCTGTCAAAAAAATTCGCTTTGGAGAAGCTGGGGAAGGCGGATCAGGCGTAACCATCGTAGAGTTTAAATAATGTCCGGGGAGTTTTGGCAATGGACCAGTTTTGGGAGAACGAATATATTCAAATAGCTGCTAATTATAGTGTCGTCATTTTATGTTTGGTCGTCTTTTTAGCTATTTTTGAAATGGTGACCAAATATAAAAATTGGGAAGAAATCAAAAAAGGAAATGTGGCTGTGGCAATGGCAACGGGGGGGAAAATATTTGGGGTGGCCAATATCTTTCGCTGTACCATCGAGCAGAACAATTCGTTGCTTTCCATGATTGGCTGGGGGATTTATGGATTTCTGTTATTAGTAGTTGGTTATTTTATCTTTGAATTTTTAACGCCAAAATTTAAAATTGACGAAGAAATTCAAAATGATAATCGCGCAGTTGGGTTGATTTCGATGGTGATCTCGATTGGCTTATCGATTGTCATTGGTTCAGGTATTACGTAAGGGGAGAATATTAAGTGGAGACATTAGCTAAGATACTTCTTGGATTATGCGGCTTGTTTTTGCTAATCGGTTTAATCTATATGTTATTTTTTGCGTAAGCCAAAATCACCGCTGAGGATTATTCAGCGGTGATTTTTTAACTATATCGTCAATTGTTTAATGTGAGGTACTGTAATATAATAGAAGAGAAGTTCGAATTTTTGAAATTATCCATATAGAAAAGGGGGATTTTATGTATGAAGATAAGCCTTGGCTAGCACTGTATCCGAAAGAAATACCCGCCACACTTGAGTACCCTAGAGAGCCTGTACAGCAATACTTAGTGAATTCTGCAGAGCAATACCCTGAAAAAATAGCGATTCATTTTATGGGAAAAGACATCACTTATAAACAACTTTATGAAGATGCCATGAAGTTTGCTGGTTATTTGCAAGAAAACCTGGGCATTTCAAAAGGTGATCGGGTCGCGATTATGCTGCCTAACACACCACAGGCCGTGATTAGTTATTTTGGGATACTAATAGCAGGCGGAATTGTTGTACAAACGAACCCATTATATACGGAACGTGAACTTGAATATCAGATGAAAGATTCAGGAGCAAAGGCAATCATTACACTCGACATCCTCTACCCACGTGTATCTAAAGTAATGCCGCATACAAATTTACAGCATATAATTGTAACCGCTATCAAGAACTACTTACCATTCCCTAAAAATCTAATTTATCCCTTCATCCAGAAAAAACAATATGGCATTGTTGTGAATGTCAAACACGGAGGAAGCACACATCTGCTTTCGGAAATAGTAAAAATGAAGTCTTTAAAAGTGAGGGATGTTGAATTTAATCCTGAGGAAGATGTTGCTCTCCTTCAATATACAGGTGGAACGACAGGATTTCCGAAAGGTGTCATGCTCACTCATAAGAACTTAATTGCTAATACAAAGATGTGCCAGGCCTGGCTTTACAAAACCAAGCCAGGAGAAGAGTCAATACTCGCAATTATCCCGTTTTTCCACGTGTACGGCATGACAACGGTGCTCATTTTATCGGTGATGCAGGCCAATAAAATGATTCTTTTACCTAAATTTGATGTGGAGACAACATTGAAGACCATACACCAACAGCGCCCAACCGTGTTCCCAGGTGCACCAACCATTTACATTGGCCTCTTAAATTATCCTGATTTGAAAAAATATGATTTATCATCCATTCACTCTTGTATCAGTGGCTCAGCGGCCCTTCCCGTTGAAGTACAAGAGAAGTTTGAGGACGTTTCTGGAGGAAAGCTTGTAGAAGGGTATGGGTTAACGGAAGCATCTCCAGTCACACATGCGAACTTTTTATGGGATGCCCCTAGAATTAAAGGCAGTATTGGTGTGCCCTGGCCAGATACAGAAGTAAAGGTTGTAGCAACCGACACAGGTGAACCGGTGCCGATCAAGGAAATGGGAGAAATCGTGATAAAAGGGCCGCAAATCATGAAAGGGTACTGGAATCGTCCAGAGGATACCAAGGAAGTCCTTCATGATGGATGGTTATATACAGGTGATCTTGGCTATATGGATGAACAAGGCTATTTTTATGTCGTTGATCGCAAAAAGGATATGATTATCGCCGGTGGGTATAATATCTATCCAAGAGAAATAGAGGAAGTATTATATGAACATCCGGATGTGGTTGAAGCGGTTGTAGCAGGAATACCTGATCAATACCGTGGAGAAACGGTTAAAGCATACATTGTTTTAAAAGAAGGTTCAACGGTTACGGCAGAAGAAATGAATCATTTTTCACGAAAATATCTTGCAGCATACAAGGCACCAAGATACTATGAATTTAGACAAGAATTACCCAAAACAGCCGTAGGGAAAATTCTAAGAAGGATGCTAGTTGAGGAAGAGAAACAAAAAATAGAAGAAAACCAAAAACACGCATAATTGCTCCTCTTTTTTTTGACAGATTAAGCCTGTCCCTAACCCATTATATGAAAAAAGTAATGAGATATCTTGACATATCCAGAGATAATAACTATTATTAAAATATGAATGATTATTCATTCATATTTTTCTTTTTAATAATTCTTATTAACTGAACAGAACTTTTTTTTTCAAAGGAGGGATAAAGTTGAAAAAAAGTAAGCCCAAATACATGCAAATTATTGATGCTGCGGTGATTGTAATTGCTGAAAATGGCTACCATCAAGCTCAAGTTTCAAAAATTGCAAAGCAGGCTGGAGTGGCTGATGGCACCATTTATCTATATTTTAAAAACAAGGAAGACATCCTTATCTCTCTCTTTGAAGAAAAAATGGGAAGTTTCATTGAAAAAATAGATACAATGATAGCAGGAAAAGGGACGGCGGCAGAGAAGTTATTAATGATGATAGAAGCTCATTTTAGTATGCTTTCTGAAGACCATCACATGGCAATCGTGACACAGTTAGAGTTACGGCAATCGAATAAGGAACTGCGGCACCGAATTAATAATGTTCTAAAAGGTTACCTGCAGGTAATTGATAAGATTGTTATTGAAGGTAAAGAAACCGGTGAGTTTCCCATCGACCTCGATATCCGTCTGGCCCGGCAAATGATTTTCGGTACAATCGATGAAACCGTGACATCATGGGTGATGAACGAGGAAAAGTACGATCTAGTTGCACTGGCTACTCCAGTCCATCGCCTCTTGATTAATGGCTGTGGAAGCCGATAAATATTAAAATAGGGGGAAATCCAATGGAATATTTAAAATGGTCTTTTCAAGACAGTATTGCGACAATTACAATTGATCGTCCTCCAGCAAACGCCCTTTCTTCAGGACTACTAAGGGAATTGTCAACTGTGCTTGATGAGATTGAACCTAATCGCGAGATCAGAGTTATTGTCATTCATGGGGAAGGGCGCTTTTTCTCTGCTGGTGCAGATATTAAAGAATTTACTACTGTCACTTCTTCAGAAGGATTTTCAAATCTTGGAAAGTATGGGCAAGACTTATTTGACCGAATGGAAAAATTCCCGAAACCCATTATCGCCGCTATCCATGGTGCAGCACTTGGCGGAGGGCTTGAACTAGCAATGGCATGCCATATCCGCTATGTTAGTGAGCAGGCAAAACTTGGTCTGCCTGAATTGCAGCTTGGCTTAATACCAGGATTTGCTGGTTCGCAGCGTCTGCCTAAATATGTGGGCGTGGCAAGAGCTGCAGAAATGCTGTTTACTTCTGAGCCAATCACAGGTATAGAAGCAGTCCAATTTGGTTTAGCAAATCGTGCTTTTCCCGACACAGAAGTAGTCCCGCAGGCACTTAAACTAGCAGCGAAAATTGCGAAAAAAAGCCCAGGGTCCATCAGTGCGGCAATTGAACTGCTAAATTATGCAAAAACAGAAGAGTTCTACGAAGGTTCCAAAAGAGAATCTGAGTTATTTGGTCAAGTGTTTGTTTCTAACGATGGGAAAGAAGGCATCCAAGCCTTTATTGAAAAAAGAGAACCAAATTTTAAGGGTGAATAAACTTATCTTTGCAGGTATAATTGTAAAGGAAGCCCTTTTTTTATAAAAAATTTTCTCAATCTTTCAAACTGAGCGAATGCTCGAAATTTTATTAGGAGGGAAATCATGAATATTTATGTATTAATGAAAAGAACCTTTGATACCGAGGAAAAAATTTCGATTTCTGCTGGAAAAATTAATGAGGATGGCGCTGAATTTATCATCAATCCGTATGATGAATATGCTATTGAAGAAGCAATCCAGGTTCGCGATGCTAAAGGTGGAGAAGTCACCGTTATTTCTGTTGGAACAGAAGAAGCAGAAAAGCAATTACGTACTGCACTGGCAATGGGTGCAGATAAAGCAGTCCTTATCAATACCGAGGATGATGTAGAAGGCGGAGATCAATTTACGACAGCAAAAATCCTTGCTGAATATTTAAAGGATAAAGATGCTGATTTAATCATTGGCGGAAATGTAGCGATTGACGGTGGATCAGGTCAAGTGGGCCCACGTGTTGCGGAATTGTTAAACATACCTTATGTAACCACTATTACTAAATTAGAAATTGACGGAACAAATGTAACCGTTGCCAGAGACGTTGAAGGTGATTCTGAAGTCATCGAAACTAGCCTCCCACTATTAGTTACAGCCCAACAAGGACTAAACGAACCGCGCTACCCATCCTTACCTGGGATTATGAAAGCAAAGAAGAAGCCGCTTGAAGAATTAGAGTTAGATGACCTAGACCTTGATGAAGACGATGTGGAAGCAAAAACAAAAACGATTGAAATTTATTTGCCGCCTAAGAAGGAAGCAGGCCGCGTTCTAGCCGGCGATTTGAATGATCAAGTAAAAGAACTTGTTCAACTTCTTCATACCGAAGCAAAAGTAATCTAACGGGTTTAATACAAATTTTGATCTCAGGAGGTATATGGAATGTCAAGAAAAGTGGTAGTTTTAGGAGAAGTTCGTGACGGTTCATTACGTAATGTGTCATTCGAAGCAATTGCAGCAGCAAAAACAGTTGCTGAAGGCGGAGAAGTAGTTGGTGTTTTAGTGGGCGATTCTGTAAGTGCTCTATCGACTGAGTTAATCCAATTTGGTGCGGACCGTGTGGTTGTGGTTGAAGATGAGAAATTAAAACTTTATACATCAGATGGTTACGCTCAAGCACTTTTAGCGGTGCTTGACCAAGAAAAACCAGAAGGGCTGATTTTGGGACATACCTCATTAGGTAAAGACCTTTCCCCAAGAATTGCCGGAAAATTAGCATCAGGTTTAATCTCAGACGCCACTGCTATTGAAGTAGCGGGTGGAAATGTCGTGTTCACAAGACCGATTTATTCCGGTAAAGCATTTGAAAGGAAAATTGTGACAGAGGGCTTGATTTTCGCAACGGTACGACCAAATAATATCGCCCCACTTGAGAAAGACGAAGGCAGAAGCGGAGATGTATCAGCCCTTTCTGTAGAAATCAAGGATCTTCGTGCAATCATTAAAGAGGTCGTTAGAAAAGCGAGTGAGGGTGTTGATTTAAGCGAGGCGAAAGTAGTTATTTCAGGAGGCCGCGGTGTAAAAAGTGCGGATGGGTTCCAACCGCTTAAAGAGTTAGCCACAGTCCTTGGCGGTGCAGTAGGTGCTTCTCGTGGTGCTTGTGATGCTGATTATTGTGATTACTCGCTGCAAATTGGCCAAACGGGCAAGGTTGTTACACCAGATCTTTATATTGCTTGCGGCATTTCCGGAGCTATTCAGCATTTAGCCGGGATGTCTAACTCAAAAGTAATCGTTGCTATTAACAAGGACCCAGAAGCAAACATTTTTAAAGTAGCTGATTACGGAATTGTCGGTGACTTGTTTGAAGTAGTTCCATTACTAACTGAGGAGTTTAAAAAGCTCAAAGTACACTCATAATAATAAGGGCGAGCGGAATGCTTCCGCTCGTTTTGTATTTTGTTTATTTTGGGGATAATAATTGATGAAGCAATTTATTAGCTTGATTTTTTAAACGATGTTATACTTTCGGTAGTAACTCAGTAATCATTAGGAGGGCAATATAAATGGCAATTTCACATTTAACTGATCAAAACTTTTCGGCTGAAACTGGTTCAGGCCTTGTTCTTGTAGATTTTTGGGCACCATGGTGCGGACCTTGTAAAATGATCGCTCCAGTTCTTGAAGAACTTGACTTAGAAATGGGCGATAAGGTAAAAATCACTAAACTTGATGTGGATGATAACCCGCAAACTGCAGCAAACTTTGGTGTAATGAGCATCCCAACTTTATTAGTGATGAAAAATGGAGAAGTCGTTGATAAAGTTGTCGGCTTCCAACCAAAAGATGCACTAGCAGGTGTTTTAGAAAAACACGTGTAAATAAAATGAAAATGCCTTAGCTTGGAAATAACCCAGCTAAGGTTTTTTTATTTTTCCAAGAGACTACTACTTTTAATTATGCGCCGTTTCCTTTAATATTTTAACAGTAGATTATATATAAGACGGGAGAGAGTGGCCGGAATGAATGAAACAATTAAGCAAAAACTGACGCTGCTGCCGGATCAACCTGGCTGCTACTTAATGAAAGACCGTCAGGGAACGATTATTTATGTGGGAAAAGCTAAGGTACTAAAGAATCGTGTCCGTTCCTATTTTACGGGGACGCACGATGGGAAGACACTAAGACTTGTCAATGAAATTGAGGACTTTGAATATATCGTAACCTCTTCGAATATTGAAGCACTTTTGCTGGAACTGAATCTTATTAAAAAGTACGATCCAAAATACAATATCATGCTGAAGGATGATAAAACCTATCCGTTTATCAAGTTAACAGCGGAAAAGCATCCCAAACTTATTATCACAAGAAAAGTAAAAAAGGATAAAGGCAAATACTTTGGTCCGTATCCCAATGTGACAGCAGCAAACGAAACCAAAAAGCTTCTTGACCGAATCTACCCGCTCCGCAAATGCTCAACCCTGCCGGACCGAGTCTGTTTATATTATCATTTAGGACAGTGCCTGGCACCATGTGTGAATGAAGTTCAGGAAGAACAGTATAAACAGATGACGGATGAAATCACCCGCTTTTTAAATGGCGGGTATAAGGAAATAAAAAAAGAGCTGAAGGAAAAAATGGCTGCTGCCTCCGAAGAATTGGACTTTGAACGTGCAAAAGAATATCGTGACAAAATCATCCATATTGAAACGATTATGGAAAAACAAAAAATTACGATGACCGATTTTACCGACCGTGATGTTTTTGGCTATGCAGTTGATAAAGGCTGGATGTGTGTGCAAGTCTTTTTTGTCCGCCAAGGCAAACTAATTGAGCGGGACGTTTCGATGTTCCCCGTCTATAATGAGCCAGAGGAAGAAATCTTAACGTTCCTCGGTCAGTTTTATTCGAAAGCCAATCACTTTAAGCCGAAAGAAATTCTCATTCAAGATGATGTCGAGTTGAGTTTAGCAGAACAACTGTTGGAAGTTAAAGTGCTTCAGCCCCAACGAGGACAGAAAAAGGATCTTGTGCAATTAGCGATTAAAAATGCAAAAATTGCTTTGAATGAAAAATTTTCACTAATTGAAAAGGATGAAAATCGAACCATTAAGGCAGTGGAGAACCTGGGAGAATTACTGGGAATCTACACGCCGCACCGGATTGAAGCCTTTGATAATTCTAACATCCAAGGGACAGACCCTGTATCAGCAATGGTAGTGTTCATTGATGGCAAGGCGAACCATCGTGAATACCGTAAATACAAAATCAAAACCGTTCAAGGGCCGGATGATTATGAATCGATGCGAGAAGTAACGAGAAGAAGGTACTCACGCGCGCTAAAAGAGGAACTTCCTCTTCCTGATTTAATCATTATTGATGGTGGTAAAGGGCATGTTGAAGCCGTACGAGATGTTTTGGAAAATGAATTAGGCTTAGATATTCCGCTCTCGGGGCTTGTAAAAGACGAAAAACACCGGACATCCCAATTGCTGTATGGCAATCCTTTAGGAATTGTTCCGCTCGGGCGAAACAGCCAGGAGTTTTATTTACTGCAAAGGATTCAAGATGAAGTCCATCGTTTTGCGATCACCTTCCATCGCCAACTGCGCGGAAAAACTGCGTTTCAATCCTTGCTTGATGATATTCCGGGAATTGGGGAGAAACGGAAAAAGTTATTGTTAAAACAGTTCGGCTCGGTGAAAAAAATGAAAGAAGCAAGTAAAGAGGAATTCATAAATATCGGAATTCCCATGAATGTAGCCGAAGAATTAATCAAAAAACTTCAGTCTTAGTGATTGTCAGAAAAAAAGGACCATGCTATAATAAGTGAAAATTTAATTTACTATCACTTTTACGTATTAAAGTGAAGGTAGAGGTGCGAGCTTCAAGAGTAGTGGTTCTGAGAAGGATGAGCTTCTGAGAAGAATCATGAAAGGGGATGTTCGCCGAAGTAAAGAAGGTCTCATAACTTTCTTTTCTGGTCCTGTATTGAATAAATGCTGGATTGTCAAGACTAATGTCTTGGAGAGCTATCTTACATTGTAGGTGCGAGAATTTTTTTCGTGTTTTAAGCAATGAGATGCCCTTCTCATTGCTTTTTTGTGTTTATTTGGGGAAAAATATGAATTACATCTGGAGAAGGGGAAAACAAACATGGGGATTATTGTACAAAAGTTCGGAGGCACCTCCGTCGCTAATGTAGAAAGAATTTTAAATGTTGCATCATGTGTAAAAGGTGAGGTTGACCGTGGAAATAATGTGGTTGTTGTTGTTTCTGCAATGGGTAAATCTACGGATACACTCGTCGGTTTAGCAAAGGAGATTTCAACGCAGCCAAACAAACGGGAAATGGACATGCTGTTATCGACCGGGGAACAAGTAACAATTTCGTTACTGTCTATGGCTCTCAACCAGCAAGGGCTTGATGCTGTGTCCTTTACAGGGTGGCAGGCTGGTATTATGACCGAACCAGTACATGGAAATGCCCGGATTTCTAATATTAAAACAGCAGCGATTGAATCACAGCTTGAATCCGGCAAGGTGGTTATTGTTGCGGGATTCCAAGGAATCACCGAAGAGGGGGAAATTACTACACTTGGCCGTGGCGGTTCCGATACCACAGCCGTTGCACTGGCAGCAGCCTTAAAGGCAGATAAATGTGACATATATACGGATGTAACGGGAGTTTTCACAACGGATCCAAGATATGTGAAGAGTGCCCGCAAGCTATTATCCGTATCGTACGATGAAATGCTGGAGTTAGCTAATTTAGGTGCAGGAGTACTTCATCCACGAGCAGTGGAATTTGCTAAAAACTATCAAGTACGTCTCGAAGTTCGTTCGAGCATGGAGAAAATAGAAGGAACAGTTATTGAGGGGGAAGCAGCAATGGAACAAAACTTAGTAGTCCGCGGAGTTGCATTTGAAGACGAAATTACAAAAGTAACAGTATTAGGGTTGGCTAATTCATTAACAAGCCTATCAACCATTTTTACCACACTTGCTGAAAATCATCTGAATGTGGATATTATTATCCAAAGCACAACTGAGGGTGGATCTGCGAATTTGTCCTTCTCTATTCATACAAATGATCTATTAGAAACATTAAAGGTCCTAGAAGACAATAAAGCTGTTTTGAATTATGAGCAAATTGATGCTGAAAACAAATTAGCGAAGGTGTCGATTGTCGGATCAGGGATGATTTCCAATCCCGGTGTAGCAGCAAAGATGTTTGAGGTACTCGCTGCAAACAACATCCAAATCAAAATGGTCAGCACATCAGAAATAAAAGTGTCAGCCGTTGTAGAAGAAAAAAATATGTTAAAAGCAGTAGAAGCTTTACACGAAGCATTCGGACTTGCAGTTCAATAAAAAAGAATGGTGTCAGGCACTATTCGGTGCCTGACACCATTTTCAATTAGTTTTTTTCCCATTTCACTGTGAAAACAACTTTATTGGATTTTTTTATTGGATGTTCGAAGGTTTCGGCGTTGGCTTCTTTTTGCAATTCAATTTGTTGAGCAAGGAATCCTGCTTCAAGTTGGAAAAAATGTTCAGCCTTTGACTTAACGCGTGAAATAATGAGCGGACTAATTAATTCAAATTGGAACTCAGTTTTATTTTCTTTCACAAGTTCTAACTGGCCCCATGAGGCCTTGGCGAAGAAATCAATAATCTGTTCTAAATCCATTAATGGATATTTTCGTGCAAGTCGTTTTCCAGCCCAATATAAAATTTCAGGTGTGTCTTTCCCTAAAATCTCAGGCAAGAGAACTTCTCTGATTAGTTCATATCCGAAGATAGAAATAGTTCTAGGTTCATCAATATCGATCGTTTCATTCATAACTGTACTATTATTCACAAGCTTCCCCTCTTTCTATCATTCTATTATATACATTTTTGGTTAATTTTTAGTACAGTTTTTCTAGTTATGATGAATCAAATTTAGCTTATTTTTTTGTTATTTTGCAATATCTTACCTTGTTTTCCATGATAATTATCATTCCCGATAAAGAAATAATAACAACCGTTTTTTCTTGGTAATTAATTGAAGGAATTCAAGAAATGTTGAGAAAAGACCCATTTTTTTAGCGAGTATATATTAATTATTATAATATCAATATATTTAAAAAATTTTAGTTTTATCCGAGTAATGTGTATCCGTTTTCTTGACGCTCTTAGATGATGGGAGTAAAATGAACTTGTCACATTATTGTCACAGTGATGCGAAGTTTCGACAAAAGTGGATTTAATTTGATAGAAACTGAACATCATTTTTTTTAACATTATAGGGGGGTAAATTTATGGCGGGTAATCGAGAGTTTGTTTATCGGAGATTGCATTCGTTGCTAGGTGTTATTCCAATCGGGATCTTTGTCATGCAGCATCTAATTGTGAATCACTATGCAACAGAAGGGGTAGAATCCTTCAACAAAGCAGCGAACTTTATGGGGAATCTTCCATTTCGCTATGTTTTAGAAACTGTAATTATTTATTTACCGATTTTATTCCATGCAATCTACGGGCTGTATATCGCTTTTACAGCTAAAAACAATGCAAGTCAATATGGTTTTTTTAGAAACTGGATGTTTATGCTACAACGTGTGTCTGGTGTAATTACACTAATTTTCATCACATGGCATGTGTGGGAAACTCGTATCGCTGCTGCTTTTGGAAATGAAGTTAACTTCCAAATGATGCAAGATATCCTATCATCCCCATTCATGTTTGGATTTTATGTTGTTGGTATCATTTCAGCAATTTTCCACTTTGCAAATGGCTTGTGGTCATTCTTGGTAAGCTGGGGCATTACAGTATCGCCTCGTTCTCAAGTGATTACTACATACGTGACAATCGTTATTTTCTTGGCTCTATCTTATGTTGGTGTAACGACATTACTAGCTTTTGTATAAAAAATGAACGATTGCTCGGAAAAATATTGGATTTTGGATTAAGGGAGTGAGTCACGAATGAGTAAAGGTAAGGTTATTGTAGTCGGCGGTGGTTTAGCTGGCTTAATGGCAACGATTAAGGTTGCAGAAACAGGAACACCAGTAGAATTATTTTCTTTAGTGCCTGTTAAACGCTCTCACTCTGTTTGTGCCCAGGGTGGTATTAATGGAGCAGTAAATACAAAAGGTGAAGGGGATTCCACATGGATTCACTTTGATGACACAGTATATGGCGGAGATTTCTTAGCTAACCAGCCGCCAGTAAAAGCAATGTGTGACGCAGCACCTGGAATTATTCACTTAATGGACCGTATGGGAGTTATGTTTAACCGTACTCCTGAAGGATTACTTGATTTCCGACGCTTTGGTGGAACACAGCATCACCGTACTGCATTTGCTGGAGCAACCACTGGTCAACAGCTGCTTTATGCATTGGATGAACAAGTTCGCCGCGAGGAAGTAGCTGGCCTTGTAACGAAATATGAAGGCTGGGAATTCCTGGGTGCAGTTGTTGATGACGATGGTGTGTGCCGCGGAATTGTTGCTCAAAACTTAAAAACAATGGAAATTAAATCTTTCTCTGGCGATGCAGTTATTATGGCTACTGGAGGCCCTGGTATTATTTTTGGAAAATCAACTAACTCTGTTATTAATACAGGTTCTGCTGCATCAATCGTTTACCAGCAGGGCGCTTATTATGCGAATGGAGAAATGATTCAAATCCACCCGACTGCCATTCCTGGTGATGATAAACTTCGCTTAATGAGTGAATCAGCACGTGGTGAAGGCGGACGTGTTTGGACATATAAAGATGGAAAGCCTTGGTACTTCTTAGAGGAAAAATATCCTGCCTATGGAAACCTTGTACCACGTGATATTGCAACACGTGAGATTTTCGATGTATGTGTAAATCAAAAACTTGGAATCAATGGCGAGAACATGGTATACCTTGATCTTTCTCATAAAGATCCACATGAATTAGATGTTAAACTCGGCGGTATTATCGAGATTTATGAAAAGTTTATGGGTGATGACCCTCGTAAAGTACCAATGAAAATCTTCCCGGCTGTTCACTATTCAATGGGTGGCCTTTGGGTTGATTATGATCAAATGACAAGCATTCCAGGGCTATTTGCAGCTGGTGAATGTGATTACTCACAACATGGTGCGAACCGCTTAGGTGCCAATTCCTTGCTTTCAGCCATTTACGGTGGAATGGTCGTTGGTCCAAATGCAGTGAAATATATCAAAGGTCTTGAAAAGAGTTCTGATGCTGTATCTTCTACCGTTTTTGACCGTCATGTCAAAGAACAAGAAGAAAAATGGAATGCTGTTATGTCCTTAAATGGAAATGAAAATGCATATATCCTCCATAAAGAGCTTGGCGAATGGATGACGGATAATGTAACCGTTGTTCGCCACAATGACAGACTATTAAAAACTGACGAGAAAATTCAAGAACTATTAGAACGTTACCAAAAAATTAACATTAATGATACATCTAAATGGAGCAACCAAGGGGCAGCCTTTACTCGTCAATTACAAAACATGCTTCAATTGGCTCGTGTTATTACGATTGGTGCATACAACCGGAATGAGAGCCGCGGTGCTCATTATAAGCCTGACTTCCCTACTCGTAATGATGAGGAATTCTTAAAAACAACAATGGCGAAATTTGTTGACAGTTCTTCCGCACCGGCCTTCCGTTATGAAGATGTTGATGTCTCATTAATCAAGCCACGCGAACGCAATTACGCAAAAAGTTAAGGGGGAGTAGGAATAATGTCTGATACTAAAATGGTGAAATTTATTATTTCACGTCAAGATAGCGAAAATACTGCTCCTTATGAGGAGGAATTTGAGGTTCCCTATCGTCCGAATATGAATGTCATTTCGGCGTTAATGGAAATCCGTAAAAACCCTGTCAATGCAAAAGGACAAGCATCTACCCCAATTACTTGGGATATGAACTGTTTAGAGGAAGTCTGCGGTGCTTGTTCGATGGTCATCAACGGCAAACCGCGTCAATCTTGTTCAGCACTGATCGATCAATTGGAGCAGCCAATTCGATTAGCGCCTATGAAGACATTCCCGGTAGTGCGTGACCTTCAAGTTGACAGAAGCAGAATGTTTGACGCCTTAAAGAAAGTAAAAGCATGGATCCCAATCGATGGTACCTATGATTTAGGACCAGGACCTCGTATGCCTGAGACAAAGCGTCAATGGGCGTATGAACTTTCTAAATGTATGACATGTGGTGTTTGCCTTGAGGCATGTCCAAATGTAAACAGTAAATCAAACTTCATTGGTGCACAGCCGCTTTCACAGGTTCGTCTTTTCAACGCACATCCAACGGGTGCTATGAATAAGGCAGAACGACTTGAAGCGATTATGGGCGATGGCGGACTTGCAAACTGTGGTAATTCACAAAACTGTGTGCAATCTTGTCCAAAAGGTATTCCATTGACAACCTCTATTGCTGCATTGAACCGTGATACAACTATTCAAGCGTTTAGAAGCTTCTTTGGAAGTGACCACGCGTAATTAAGCAAAACCTTCTTTTCTCATGTGGTAAAGAAGGTTTTTTGTCGTTTATTTACGCCGCAAACAAAAGTTCATAGGTATGAGGTGCTTTTTTTGATAAAAATCATTCTCCTGTCAGTAAATATAGTCACTACATTTGTATCGTTCACATAAGATATGTTGACTAAATATATACCCACCCCGTGTTCATAACTGGCGAAGGCAAGGAGGGTTACAGTACTTGAAGGAGAATGTTTATAATCATAAACCGTTACTCACCAAACGTGAAAGAGAAGTATTCGAGTTATTAGTACAAGACAAAACAACGAAAGAAATCGCTGGTGAATTATTTATAAGCGAAAAAACGGTTCGGAATCACATTTCAAATGCCATGCAAAAGCTTGGTGTCAAGGGGCGTTCACAAGCAGTTGTAGAGCTCCTTCGAATGGGAGAACTAGAACTTTAACATTGACCGGCATCCTTCTTGGAGGCCGGTTTAATTTTGAATAAATTAAACATAAAAAAGGTAAGCATATTCGAATCGAAATGCTTACCTTTTTTTAGCCGAAAGGAATGTAAAACCTTCCTATCAGGCATGAGTGAAATTACGCCTCTGTCTTCAATGCGGATTAATGGTACTTAAACATACTTCTCTGCTTAATTAAAAGCAGGTATTCTTACCATCCTTTGAAACCAAGAGGATAGATTACTTAATACGAATACTGCTCTAAAACCTAGTATAAGTAAGGTTGAGAATAAGCCGTAAATTATATTCAAAGTAACCCCTCCACACTGAAATTTAGTGTTAATAAGTAACACTAGGATTATTGTTAATCTGGAGACTAATTTTATTCGGTGAACTGTATTTTACCATGAACTTTTCCTTGAATTTACGACTTCGACTTGGTGTAACTATATTCTACTTCATCTTTTTCTTCATTATAGTCGACATGTAAATCATGTTGATTGAAAAACCACAAATCCCTTTCTTCAATATAAAATAACAAACCTTCTGCCTCAAATTTCACAATGATATCAAAAGGATCATTATCCACAGTGAAACCAAGTGAAAACCCTTCTTGGACGGGACTGTTTCCATATACCTTCGGATAAAACTTTACTTTATCCCCTTTTTTTAATTCGACTTCTTCCTTAAACCAGTTTAGTGCTGCCGTGCTAATTAAAATTTCCATTCTTTTCTCACCTTTGGCTTTCTATTCATTTTCCCACTTTATTATACTCCAAAGTGTGGCAAACTAATATTTTTCTAATAGTTTCAACTTGAATTTTTAGCAAAAAAGGTAGAAAATAAGAAGAAGCATAAAGTCTGACAACGAGAAACATTACTTTTAAATAGATGAATGTTTTGGAGTAGAGAAGCTTTTATAGGAGTGTATGAGATGAAACTCGAGAATTCACAAACGGCAAATGGGGACATTGTTGCAAATATTGAGAAGGATTTACGTTACATTTCTGGCATCATTAAGCAAAAGGGAAGAGAAATGTTAAGTAATTATACGATTACACCTCCACAATTTATCGCCCTGCAATGGCTCTTTGAAGATGGTGATATGACAATTGGGGAACTTTCTACGAAAATGTACTTGGCATGCAGTACAACGACAGATCTTGTTGACCGGATGGAAAAAAATCTTCTCGTAGAACGGGTGAAAAATCCAAACGACCGTCGTGTGGTGAGAATACATTTGCTTGAAGAAGGTAAAAGAATTATTGATGAAGTAATTAAAAAGCGTCAAGTTTACTTAGAAGAAGTGTTAGTGGATTTCACCCCGGAAGAAATTCATGTTCTTCAAAAAAGCTTAACGAAATTGCATCAGGAAATGCGTTAAAAGAGGCGATACGTTTTGAAACAAGCTATTGGTGTGATGGATTCTGGCGTCGGCGGATTAACCGTTGCCAAAGAGGTGATGCGTCAGCTCCCAAATGAGAAAATCATTTATTTGGGAGATACGGCACGATGCCCATATGGTCCGAGAACAACAAAGGAAGTTAAGAGGTTCACATGGGAGATGACCTCTTTTTTATTAGAGAAGAAAGTTAAAATGCTCGTCATTGCGTGTAATACCGCTACAGCTGCGGCGTTAGACGAGATTCGCAAGGAATTGCCGATTCCAGTCTTAGGGGTAATTAATCCTGGAGCACGTGCGGCCATTAAGAAGACCAAGAATTATCGGATCGGGATTATTGGCACTGAGGGTACTGTAAAAAGCGGGGCATACGAAAGAGCATTAAAATCATTAAATAGTCGGCTTTTTGTTAAAGCGCATGCCTGTCCTAAATTTGTTCCGCTTGTTGAGAGTAACGAGTTTGGAGGTCCGATTGCGGAAAAAATTGTCGACGAAGCCCTCAAACCGATGCTCAATGAAAAATTGGATACACTGATTTTAGGCTGTACCCATTATCCGCTGTTAGAGCCCGTGATAAAACAGGTCATGGGTGAGTCTGTCAGCGTTATTAGTTCGGGTGACGAGACAGCACATGAAATAAGTGCAATTCTTCAGTACAATGGGTTATTAGATACATGCGAGAATGATCCAGTACATGAATTTTACACCACTGGTTCAAGAAGAATATTCTCAAAAATCGCCTCACAATGGCTGGGATATCCAATTATCGACGTCAAAAAAATTAAACTATAATACAAAGGTGTCAGGCACCACCCGTGGACAAATGTCCACGAGCGGTGCCTGACACCTTTTAATTTTGTTCTATTTTTTTCCGTAAGTCGGTCTAATTTATTAGAAGGCTCGTATACATAGTAGTACAAACTTTCTTAGGGGGAATAGTTATGTCTAAAAATAAAGCAAAGATCCTTGTGTCGACTGTGCTTACATCATCAGTTCTACTCTCAGGTTGTGGTTTATTTGGGATAGAAACAGAAAAGAAAATCGATCCGCCGAAGAGTGTGACGATCAAGGATGATACAACAAGTAAGAAAACGACAACTAAAGAGACAAGTAAAGAAGCGCAGGAAAACACCGTCAAAACTGAACTATATCTAGTAGATAAAGACGGCTATGTCGTTCCGCAAACATTGGATCTGCCGAAAACCAGTTCGGTTGCTAAACAGGCACTTGAATATTTAGTGACGAATGGACCAGTAACTGATAAACTCCCAAATGATTTCCGGGCTGTTCTCCCAGAGGATACGGAGCTTTCTGTAAATATTGATAAAGAGGGCGTTGCAACGGTTAACTTTTCAAAAGAGTTTAAAAATTATCAAGCGGAAGATGAGATGAAAATTCTCCAATCTGTCACTTGGACACTGACACAATTTGATAATGTAAAAACTGTCAAGCTAAAAATGAATGGTCACGATTTAACTGAAATGCCTGTGAACGGAACACCCATTAGCGAAAATCTCTCCAGAGCAACCGGTATCAACCTGGATACTTCGAATGTGACGGATATTACTAATACCAAACCTATTACGGTTTACTATATTGGCGGTGAAGAAGGCTCTTATTATTATGTACCAGTCACACGCCGGGTCAGCAATAGCGAAAAAGATAACTATGTAGCAGTTGTTAATGAATTAATCAAAGGTCCAAGTGAAAAATCACCTCTAGTTTCTGAGTTTATGTCAGATGTTGAGCTCCTTGAGGCGCCGAAATATGAAGATGGAAAAGTCACTTTGAACTTTAATGAAAATATTTTTGGAAGCTTTAAGGAAAAAGAAGTTTCACAGCATTTATTAGATGCATTAGTGCTTTCCCTTACTGAACAAGAGGGCGTAGAAAAAGTAGCTATTCAAGTTAAGGGTAAGGCAGATCTTAAAAATGATAGCGGGAAGAAATTAACTGAACCTGTAACTCGACCAGAAAAAGTCAATACAGGTAGTTTTTAAAAAAAAATATTTGTTATACTATATAGGGACAATGAAAGAGGTTGGCTTAGATGCCGCCTCTTCTTTATTTGGTATTTAATGAATATGAATGTACCAATTCAAAAATAAAAGGAGGTAGTAATGGTGCGCGTTGATGGTAGAGAACCGTTACAACTAAGACCCATACATATTGAACCCAATTATTTAATGCACCCAGAGGGATCTGTCTTAATCTCTGTAGGGAATACGAAAGTGATCTGTGCAGCGAGCATCGAGGACAGAGTGCCTCACTTTATGAGAGGGGAAGGCAAAGGCTGGATAACGGCGGAGTATTCCATGCTGCCGCGGGCAACAGAAACAAGGAACATTCGCGAATCTTCCAAAGGAAAGGTTTCCGGTCGAACGATGGAAATTCAGCGGCTAATCGGCCGCGCACTTAGAGCAATAGTCGATTTAAGTGCACTAGGTGAGAAAACAGTTTGGATTGATTGTGATGTCATCCAGGCAGATGGCGGAACCCGAACAGCCTCAATCACGGGGGCTTTTGTCGCAATGGCACTCGCATTACATGCATTTTCTGAGAAAAAGTCCTTTGCAAAATTCCCGATTACTGATTATTTAGCAGCTACAAGTGTTGGTATCCTGCAAAATAATCAAACGGTCCTTGATTTAAACTATGCTGAGGATTCTAAGGCCCAGGTGGATATGAATGTAGTCATGACGGGCAATGGAGAATTTGTTGAACTGCAGGGGACAGGAGAGGAAGCGACATTCTCCTACGAACAGCTCCAAGGCCTGCTTAGTGCAGCCCAAGAAGGACTAATGGAACTATTTGAGCACCAAAAAGCAGTACTGGGAGAAGAAATTACCAAAAAGATTGAAAGTAGAAGGCAGAAATAAGTGATCTATGTTTCAGGGAGGTAAGAAGGAGGACGCGCTACTCTCGGATATGAGTGAAATACTCTCGGATAGGGTGGAGTTACTCTCGGATATGAGTGAAATACTCTCGGATAGGGTGGAGTTACTCTCGGATATGAGTGAAATACTCTCGGATAGGGTAGCGATACTCTTTGATAAGAATGATATACTCCCGTTTATCTATAATAATCTGATAAAACTTAATTTTTATTGGCTGTGTTAAAGGTTAATGTTGTTTTTGGAATTCTGTTGATTGGAGTGGAAGGTACGAAGACTCCTGCGGGAGTACGGGGCAGGGGAGACCCCGGGGAAAGCGAAGTGCCTGGAGCAAAAGTCAACAGACTAGTTTAACACAGCCTATTTATTAAAAAAATAAGAGGCGATTGAAATGAAAGAAGTTATTATTGCAACTAAAAATCCAGGAAAAGCGAGGGAATTTGAACATATCTTTTCGTCAAGAGGGATTACGGTTCGCACCTTGCTAGATTATCCAGAAATTCCTGAAGTGGAGGAAACTGGCACAACCTTTGAAGAAAATGCGACTTTGAAGGCGGTTTCGGTCTCCAAAGCACTTGGACAGATGGTCATTGGCGACGATTCAGGCTTGATCGTGGACGCCCTAGAAGGGAGACCAGGGATTTATTCAGCACGATATGCGGGCGAACCAAAAAATGACCAGAACAATACCGATAAAGTATTGTCTGAATTAGAAGGTATTCCTGAGGAGAAAAGGACGGCAAGATTCTACTGTGCCTTGGCAGTCGCAGTTCCAGGGCAAGAAACAGAAACGGTGTCAGGCACCTGTGAAGGACAAATTCTTGAAGCGAGAAGAGGTACAAATGGATTTGGCTATGATCCGGTTTTTTATGTGCCTGAGAAGGGTTTATCTATGGCCGAGCTATCATCGGAAGAAAAAAATAAGATCAGCCATCGTGCGAATGCCTTGAAAAAGCTAGATGTGGTCTTGGATGAAATTTTAGAAAGAGCGGAGCAATAATGAGTAAGGTTTTAATTGTTAGTGATAGCCATGGATTAACCAAGGAACTCCGTGTAATAAGAGAAAGACATTTAGATGAGGTCGATTTAATGATTCACTGCGGTGATTCAGAATTATCTTCGGATGACGCAGCGATTTCCGGCTATCTAACGGTAATGGGAAATTGTGATTTTGGTGGAGGATACCCACTTGAGAAAACTTCTGAAGTGGCGGGGCGCAAGTTTTTTATTACCCACGGCCACCGTTATTCCGTTAAGACCTCTTTGATGAATTTAAAATATAAAGCACAGGAAGTAAATGCGAATATCGCCTGTTTCGGACACTCACATGTCCTCGGTGCGGAAGTGATTGATGGGATCTTATATTTAAATCCAGGCAGCATCCGTCTGCCGAGGGAACGTTTTGAAAAGACTTATATCATTCTGGATTTGGAGAATGAAAAAATTAAAATGTCAGTGTTTGAAGTAAGTGGCCAGGAGGTTACGGAACTAGCCCGTGAGTTTGTCCTGTCATAATTAAGTGGGAGAATTCCTCTCCCTTTTTTCTTTTTTAAAAAAATAGTAGAAAGTGTGTTGACTTTTTGATCTTATGATAATATAATAAATCTTGTCTTAAACAACTTATATGTCCCAGTAGCTCAGCTGGATAGAGCAACGCCCTTCAAGAAAATAGGAGCCTTTATAGGGAAACAAGAACCTATAAAGTGGACGACACTATATCGGTGAAGCCTTAACAGATTATGCTGATGGTAATACCGAGGAAACTTACGCCTTACATAAGGAAGAGAAATCTTGAATGACTGATATATCAGTGGTAGAGATTTTAAGAAATAATCATTTTGATTATCGTGAGGTTCCGTAGAGACTACACGTGTCGCACCTGAAATGGTGAAGATATAGTCCAGACCACAAACAGCATTGTTTGGTGACGAAAGTCATAGTGGTAAGCTAAGGCGTGGGTCGGGAGTTCGAATCTCTCCTGGGACGCTATACTACATACTAGAGAAAAAAACTCACTTTTTATAAGTGGGTTTTTTTCTGTTTTATTATGCAAATTGCTGAAGGGTGGAAATAAAATGAAACATCATACTAAAAGTAAAGGAGACCTAGGTGTTCTAAAGGCTCAGGTTGATCTTTATGAAAAGGGCTATATGATTTTACTCCCCCATACAGAGCATGCTCCATTTGATTTAGTTGGTTATAAAGATCAGGTTTTTAAAAGAGTACAGGTTAAATATAGAAATTTAAATAAAAAAGGAATTTTAGAAGTAAGATTTAGTTCGTCTTATAGTACTAGCCAAGGTGTAATGACCAAGTTCATAGACAAATGTGAAATAGATATTTATTGCGTTTATTGTCCGCAAACTGATGAATGCTATTACTTTAATCCAAAATCCTTCCATAAATCTATTAGCCTAAGGGTTGATACACCGAAGAATAATCAAATGCTAAATGTAAAATTTGCAAAAAATTATCGAGAAGTTCCTTAACAAGAAATTAGTAACTGAACAATTGCATACTTCTGAGCCGAATCATTATTTTTTTTTACCTTTTATTTATGCTAAACTAATTCCCATGACAATCCTAAGGACGGTTTTTTTATGAAAAAAAGGGAACGTGTGAAACGAAAAGATAATATAGTCTTTTTTCCCGGCCTTGAAAAAAGATTAACCGACAAAGGTCTCGAAAACCTTGAGAAGAAAAAATTTAAAGAAGCGATCAATCTATTGGAAGAAGCAAGAGAATATGACCCTGATAATGACGAAATTTTGATTGGACTGGTACTTGCTTATTTTGAAGCTGCTTCTTTTCAAAAAGCGAAAGCACTCGCCAAGGAAATGCTCCATAAGGGGATTGGTGATTACCTTCAGATGGTCGACCTCTATTTGACAGTATTGATCCAACTCCATGAATATCATGAAATTGTGTCAACCGTCGAAGCGCTTTTAGAAGAAAAAGAGATTCCGCCGGAAAAACATGATCATTTTCTAACCATCCTTCAGTTCAGCCGAAGGATGGCAGAGAATCGTCAACTAGATCTTGAAGAGAATGAACCAGAGGAAAAAACGGTCCAAGAGTTAAACCTATTTGCGAATGAGAATCTAAACGAACAAATGCTCCTCATTTCAAGTTTAGCAGAGAAAAATATTCGCCCCTACCTCCATGAAATTGCTGATTATTTAGAAGCGGAAGCAGGACATCCATTTTTAAAAACGATTCTCTTAACTCTTTTAAAAGAGCAGGAAATTGATAGAGAACTTTTGATCAGGAAATTTGGCATGGATAAGAAAGTTATTCCAACACAACTTCCTGAGGTTAGAGAAGAACCAAGAATGCGTGAGATAAAAACACTTCTAGAATCTCATCTGGAAAGCGAAAACCCTGGACTTTTTGAAAACACATGCGGAATGGTTGAGCGTAATTTTTTTATAAGCTATCCGTTCGAATTAGAGCCCGAGAGTACTCATGCGTGGGCCGCCGCCTTTCACTACTTGGCACAAGATTATATGGGGATAAATACAAGTATGGATGATCTTTCCAAGGAATACGGTGTATCTGTGCGGGAAATCGAAGAAGCTATCTCAAAAATTGAGGAAATTGAGAAAATTTCTTATCCTAATATATAGGCTCGCTGTTGAAAGAAATCAATCCTATGTTATAATGTAGTGGTTGCATTGTGTAAAAAACTATATTTTACATTTAAAAAAAGGAAATTAGCTTTGATAGAAAGTGATTTCCAAACTACTCAAATTCGTTACGAATGATATGAGAATAGATTGTTGGAGGGAAAATGTATGTCAGCAAAATGGGAAAAGTTAGAAGGAAACCGTGGCGTTCTTACTGTTGAAGTAAGTGCGGACAAAGTAAACGAAGGTTTAAACGCGGCATTCCAAAAGGTTGTAAAGCAAGTTAACGTTCCAGGTTTCCGTAAAGGAAAAATGCCACGTCAAATGTTCGAAAAGCGTTTTGGCGTAGAATCTCTATATCAAGATGCATTAGATATTCTTCTTCCTGAAGCATATGGAAGCGCAATTGACGAAACTGGAATCGAGCCAATCGACCGTCCAGACATCGATATCGAGCAAATGGAAAAAGGCAAAGAACTTATCTTCAAAGCTACTGTTCAAGTTAAGCCTGAAGTAACATTAGGCGAATACAAAGGTTTAGAAGTAGAAGCATTAGATACAAACGTGACTGATGAAGATGTTGCTAACGAATTAAAAACTCTTCAAGAGCGCCAAGCTGAACTTGTTGTTAAAGAAGAAGGTACAGTAGAAAACGGCGATACAGTTGTTCTAGATTTCGAAGGATTCGTTGATGGCGTTGCTTTCGAAGGCGGAAAAGCTGAAAATCATTCACTTGAAATCGGATCTGGATCATTTATCCCAGGTTTTGAAGAGCAATTAGTAGGACTAGCTGCTGGTGAATCTAAAGACGTGGAAGTAACATTCCCTGAAGAATATCATGCAGCTGAACTTGCTGGTAAGCCTGCAGTTTTCAAAGTAACTATTCATGAAATTAAAGGAAAAGAACTTCCTGAATTAGATGACGAGTTTGCTAAAGATGTGGATGATGAAGTTGAAACATTAGATGCGCTTAAAGAGAAAATCAAAACTCGTTTAGAAAACAGCAAGAAGCACGAAGCTGAGCACCATTTACGTGATACTGTTGTTGAAAAAGCTGCTGCAAATGCAGAAGTTGAAATTCCAGAAGTGATGGTTACTAACGAAGTAAACCGTATGCTTCAAGAATTCGAACAACGTTTACAAATGCAAGGTATGAACCTTGAATTATACTTCCAATTCTCAGGTCAAGATGAAAATGCTTTACGTGAGCAAATGAAGGAAGAAGCTGTTACCCGCGTACGTGTGAACTTAACACTAGAAGCGATTGCTAAGGCTGAAAACCTAGAAGTAACTGACGAAGAGGTTAATGCTGAACTTGAAAACATGGCTGGCATGTACAACATGACTGTTGATAG
Source organism: Neobacillus sp. MER 74 (assembly GCF_023714155.1). NCBI lineage: Bacteria > Bacillati > Bacillota > Bacilli > Caryophanales > Bacillaceae > Neobacillus > Neobacillus sp. MER 74. Next base: position 199,270 of record NZ_JAMAUV010000008.1, read on the forward strand.
CATTAAACAAGCTCTAGGTGGACTTGAAGGTATCCAATCAGACCTTAAACTTAAAAAAGCAGTAGACTTTCTTGTTGAAAACAAGAAGTAATTAGAAAAGCGGAAGTGACCGTTTTGCGACGTATGGACTGGAGCGCTCCGAACAAGATAAAGGAAAACGAAGAGCGTTAGCGATTCGATGTTGACTTATCGTAGGAGGAGAGCGAAGTACACTAGTCGCAGGTCACTGGAGCTAGACAATTAACTTGTTTCATGCAAGGCACGATATATATCGTGCCTTGTTTTATACATTTCTACAAATACATATTATAATAAGAAGTGGGAACATTTTTAACAATGGGCAGGAAATCATCTCGACCAAGGCGAATTAAAATATAAAATAATTTCCATACAGCTTTAAGATTTATTTTTATCGTAATGGTTAAGATTAAAGAATACATAAGTGTTTTAAAATGAATTACACAAACAAACGGAAAACTATTTACCTTAAGCTTATTATTTCCAGTCCATTGGCATTCTGTGTTACAATGCAACATACATACTATTTAATAATTAGAGAGAAACATGACTTTGTTTGTGTAATTCGCTGCTTTGCATATGTTACTAACATGTTTTAAGGGGTGAAAGGATTTGTTTAAATTTAATGATGAAAAAGGTCAATTAAAGTGTTCCTTCTGTGGTAAAACACAGGACCAAGTTCGTAAATTGGTTGCCGGGCCTGGAGTTTACATATGTGACGAATGTATTGAACTTTGTACCGAAATCGTTGAGGAAGAGCTTGGAACAGAAGAAGAAGTAGAATTTAAAGATGTACCAAAGCCGAAGGAAATTTGTGAAATTCTTGATGAATATGTTATTGGTCAAGATCAAGCAAAAAAATCACTTTCAGTGGCAGTATACAATCACTACAAGCGTATCAATTCGAATAGCAAAATTGATGATGTTGAACTTGCTAAGAGTAACATCTGTATGATTGGACCAACAGGAAGTGGAAAAACATTACTTGCCCAAACATTGGCTCGTATTTTGAATGTACCATTTGCTATTGCCGATGCTACTTCACTAACGGAAGCTGGATATGTTGGGGAAGATGTTGAGAACATTTTATTAAAATTAATCCAATCTGCTGATTATGATGTAGAAAAGGCAGAAAAAGGGATTATTTATATTGATGAGATTGATAAAATTGCCCGAAAATCAGAAAATCCATCGATTACAAGAGATGTTTCTGGTGAAGGCGTTCAACAAGCTTTATTAAAAATTCTTGAAGGTACGGTTGCAAGTGTTCCCCCACAAGGTGGAAGAAAACACCCGCACCAAGAATTTATCCAAATCGATACAACAAATATCCTCTTTATTTGCGGTGGAGCATTTGATGGCATTGAACCAATTATTAAACGCCGTTTAGGTCAAAAAGTAATTGGTTTTGGATCCGATATTAAACAGCAGGAAGTTTCACAGAAAGAACTTCTATCAAAAGTACTACCAGAAGACTTACTTCGCTTTGGATTAATTCCAGAATTTATCGGACGTCTTCCAGTAATTGCGAGCCTCGAGCAGTTAGATGAAGCAGCATTGATTGAAATTTTAACGAAGCCGAAAAATGCGCTTGTTAAACAATATCAAAAAATGCTTGAAATCGACGATGTTGAGCTTCAATTTGAAGAGGGAGCTTTGACTGAAATTGCCAAAAAGGCAATTGAACGCAAAACTGGTGCACGTGGTTTACGTTCCATCATTGAAGGAATTATGTTGGATGTTATGTTTGACCTTCCTTCCCGTGATGACATTACCAAGTGTGTCATTACCAAAGAAACAGTTATTAACAATGGTGTTCCAAAACTCTTATTAGAAGACGGAACCGTCGTTGCTGAAGAAAAATCTGCATAATAGTGCATAAGGCCTGGCATTAGCCAGGCCTTTTTTTGCTTTTTATTGGTAATGAGCGAATTTTCAGGATGAATGGGCGAATTTTCTCTATTGATGAGCGAATCTCATAGTCCAATGAGCGAATCTCATCCTTCAATGAGCGAATCCAATTTCTCCGCCCCATCTCCCGAAACAGTTTCTTACGAATATGTGGTTTATTCCAACCCACTGCAGGAAATACTTATTAATATATATTTAGTAAAAAGTTGAAGTGCAGGAGGGAAATGTATGAGTTGGACGGGGATTGCCTTATTTATACAGCTATTCTTCGGAATCATTATTGGGCTGTATTTTTGGAATTTGCTTAGGAATCAGCGTACACAAAAAGTATCCATTGATCGGGAATCCCGAAAGGAAATGGAGCAGCTTCGCAAAATGAGATCTATTTCACTTTCAGAACCATTAGCGGAAAAAGTACGGCCTTCAAGCTTTCAAGATATTGTCGGCCAAGAAGATGGAATTAAATCATTAAAAGCAGCACTATGTGGACCAAATCCCCAGCATGTGATCATTTATGGACCGCCTGGAATTGGAAAAACAGCAGCTGCACGCCTTGTATTAGAAGAAGCAAAAAAAAATCGTAAATCACCTTTTAAACCTGAATCTGTATTTATTGAACTAGATGCAACGACCGCACGATTTGATGAAAGAGGAATTGCCGACCCGTTAATCGGTTCGGTCCATGATCCCATCTATCAAGGAGCGGGGGCCATGGGACAAGCCGGAATTCCACAGCCAAAGCAAGGGGCAGTGACCAATGCACATGGCGGGGTCCTTTTTATCGATGAAATCGGAGAATTGCATCCAATTCAAATGAATAAGCTCTTAAAGGTATTAGAGGATCGGAAGGTTTTCCTTGAAAGTGCCTATTATCATGAGGAAAATAACCAAATCCCAACCCATATCCATGATATTTTTAAAAATGGCCTGCCAGCTGATTTTCGATTAATTGGGGCAACGACAAGGACACCAAGTGAAATTCCCCCTGCGATACGGTCCCGATGTATGGAGGTATTCTTCCGGGATTTAACTCAGGAAGAAATCGTGGAAATTGCGAATAAGGCTGCCCAAAAAGTGAACCTGCAAATCAACGAAACAGGCGTCAATACACTATCGAACTATGCAAGGAATGGGCGCGAAACAGTGAATTTAATCCAAATTGCGGCAGGACTTGCGATCACGGAAGAAAGAAATTATATCAAGGATGAAGATATTGAGTGGGTCATCCATGCGAGCCAAATGTCCCCAAGAATGGAACGTAAAATTAATGATTTATCCCATGTAGGTCTTGTGAATGGCTTGGCTGTTTATGGGCCGAACTCCGGTGCACTATTAGAAATTGAAGTGACCGTCATTCCTGCAAAAGATAAGGGGACCATCAATATCACAGGGATAGTTGATGAAGAAAGTATCGGCGGACAAGGCAAATCGATTCGCCGAAAGAGTATGGCGCGCGGTTCCATTGAAAACGTAATTACCGTGTTACGATCAATGGGTGTCCCAGCGAACGACTTTGATATCCATGTGAATTTCCCGGGCGGTGTTCCAATCGACGGCCCATCGGCAGGAATTGCTATGGCAACGGGGATTTATTCAGCGATTTATAAAATTCCAATCGATAACACCGTGGCCATGACGGGAGAAATTAGTATCCATGGAAATGTCAAACCGATTGGCGGGGTGTATCCAAAGGTAAAAGCCGCGAAAAAAGCAGGCGCAAAAACAGTGATCATTCCAGAAGAAAATATGCAGACCATCTTAAATGAAATTGATGGAATAAAAATTGTTCCGGTTTCCCACCTACATGAAGTATTCGAGATTGCGCTAGTCAATGATTATCAAAGAATAGACGCGATCCCTGCATCGATTGAACTATCTAAAAAAGAGAGTATTTAATGAAAAACTTCGGTTTGTGGCCCATCAGACAAACCGAAGTTTTTTTTGTCAAAAGATTTCTCCCATCATTATAGAAAGAATTCGGAATGATTGGGGAAAATAAACGTATGCTGAAAAGAGAAAATCACCTGCATTCTCTAAAAATAGACACTTAAAAATAAATAGGATAGAATTGTACAAAGACCATTCTGATTTTGCAGTGAAAAATTGTTTGCATGTGGAGGTGCAGTAATTTGACGAAAAAGAACGAATTGATCGTCCCCCTCCTGCCGCTTCGAGGATTGCTCGTCTATCCGACCATGGTCCTGCATTTAGATGTTGGACGTGAAAGATCAGTACAAGCACTTGAAAAAGCAATGGTAGATGACCATTTAATTTTCTTAACCACTCAGAAGGAGGTTTCCATTGATGACCCTTCTGAAGAGGATTTATACACGATAGGTACATTAACAAAAGTAAAACAAATGCTTAAACTGCCAAACGGCACGATAAGAGTATTGGTAGAAGGTTTAAACCGTGGGGAAATCACTTCCTTTCATGATGAAGAAGACTACTATGCGGTGACAATCATTACCTATGATGACCCAGTGACAAAGGATGTCGAAGATCAAGCCCTAATGAGAACCATGCTTGACTATTTCGAACAATACATAAAATTATCGAAGAAAATTTCTGCAGAGACCTATGCATCTGTTGCAGATATTGAAGAGCCTGGCAGAATGGCAGATATCATTTCCTCCCACTTACCAATTAAGTTGAAGGAAAAGCAAGAAATTCTGGAAACGACAGATATCAAAGAAAGAGTAAACAAAGTAATTGATATCATTCATAACGAGAAAGAAGTCTTAAATTTAGAGAAAAAGATTGGTCAGCGTGTCAAGCGTTCGATGGAACGGACACAAAAAGAGTATTATTTACGTGAGCAAATGAAAGCGATACAAAAGGAATTGGGCGATAAAGAGGGCAAAACCGGTGAAATTGCCGAGCTTACGAAAAAAATTGAACAAGCAGGCATGCCTGAACATGTGCTAAAAGCTGCACAAAAGGAACTAGATCGATATGAGAAGGTTCCGTCTAGTTCAGCAGAAAGTGCTGTGATTCGAAACTACATCGATTGGCTGATTAGTCTCCCTTGGTCGAATAAAACGGAGGATGACATTGACATTAGCCGTGCTGAAAAAATCTTAAATCAGGACCATTATGGTCTTGAAAAGGTAAAGGAACGTGTCCTCGAATATTTGGCTGTTCAAAAGCTGACCAACTCGTTAAAAGGACCAATCCTCTGTCTAGCAGGACCTCCAGGGGTTGGTAAAACAAGCCTGGCTCGTTCGATTGCGTCGTCGCTCAATCGACATTTTGTTCGGGTATCGCTTGGCGGAGTACGTGATGAATCCGAGATCCGCGGCCATCGCAGGACTTATGTCGGGGCGATGCCAGGGCGAATCATCCAAGGAATGAAAAAAGCAGGTACCATTAACCCTGTCTTTTTACTTGACGAAATTGATAAAATGTCCAGTGATTTCCGCGGGGACCCTTCGAGTGCCATGCTGGAAGTTCTAGATCCAGAACAAAATAGTAATTTTAGCGATCATTATATAGAAGAAACCTATGATCTTTCAAAGGTCATGTTTATCGCGACCGCCAACAACCTATCAACCATTCCTGGACCATTATTAGACAGAATGGAAATTATCACAATTGCCGGCTACACGGAACTTGAAAAGGTTCATATTTGTAGAGATCATTTGCTTCCAAAACAAATGAAGGAAAATGGTCTTTCCAAGGGAGTTCTCCAAGTCCGCGATGATGCGATTCTAAAAGTCGTTCGTTACTATACACGGGAAGCAGGCGTTCGAAGTTTAGAACGTCAGATGGCGACTCTTTGCCGGAAGACCGCAAAAATTATTGTTTCCGGTGAAAAGAAGCGCGTCATCATTACTGACAAGAATATTGAAGAGTTTTTAGGAAAAACAAGATTCCATTATGGAATGGCAGAAAGCGAAGATCAGGTCGGAGTAGCAACGGGGTTAGCGTATACAACCGTAGGTGGAGACACACTCCAGATTGAAGTATCTTTAGCTCCTGGTAAAGGGAAACTCGTATTAACTGGGAAGCTTGGCGACGTTATGAAGGAATCCGCGCAAGCTGCGTTTAGTTATATCCGTTCAAAAGCGGAAGAACTAGGGATTGAAGAAGACTTCCATGAAAAATATGATATCCATATACATGTGCCTGAAGGTGCCGTTCCAAAGGATGGACCATCAGCAGGGATCACCATGGCAACAGCACTGGTATCCGCATTGTCCGGCAGACCTATCCGCCGTGAAGTAGGAATGACAGGAGAGATTACATTAAGAGGAAGAGTCCTTCCGATTGGCGGTTTGAAAGAAAAGACCCTTAGTGCCCATCGAGCCGGATTGACGAAGATTATTCTTCCAAAAGATAATGAAAAGGATATTGACGATATCCCAGAAAGCGTAAGGAATGAACTAGATTTTGTCCTTGTTTCCCATGTGGATGAAGTCTTGAGGCATGCCCTTTTAGAAGGTGAAGTATAATGAAAGTAGTTAGTTCAGAAATTGTCATCAGTGCTGTAAAGCCAGAACAATACCCAGAAACAGATTTACCTGAATTTGCACTTGCCGGCCGATCCAATGTTGGTAAATCTTCTTTTATCAATAAAATGCTTAATCGAAAAGGTCTAGCAAGAATCTCCTCCAAGCCAGGAAAAACACAAACGCTTAATTTCTACTTAATAAATGAAATGCTTCATTTTGTGGATGTTCCAGGTTACGGCTACGCGAAAGTGTCTAAATCAGAGCGTGCAGCCTGGGGGAAAATGATCGAAACCTATTTTACATCACGCGAGCAACTAAGAGCAGCTGTGCAAATTGTTGACCTTAGACATCCACCATCAAAGGATGATGTGATGATGTATGATTTTTTAAAGCATTATGAGATCCCATGTATTATCATCGCAACAAAGGCGGATAAGATTCCAAAGGGAAAATGGCAAAAGCATTTAAAAGTTGTCCGAGAGACATTAGACCTTGATAAAAATGACCAAATGATTCTTTTCTCCTCTGAAACTGGACTTGGAAAAGATGAAGCATGGTCAGCACTAAAGAGCTATATGTGAAAAAGAAACGCCTGGCATTTACGCCAGGCGTCATTTTTTTCTCTTCAGTAAAAAATAAATACCCATAACAATAAGCAGGGCAGGCCAAAATTTCCACACGAAACTCATTCCGTTTTGGAGTAAATCAAAATATGCTGTAATTTTATCATAAAATAAGAGAAGAACAGCTAAAATAAGAAAAAGGAATGCTTGAAATAAACCAGTATTCGTCTTTTGAAAGCGCAGGAAAAAGCCTATAGAAATAATTAATATTAGCATTCCAATCGTGTTACTTGGCCAAAAGGACATCTTGCCGACCAGATGAAAATGGAGTCCGAAGCCAGCCATAATGACCCCTGGAAGAATTGCCTCATAGTCATGTGCAGAATACCCCTGACCTAGAAAAGCAATTCCGACAATAATCAGTAGTGTCGGCCATGTGAAAAATTGTTGAAAAATAGTTATGCCGGTTTGCTGCAACAGAAAGTAAGCACCAAAGCCGATAAGAATGATCCCAGGAAAAATTCGTTGATTCTTCATTAAAAACACCACACTTCCAGTAAGGTTCTCTTGAATCTTGTCCATTTTTTTGGTACTGTACATAAGGAAGTATATTAAAAAAATATTTATCATGATTAAGTAAATAAAGGAAACGCTGCTAAACTGTTCCAGGTGGATTGTTAATCAGCGGCTTTACTTAAATATATTAACATATAGTTTCGTTTTCTGTTCACATTTTACGAGCAAAAGTCGAAATTGCTCATGATATAATCATACTAGCTAAGTTGTAATATCTATTGGGGGTGTCCTTACAAATGCATACATTAGTGATCGGTATAAACTATAAAACTGCCCCTGTTGAAATACGCGAGCGGTTGTCATTTGATGAAGCCGACCTTGCAAATGCCATAAAAAAGCTCAATACAAAAAAAAGCATCCTAGAAAATATCATCTTGTCTACATGTAATCGTACGGAAATTTATGCGGTGGTAGACCAATTACATACTGGCCGCTATTATATTAAAGAATTTCTGTCCGAATGGTTCGAATTAGAACAAAAAGAATTTTCTCCGTTCTTATTTGTGTATGAAGATGATGGGGCGATTGATCATTTATTTAACGTGACTTGCGGACTTAATTCCATGGTTTTAGGAGAAACACAAATCCTAGGACAGGTTCGTACGAGTTTTATTTTGGCGCAGCAAGAAGCAACGACAGGTACTGTATTTAACCACTTGTTTAAACAAGCGATTACCCTTGCCAAACGTGCTCATTCAGAAACTGATATTGGTGCCAATGCCGTCTCTGTCAGCTATGCAGCCGTTGAATTGGCCAAGAAAATTTTTGGATCACTTGCTAATAAACATGTGTTAATTTTCGGAGCAGGAAAAATGGGTGAATTAGCTGCTCAAAACCTTCACGGTAATGGCGTGAAGCAAGTTACGGTAATTAACCGAACCTATGAAAAGGCAATTGATTTAGCGAATCGTTTCAGCGGTAAAGCGAGAAAAATGGCTGAATTAGAGAAATCATTGGTGGAAGCTGACATCCTTATCAGTTCAACTGGTGCGAAAGACTTTGTTATTTCAAAAGAAATGATGGCCGGCATTGAGAAAAAACGCAAAGGGAAGCCGTTATTTATGGTAGACATTGCTGTACCACGCGACTTAGATCCTAGAATTGGTGACCTTGAAAATGTCTTTTTATACGATATCGATGATTTAGAAGGAATTGTTGAGGCCAACTTGCAAGAACGTAAGAAAGCAGCAGAACGAATCATGCTCATGATTGAAAAGGAAATCGTGGATTTCAAGCATTGGCTTGGAACGCTTGGAGTAGTACCAGTCATCTCAGCACTGAGAGAAAAAGCCCATGCGATACAATCTGAAACGATGGTAAGTTTGGAAAGGAAATTGCCAAATTTAACAGAACGTGACTTAAAAGTTTTAAATAAGCATACCAAAAGTATCATCAATCAGCTCTTAAAGGATCCTATCTTACAAGCAAAAGAATTGGCTGCGCGACCTGACGCAAATCAGGCAATGGAATTATTCATGAAAATTTTTAATATTGAAGAGCTTGTCCAAGAACAACATTCGAAAGCAGCCGAAACCAATCAAATACCGGTTACAACACCGCGGGCTTCCTTTCAGTCATAAGGGGTACATTCTATGTTTAATGTCTTTATGACAAGGCTTCACGAATTAACCGTTGTTCTTTACGCCTTTAGTGTGTTGTTATATTTTTTCGATTTCCTACATCATAACCGGAAGGCAAACCGTATTGCTTTCTGGTTACTTGCGTTTGTATGGATTTTGCAAACCGTCTTTCTCGGAATCTATATGTATAAAACAGGCAGATTCCCGGTATTAACGATTTTTGAGGGACTTTATTTTTATGCGTGGATATTGGTTACATTATCCATTGTGATTAATCATTTATTACGGGTTGATTTTATCGTTTTTTTCACGAATATCCTTGGCTTTACGGTGATGGCGATTCATACATTTGCCCCAATGCAATATAGTTCGCATATCATGGCGAAGCAGCTTGTTTCCGAACTGTTATTAATTCATATTACGATGGCTATTCTTTCATATGGTGCATTTTCCCTATCCTTTGTTTTCTCATCATTATATTTGCTTCAATATGATTTATTAAAAAGGAAAAAATGGGGCACAAGGCTCATACGGCTTGCCGACTTAGATAAACTCGAAAAATCATCCTACATATTGGCTGTGATCGGTGTGCCAATGCTGCTGCTAAGTTTGATTTTAGGACTGCAGTGGGCCTTTCTTAAGGTTCCCGGGATGCCTTGGTACGATATGAAAATCGTTGGATCATTTCTGTTATTGATAGCATATAGTATCCTTTTATATTTGCATATTATGAAAAATTTATCTGGCAGAAAACTGGCCATTTGGAATACAGCGGCATTTTTAATTGTCCTAATTAATTTTTTCTTATTTGGTAGATTATCATCTTTTCATTTATGGTATGCGTAGGGCATAACCACCTCAGGAGGCACATTCATGAGAAAAATCATTGTAGGTTCTAGACGAAGCAAACTGGCTTTAACACAAACAAATTGGGTGATGGACCAATTGAAGAAGTTGGACCCTCGTTTCGAATTTGAAGTGAAAGAAATCGTCACGAAAGGGGATCAAATTCTAAATGTTACCCTTTCAAAAGTTGGCGGTAAAGGATTATTTGTAAAAGAAATCGAGCAGGCTATGCTTGATAAAGAGATTGATATGGCCGTGCATAGTATGAAAGACATGCCGGCTGTTTTACCAGAAGGACTAACAATTGGCTGTATCCCATTCCGTGAGGATCACCGTGATGCGCTCATCTCCAGAGGACATGTAAAGCTAAAAGATTTAAAACCCGGTGCGATTATCGGGACAAGCAGCCTGCGCCGCAGTGCTCAGTTATTAGTGGCGCGTCCTGATTTAGAGATTAAATGGATCCGTGGAAACGTAGATACAAGATTAGCCAAATTAGAAACGGAAGAATACGATGCGATTATTCTAGCAGCTGCAGGCCTATCACGCCTTGGCTGGGCTTCAGACGTAGTTACTGAATTTTTGGATGCGGACCTTTGTATTCCAGCTGTGGGTCAAGGGGCTTTATCGATTGAATGCCGTGAAGATGATAAAGAACTTCTAGAACTTTTCGAAAAATTCACTTGTAAGAAAACAGAAAGAGCCGTTCGTGCCGAGCGGGCCTTCCTTCAAAAAATGGAGGGCGGGTGTCAGGTACCAATTGCCGGCTTCGCCTATGTGGCAGACAATGATGAAATCGTCCTAAATGTGTTAGTGGCTTCCCCGGAAGGACATGAAATCATTAAAGAAGAGTTAAGAGGTCATCACCCAGAAGAACTTGGTATTCAGGCAGCGGACCTGTTAATTCAAAAAGGTGGTAAGGACCTGATTGAGAAGGTAAAGCGGGAGCTCGAGGGTCTATGACCCAAACGTTACCTTTGCTTGATAAAACCGTTCTTGTTCCAAGAGGAGAAAATCAAGCAAAATCCTTTTCACAGCTGGTTGAAAGGTTCGGAGGGATTCCAATCGAAATCCCTCTTATTGCTTTTCGTCCAATTGAAAAAAATCAACGCCTTTACAATTCATTATTGGCACTTGATACATATGACTGGATTATTTTTACTAGCAATGTCACAGTAGAAACATTTTTTTCTTTTTTTAATAAAAGAGAGATAGGCGGGGCGTTTCCAAGAATCGCTGTGATTGGAAAAAAGACAGCAGAGGCTTTGGAAGCAATGGGATTCTCCCCTGAGTTTGTTCCGTCCGCTTATGTGGCAGAAACGTTCGTGGAAGAATTTAGTCCATTATTGGATAGGGATGCAAGGGTGCTGCTTCCGAAAGGAAATCTTGCCCGAGAGTATATCGCCAGGACCTTAACTGAACGTGGTGCACGTGTGGATGAGGTTGTCATTTACGAAACATACCTGCCCGATGAAAGTCGCGATAAGCTGGCACGGATGCTAGCGGATCTCAAACTAGATATCCTTACTTTTACAAGCCCATCAACAGTTGATCATTTAATGGCTGTTGTGAAGCAGTATGGACTGAATGAGCAGTTAAGTAACTGCCTTATTGGCTGTATTGGGCCTGTTACAGAGAAAAAATTACGCGACTATGGATTACCCGTCCATGCGTCACCCAAAGAGTTCACCGTAAAAGAAATGATTAATAGCATGGTTGCTTATTTAGAGACGGAGGAATAATAAATGGAACTTCAATTTAAACGTCATCGCCGCTTACGCTCAAGTGCGAGCATGCGTTCACTAGTTCGTGAAAATCATCTGAAAGCAGAGGACTTCATTTATCCACTTTTTATTTATGAAGGTGAAAATATCCGCAATGAAGTGTCATCCATGCCGGGTGTTTACCAAGTTTCGATGGACCATTTAGAAGCAGAAATGGAAGATATCGTCGCACATGGAATTAAGTCGGTCCTGCTTTTCGGGATTCCAAAAACGAAAGATGCATGCGGTGAGCAGGCTTATCATGACCATGGAATCGTTCAGGTAGCTACTCGTTTTATCAAAGAAAAATTCCCTGAAATTATTGTCGTTGCAGATACTTGTCTTTGCGAATATACAAGCCACGGTCACTGTGGAGTGGTAGAAGGGGAGAAGATTCTTAACGATCAATCCCTTGAATTGCTTGTAAAAACAGCTATTGCGCAGGCAGAAGCAGGGGCAGACATTATTGCCCCATCTAACATGATGGACGGCTTTGTTGCCGCTATCCGTGCAGGATTGGATGAAGCAGGCTTTACGGAGATTCCAATTATGTCTTATGCCGTGAAATACGCATCCGCTTTCTACGGTCCTTTCCGTGAAGCAGCTGAGGGTGCACCGCAATTTGGTGATCGGAAGACTTATCAAATGGATCCTGCGAACCGGTTGGAGGCATTTAGAGAAGCAGAATCTGATGTCGCTGAAGGGGCAGACTTTTTAATCGTGAAACCAGGGATGCCATACCTTGATATCGTCCGTGATATGAAAAATACCTTTAATTTACCGATTGTTATTTATAATGTAAGCGGAGAATATGCAATGGTTAAAGCGGCAGCACAAAACGGCTGGATTGATGAAAAAAACACCGTACTTGAAATGTTAATGGGCATGAAACGTGCGGGTGCAGACTTGATCATTACTTATGCTGCAAAAGATGCGGTTCGCTGGTTACGAGAAGACCAATAATTTGAAAAGAGGGAACGGTATGCGTTCGTATACAAAGTCGATAGAAGCATTTAAAGAAGCCCAAGCTATTATGCCAGGCGGTGTAAATAGTCCGGTACGTGCGTTTAAATCAGTAAATATGGACCCGATTTTTATGGAACGAGGCAAAGGGTCAAAAATTTATGATATTGATGGCAATGAATACATTGACTACGTCCTTTCATGGGGACCACTCATTCTCGGTCATACGAATGACCGCGTCGTAGAAAGCTTGAAAAAGGTTGCTGAACTTGGAACAAGTTTCGGTGCACCAACATTAATGGAGAATAAACTAGCTAATCTTGTGATTGAACGTGTCCCATCCATCGAAGTGATTCGGATGGTATCATCAGGAACAGAAGCAACAATGAGTGCGCTTCGCTTAGCAAGAGGGTATACAGGACGTAATAAGATTTTGAAATTTGAAGGCTGTTACCATGGTCACGGGGATTCCCTGTTGATTAAGGCTGGTTCGGGCGTGGCTACTCTAGGCTTACCTGACAGCCCAGGCGTACCTGAAGGGGTAGCCTCAAATACCATCACAGTCGCTTACAATGACCTTGAAGGCGTAAAATATGCGTTTGAACAATACGGTGAGGATATTGCCTGTATTATTGTTGAGCCTGTTGCTGGGAACATGGGGCTAGTGCCGCCGCTTCCTGGATTCTTAGAAGGTCTCCGTGAGATTACGTCAGCGAACGGCTCATTGCTTATTTTTGATGAGGTTATGACAGGCTTCCGTGTCGGTTATAACTGTGCACAAGGATATTTCAATATCACTCCTGATATCACTTGCCTTGGTAAAGTAATTGGCGGTGGACTTCCGGTTGGAGCGTACGGCGGGAAAGCAGAAATCATGAAGCAGATTGCCCCAAGCGGTCCAATTTATCAAGCGGGTACCCTTTCTGGTAACCCACTTGCAATGACAGCAGGTTATGAAACTCTAAGCCAATTAACTCCAGAGCATTATGCGGAATTTATCCGTAAGGGTGATTTATTGGAAAAAGGTTTCAAGGCTGCAGCTGAAAAATATGATGTTCCCATCACATTTAACCGTGCAGGTTCAATGATCGGCTTCTTCTTTACGAATGAAGCAGTCATTAATTATGATGTAGCGAAATCATCTAATTTGGAATTCTTCGCCGCATATTATCGTGAGATGGCACTACAAGGAATTTTCTTACCGCCATCCCAGTTTGAAGGCTTGTTCTTATCTACTGAGCATTCAGATGAGGATATCGAAAAGACCATCCGTGCGGCGGAAATTGCCTTCTCAAAGCTTAAATAATCTATGTTATGGCACCCACCAGGTTTGGTGGGTGTCTTTTTGTATGGTTAAAAGCTTAATTTGTTGAGCCAGTCTAGGGACTGGCTTTTGCAGACAGTAGTTTGGAAATAGGGTTTGGCGAAATAAATCTGTGTTTTGGCGAAATAATTAGCAAAGTTGGCGAAATAAAGTCCCAGTTAGGCGAAATAATCAAGTAAACCGGCGAAATCCCCACTCAACTTGGCGAAATCCTCACTCTGATAAAACATAAAATCCTCATCTAAATCTCCAATCCCAAAAACTACGTTTCTTTTCCAATCAAAATAACACTTTTTATCATAAAAAAAGCCCTTGGGTCATAGAGTGTAAGTGACATAGTGATTTTGCGTGAAGGAAACGAAAGGAGGAGTCGCTTTGTCCCAAGAGAACCAATCGTGCCTACGCTTTTCCTTGGAGGAGTCTTTGTGGTTTAGAAAAGGACAGGAAGTCGAAGAGCTTATTTCCATCTCTTTAGACCCGGACATTACCATTCAGGAAAACGACCAGTACGTAACCATAAGAGGTTCGCTCGAACTCACAGGCGAATATAAAAGTTACGAAACTAACAGTGAAAACGAAGAAGAAGGTGTAACATCACAAAAGTTTGTGGAAAGGGTCGATACCCGCGAGGAAGGAACCTGTGAATTTACCCACCGATTCCCTGTCGACATCACCATCCCAAATAATCGGATTCAGAGTATTTACGATATTGATGTTCTCGTTGAATCGTTTGACTATTCGATTCCTGAACGCAGCTGCCTGAAGCTGGCAGCAGAACTAACGATTAGCGGCTTATATTCGACCGAACAACAACAACCGCAGGAAGAGGCCACTGAAATTGAGGTTGTCCATCGTGCTGAACCTGAATATGAAGATGTGGAAGAAGTAGAAGTTGAATTGGAAACAGTCCAAAGCAGTTACCAAGATAACTTCTTATTTGAAGCTGAGGCTAGGAAGCAGCAAGAGGAAGAAGAGAGTGTAGAAGTTTTACCTAAATTTCCGACCTTCAATTACCAGCCGCAGGAAGAAATTGAAGAAGAGGAACACGAACCTACATGGGAGTTAGAGGAAGCAAGAAATGTAGAGAGCCAGCCAGCATGGGAGTTTCAAGAGGCCAGTAATCAAGAAAACGAACCCGCAGTAGATTTACAAGAAGTTAGAAATGAAGGGTACCATTCATCCTGGGATATTGAAGAAGTAAAAAGTGAAGAGAGCCAGCCAGCATGGTATTTCCAGGAAGCAAGAAGTGAGCCCAGCCAGCCAGTGCAAGAGCAAGCGGGTGGTGTGGAAGTAGAGCAACACCCAATAGGTCAGGTTGAAGAGGAAGTAAGTCAGGTAGAAGAGAGCTCTTCCTCCCCAGAGGAACCGCCGAAAAATGTAAAAAAGAAAAAAGCAGCCAAAAAGAAAAGTATGACGTTAACCGAGTTCTTTGCTCGGAAGGATGAACATGCGGAGCAAGCAAGAGTTAAGATTTGCATCGTCCAAAAGGGCGATACCGTGAGCAGTGTAGCAGATCGATATGATGTATCCGTACAAAACCTCCTTCGCGTTAACAATCTTGAAATCAATCAAGATGTATACGAAGGCCAAGTATTATATATTCCTAGCAGCTTTGCAAAAAAATAACTAAAAGAGATGAGCGGGTTCTTTTGACCTGCTCACCTTCTTTTCATAATCGTAATATCGTCCATCAAGCGGGCGGTTACGCTTTTTCAATGGAAAGAGAGTTGAAAGTTCACATGAATAACTCCAATCATCTAGCCGCAATTGCCCCAATCTTAAAACATTATCTTGTTGAACCTCAGTTTGTAGAGGATTTTGGCAGCGTCCTCAAGGTTTATTCCAATAAAGGAACTTTTGCATTAAAAAAAATTGACCCGACGACCGGGACCGATTTCATACGTCATGTCCATCTTCTCTACCAAAAAGGATTTAACCGTATCGTTCCAATATATCCTACCATGGACGGAAGGTATGCAATATTACATGAAAATGACCTCTATTACTTAATGCCATGGATGTCAAATGAACAAAAAGAAGACCGTGAGCACAGAAATCAACAGCTGTTTCGTGAACTAGCCCGCCTTCATACACTATCAGCCAAGGAAATTACCTTGGATAAAGAAGAAAGAACAGAGCACTATGAAAAGACTCTTCAACAGCATGAAAAACATCAGGAATTCCTCGATGGCTTCATCGACGAATGTGAAAAAAAGACCTATATGTCGCCTTTCGAATTGTTATTCTGCCTCTATTACAATGAAATCAGCCAAGCGCTGAAATTCTCGAAAACCAAATTTGAAGAATGGTATGAAAAAACGAAAGACAATGAAAAGGCCCGCATGGTGATTACTCATGGAAAATTGTCACCCGAGCATTTTTTATATGATGATAAAGGGTATGGTTATTTTATAAACTTTGAGAATGCTCGCTATGGTTCACCGATCCATGACCTCCTCCCCTATTTATCACGAGCCTTAAACACCAATCCAAAGCGTAGCGATACAGCTATCGATTGGGTCTATCATTATTTTAAATACTTTCCGTTTAAAGCGGATGAAAAATTATTATTCTTCAGCTACTTGGCACTTCCGATTCCAATTATCCAGGTAGCAGAAAGCTACTATCGGAAGGAGCGTCCCAAAAACGAGTTAAAATATGTACGCCAGCTGCAGCACCGCTACTGGCATTTGAAAAACTCCGAGTATGTTGTCATGAGAATGACCGAGATTGATGCGCAATCAGCAGCAAAAGAAGGAGCCCAGCAGCAGTAAACTTGCTACAAGGGCTCCTTATACGATTTCAAAATAGATCGACACAGCAATCGCCACAAATAACGTTAATAACACAATATCAAAGAATGTAGGAATAATCAGTGTTCGAATAAATTGGAAGACCACAAATGGAATAACTAATTGCGCTGCCACCCTCCGACAAGTCCGAAACCAGGGTTGGTATTTAAATTTATTGAAATTCCTCTTCACCAAAAACCCCCCTTTTTTATTTTCTTTATGTATATTCCACATGAGCGGAGAATTCTCCAAAAAAGAAGCATATAGTATAAAAAATAAAAAAAGTGGTTATCATTATTGACGTCAAACCCTTTTTTTCGGTAGTATAACAATATAATTTAATTAATAAGCAACGACAGGGAAGAGTACGATGCCAACCTGCTTTATAGAGAGGGAAATTATGAGCTGGAAGATTTCCTAAGCAGACAGTCGGAAGGTCGCCCACGAGCTTCTTCTGCGAACGGATTATAAGAATCCTATTAGTTGAAGACGGACAAAATCCGTTATCTACATAAGTGCCAATCAGTTTTTTGATTGGAAAAAAGGTGGTACCGCGAAGCAAACTCCATTCGTCCTTTTATGACGATTGGGGTTTTTTATGTGGAAAAGGAATCAAAGGAGGATTTTACAATGGAAACAAAGGAACTAACAATGCCTACTAAATATGACCCGCAAACGATTGAAAAAGGTCGATATGAATGGTGGCTGCAAGGGAAGTTTTTTGAAGCAAAAGATGATGAAAGTAAGCAGCCATACACGGTTGTTATTCCGCCCCCAAACGTAACAGGGAAACTTCATTTAGGTCATGCCTGGGATACAACGCTGCAAGATATCGTGACCCGTATGAAGCGGATGCAGGGCTATGATGTGCTTTGGTTACCGGGGATGGACCATGCGGGGATTGCTACCCAAGCAAAGGTAGAAGAAAAACTTCGCAGTGAAGGCAAAAGCCGCTACGATTTAGGCAGAGAAAAATTCGTTGAGGAAACATGGAAGTGGAAGGAAGAGTATGCTTCTCATATCCGTCAGCAATGGTCGAAACTAGGCTTAGGCTTAGATTACAGCCGCGAGCGTTTCACGCTTGATGAAGGCTTATCAGATGCTGTTAAAGAGGTGTTTGTTACCCTTTATAAAAAAGGTCTCATTTACCGCGGTGAATATATTATTAACTGGGACCCGTCTACCAAAACAGCACTATCAGATATCGAAGTAATTTATAAAGATGTTCAAGGTGCCTTTTATCATATGAACTATCCGCTTGCCGATGGTTCCGGACATATTGAGGTGGCGACAACCCGTCCCGAAACAATGCTAGGCGATACGGCTGTTGCCGTTCATCCGGAAGATGACCGCTATAAGCATCTCATTGGTAAAAACGTCATTCTGCCAATCGTTGGCCGCGAAATTCCAATTGTGGCTGATGATTATGTCGATATGGAATTTGGATCTGGAGCGGTTAAAATTACACCTGCCCATGACCCGAACGACTTTGAACTTGGTAATCGTCATAACTTAGAACGGATTCTTGTTATGAACGAAGATGGCTCGATGAATGATAAAGCCGGCAAATATAAAGGTTTAGACCGTTTCGAATGCCGCAAGCAAATCGTGAAAGATTTGCAGGAACAAGGTGTTCTTTTCAAAATTGAAGAGCATCCACATTCCGTAGGTCACTCCGAGCGAAGCGGTGCAGTGGTTGAACCATATCTTTCCACCCAATGGTTTGTTAAAATGCAGCCGCTCGCAGATGAAGCGATTGCCCTGCAAGATAAAGGGGCGAAAGTAAACTTTGTTCCAGACCGCTTTGAAAAAACATACCTGCGCTGGATGGAAAATATCCGCGACTGGTGTATTTCAAGACAGCTTTGGTGGGGTCACAGGATCCCGGCTTGGTACCACAAGCAAACAGGTGAGGTATATGTAGGAACAGAAGCACCTGCAGATGCGGAGAACTGGGAACAGGATAAAGACGTTCTAGATACTTGGTTCAGTTCGGCATTATGGCCGTTCTCAACGATGGGCTGGCCGAATACAGAAGCAGCTGATTTCAAGCGTTACTTCCCAACTGACGTGTTAGTAACTGGCTATGATATTATCTTCTTCTGGGTATCCCGAATGATTTTCCAAAGCATCGAGTTTACCGGCGAGCGTCCATTTAAAGATGTCCTCATCCATGGTCTCGTTCGGGATGAGCAAGGCCGTAAAATGAGTAAATCCCTTGGAAACGGCGTAGACCCAATGGATGTTATCGAAAAATACGGTGCCGATGCGTTAAGATATTTCCTTTCAACCGGAAGTTCTCCGGGTCAAGACTTACGTTTCAGTTTTGAAAAAGTAGAGTCTACATGGAACTTTGCCAATAAAATTTGGAATGCGTCCCGTTTTGCGTTAATGAATATGGACGGCATGACCTATGATGAAATTGATTTCAGCGGTGAAAAATCAGTTGCCGACAAATGGATTTTAACACGCTTAAATGAAACGATTGAACATGTGACAAGACTTTCTGACCGCTATGAATTCGGGGAAGTAGGCCGTGCATTATATAACTTTATCTGGGATGACTTCTGTGACTGGTATATTGAAATGGCGAAACTTCCGTTATATGGCGAAGATGAAGCAGCTAAGAAAACCACTCGTTCCATTCTAGCTCATGTATTGGATCAAACGATGCGTTTGTTACATCCATTCATGCCATTTATCACCGAGGAAATTTGGCAAAACCTTCCACACCAAGGTGAATCCATTACGACGGCGAAGTGGCCAGAAGTAAATCCAGCTCTTTCTGATGACCAAGCAGCCCAAGAAATGAAATTGCTCATGGAAATGATTCGTTCTGTACGAAATATTCGTGCGGAAGTAAACACTCCAATGAGCAAGAAAATCAAAATGCTCGTCAAAGCGAAGGATGAAACAGTTCTTACATCACTTGAGAATAACCGCAGCTATATTGAACGTTTCTGTAATCCTGAAGAATTGCAAATGGGTGTGGAACTTGAAACCCCTGAAAAAGCCATGACAGCCGTTATAACTGGCGTTGAAATCATCCTGCCGCTTGCGGGCTTGATTAACATCGACGAAGAAATTGCTCGTCTACAAAAAGAATTCGACCGCTTAAATAAAGAAGTGGAACGAGTTCAAAAGAAATTGAGTAATGAAGGCTTCATGAAAAAAGCCCCTGAGAATGTTGTAGCTGAAGAGCGGGCAAAAGAAAGTGATTATCGTGAGAAGAGAGCAATCGTAGAAGCTCGAATTAAAGAATTAAGAGGGTAAACTAAATGATGAGGCGAGTCCAGCAATGGAGTCGTCTCATCTTATTACACATACAAAAAGATGGGGTGTCACGGATGTTTACTACATATAAAGAAGCCCTAGAATGGATCCATGCTCGGTTAAGACTAGGGATCAAGCCAGGATTAAGGCGGATGGAATGGATGATGGAAAGACTCGGCCATCCGGAAACAAAAATGAAGACCGTTCATATTGGCGGTACCAATGGTAAAGGGTCTACAGTTACCTATCTTCGTTCCATTCTTGAAGCAGGGGGGTATACAGTCGGTACCTTTACCTCGCCCTATATAGAACAGTTTAACGAACGAATTAGTGTCAATGGAAAAGCAATTAGCGATGAGGAACTGCTTCAGTTAACAAATATCATTCGCCCATTGGCAGATGAATTAGAAGAAACGGACCTAGGCGGGCCAACCGAGTTTGAAGTGATTACCGCCATGGCGTTTCATTATTTCGCAAGTTTGAACAAGGTTGACATCGTTATTTTTGAAGTAGGGTTAGGCGGTCGCTTTGATTCAACCAACATTATCCAACCGTTAGCTTCCATCATTACGAATATCGGTCTTGATCACACCAATATCCTCGGAGATACATATGAGGAAATTGCTTTTGAAAAAGCAGGGATTATTAAAAAGAGTACCGCCCTTTTCACTGCTGTTAAACATCCAGGTGCGCTCAAGGTCATCGAGGAACAAGCTAATAAGAAAGAGGCACCCGTATATCGCTTAAATCAGGAGATTTCGATAAGCGGTCATAATTCCTTAGGTAAGGGCGAAGTGTTTAACGTTTCCACTCCATTTCATACACTCGACCAGCTGGAAATCAGCATGATGGGCAAGCATCAAACGGAAAATGCCGCTCTTGCGGTAATAGCTGCCCAATTTTTACATCAAAAAGGCGAGTTTATCTTAACCGAACAAGCGATTCGAGCAGGATTACAGAAGGCATATTGGCCAGGTAGATTTGAAATGCTGTCGGAAAGTCCACTGGTCATCATTGACGGGGCCCATAATGAGGAAGGGATTACAGCTCTTACACAAGAACTATCCACTCGATATCCCAATCGCCATATCCAGATTGTCTTTGCTGCATTAACGGATAAAAAGCTGGACGAGATGATTGGGAAACTTGATCAAATTGCTTCTCAAATTACTTTTGTTAGCTTTGATTTTCCACGTGCGGCAAAAGCAGAAGAATTACTGAAAATCAGCCAATCAGCCAACAAACTCGCGGTGGATGACTGGGGTTCGTATCTTGCAGAAGAAATAAAAACACTGGATAACGACAACATATTAGTTATAACAGGTTCACTTTATTTTATTTCTGAGGTAAAACCATTTTTATGCCAGTTTTTGAAAAACAAGAAAATTTCTTTATGACAAGATATTTTTTCGATGGTAAAATAATTTTATCTTGATAAAAATCGAAAGCGGAGGATAAGCATGAAGGTAAATCCATACATCAAGAATTCGATTTTTCTAACTTGGATTTTAATGGTTCCAGCTGGAACTTGGTTCACTTATAAGACTTATCCTCCACAAATCTCCGGGCAGTGGACGGATATCCTTGCCTTTTTACTGTTAACCTGTGTGGTTGCAACGATGCCGATTGTCATAAATAATATGTTTATATTCTTAATCCAATGGGTGGCGCTTGCTACCTTTTTAAGATTCGGTTTATTTGTGGAAATCATTTTTGCACAAATAGCCGTTCTTGTTTTACTACTCAAGTTGCGGATCCTTCGCAAAGGGGAATTATTTCGATTACCGCTTAACTTGAATATGTTTTTCCTCGTTTCCTTGACCAGTGGACTGGTCTACCACGGGCTTGGTGGAGAGGTAGGACAGAATTTTACAGAAAACTCTAATTACTTATGGCTAGCTATGTTATATGCAGTGGTTAGTTATGCGATGAATCAGATCATTGTCTCCTTCAATCTATATTTTATTTATAAAAGCAAAGAATCCTATTTCGGAAAGGATTTTATTGTTGAGACGATAACCACTTTCATCACCTTTCCGATTGGGTTTGTACTGTATATCCTTTATAATCAAGTCGGCGGTTTAGCCCTGTTGTTTGTGGGGATTCCTTTTGTCAGTTTATCTATGATTTTCAGACTTTATTATTCTAGTGAAAAGATCAACGGATATTTACAAAAGGCTGCTGAAATCGGTCATCAAATGGCCGAACGCTTGAAGGTTGATGATGTGGTTGATTTGTTGATTCAAAAGGTTAGTGAAATGCTTCCAGTGGATTATGCCTATATCCTTGAAGTAACGAAGAATGATGAACTTCAAGTCGTTCGAGGGGTCGAAGGGGGCGTGACTAAGCATTTCCCTCCTGTCAAGAAAAACCAAGGAATTAGCGGGATGGTGTGGGCAGAGCAGAAAACATTCTTATTTACAGCAAGGAAAGAATGGCGGAACTTTTCGTACGGTCATCTACCTGATGATGCCGAAAGTGTTCTAGGTGTACCCATCGTTCGAAGCAAAAAAGTACTTGGGGTTTTAGTACTTGCTTCAAAGCGAAAGCGTGCCTTTGAAAAATTCCAATTGATGATTATCGATATCCTTTGTTCTCATTTTGCTGTTGCCATTGAAAATGCCAAGCATTATGAGATGACAAAAATGCAAAGTGAACGCTGTTCATTAACCAAACTGTATAATTATCGTTATTTTGAAAACCTGCTAACTGAAGAATTTGAAAAATTAACCCGATTTGAACGTCGAACACTATCGTTAATTATTCTTGATATCGACCATTTTAAACATGTCAATGATACGTATGGTCACCAAAGCGGCAATGAAATTCTGTTTGAGCTTGCCAGCCGATTAAGTAAGTTGGTAGGTGGTCGTGGTACGGTGGCAAGATATGGCGGGGAAGAATTCGTTGTACTTCTGCCTGATACACCCAAAGAAGAGGCATATGAAATGGCTGAACAAATTAGGCAAATGATTTCCAATTGGCCATTTACCATCCAACAATCTTTTGATTTTGAACAAACACAGCAGAAAGTCATGATTACAGCATCAATTGGGGTAGCGACAGCACCTGAAAATGCGGAAGATGCGTTGGCTTTGATCCGGCATGCAGATCGGGCACTTTATGTGGGTGCAAAGAGGGCTGGGCGGAATCGGGTGGCGGAGTATTCTTCGTGTTAAAAAAGGTGTGACTGTAGTTGTCTTTACAACTACGGTCACACCTTTTTATCGTGTTAATTATAATCAACGCTATTTATGATGGTATTTACATTGTCTCCCCATTTAATATTAAATTCAGGCGGTATAAGACTTCCACATTCCCTAGTAAAAGTATTAAGATCAACGGTATATTCAGTTTTTATTGAACCATTTTCCCACACTTTACCTAACACATATAATTTACTAGTTGAGTCGACATCAACCTTCTTAGCTGCTAAATTTCCATTTACACACATCTTTGAGGAAGATAGAATGTTTAAATTATTATCAATCGTTGCGCTCTTATAGTTCGCATCAGTTGTTGGAGCATCTGCACCTCCAACAAAAACAAAAGAATGATCCGCAAGTTCTAAATGTTGATTAACATACAATGTTTTATTCACTAGAATTTTTGATGTTCCACTTATCTTTACATTCTGCATAAATTTAGCGCCGTCTTTTGTTTCTATAATTACATTTGAAGCGCTATTCATGTTTTTGTTATTTATAAATGCACCATCAGAGTGGATTTTTACATTTGTTATATTATTTTCGTTGCCATTTCCATCAAAAGTGAGTGCACCTGTAGTGTAAATTGTTTGGTTATCTCTAATGTTATTATTACCAGTAAAATTACCATTACCGTTTATATAAACATTGTCACAATCTAACGTTTTACATTCTGATGTTGATGTTGGTTTAACCGTATCAAATTTTGGCAGTGCGTAAGTGTTACTGGTATCAATTGTTCTTTGATCAATGATTGAAGCAAAGTCTATTGTCATTTTTGTAAAAAGGGTGGTTTCTTTGCTGCTATCATTTCCGATAACATTAAAACTAATAATTACTTTACTCGAGCTCGGGTCAGGGTCGGTAGTAACAATATAACTACTCATACGATATGGAGCATTCGTAGGAGTTGTAATGATTTTACCTTGAAGCACTTCTGCCATTTTTTTAGCAGCTTCCTTTTTAAATGTAGATTCATCCTGAAGCAAAGGTCTATCCCTTATATAATCACTTACAGTTTGTTGTTCAGATTCAAATGTTTTTTGAATTTCCACCTGGTAATTCGAAATCCCCGCTTCAGCTGCTGCAACCGAACGAGATTTTTTCTCAACCACCTGATTTTGTTTTACACTGCTAAATGCCTGCCCCATGAAGGAGAGGAATACAACCATAAAAACGGTAATGATCAATAATACGGTTACAAGGGCATATCCTTGTTCATTCTTCATTAACTTCTTCATTGATAATCCGCCCCCTTCATTCGATAAAGAAATGTATCTTGAGTTATACTGTTTTGTGGATTATTCTTTTCACTTGCATTAATTTTTAAAGAAACGTCATTTAAAGAACCATCATTTAATTTATTATTGGGTTTTACTGTTTTTGGCCCAGAGCCTGGCACAGCATTTATTTCAAGAATTTTAAAACAAATCGCAGGGTGATTAAATATTTGCGTTTGCTTGGGATTAGTTTTTAGGTTCGTAACTTTAATTTCACAGTTTTCACTTTTTATTTCGTATACGATCAGTGTTTGATGTACTTTTTTTAAATTTGTAATTAATAGATTGGTTTCTTGAATCATCGTGTTTTTAGAAATTGCCTTTTGCGAAAAATTATAGCCTTGAAAAAAAACACTCCAGGCAATAATCCCTACAAAGGAAAGAATGGATAGGGTAACAAGTACTTCAATTAATGTGAAACCATTTTCAGTTCTCTTCATATATCTCATTTCCTATCTTTTAACATATCCGAATGTTTCAGTAATGACATGTCTATTCTTTTTATCTATCAATTGAACAACAATCGAATGGATACTTGATAATCTTGAACTTGTTTCAGGAAATCTCTTAATTTTAATATTCACGTCATATTGATCTTTAGTCGTTTCGAAATAATAATAGGTTGGATCAGAGTAGAACCTATTATATGTCACTTTTGAATCAGTTGGGGTAAAACCAGCTGTTTGGTCAGTCTTAACTAAAAACCATTTCACATCACTTGATTCTTGCCAATTAATAAGAACTTCTTTAGCAAGGTTTATAGCTTTTGCCTTATCTTGATTTTGATTATTCATAAGTCCCATTTGTGGGAAAAACCTCATAACAGATAAAAAGATAATTGAAAGAAGCACAATGGATACAAGAACCTCGATTAAAGTGACTCCTCTTTCATTGCGAATTAATTTCATTCTAATCATTCCTTAATGATAGCAAAATTAGTACAAATAGATGAAAAAACAATTAGGATTATCTACCTATAAAATTATTTTCCATCTTCTTTTAAACAACTTAAAAGTATTATACAATATTTATTAGGCGAATTTTGTCTAATATTTGAGGAAATCTACAAAAAAATTAAATCATTTGAAGGAAAATGTAGTTTAATAGTATAAAATGACTAATTAAAAGGAGAGTGAAAGAATGCAATCAATTTTATGGGCCTTTAGTTCGGTGGTTATACTCACGTTAATAATATACTTGCTGCCATTAGGTTACACCTTAAAAGGGAAACTCCTTTTAGTATTAATTAGTTTTATTTTATCTCTTGGAGGACTTGCAGCCGTTTCAATCATTCCTTTGTGGGAGACGGCATTAATACTTTTAGCGCTCAGTTTTTTTGCAGCTTACTTTATGAGTAACCGAATGGGAACAGTATTATTACCAAAAAATCCTGGATTAGAAGCCCCAATGGATGTTGAATTTGATGGCCACACTCCTGATTACGAAATTGAGAATTTAAAAGATATTAATTTGGTGAAAATTGGCGATGAATTACCGTTAGCTGATTCGTCCCATCTTAAATTAGAAAAAGATATAGTGACAGAGGTAATTTCTTCTTCAGACTTGTCTGAAATTGTAGATGTACCTGTTAGTGAGCAGGAGCCAATTGATATGGATATCTCCTTTTTACTAGATAGAGATAATGAAGTAGTAGATGTAAAAACACAAATTAATGATCAAGACATGGAAAATGACTATTTATCAGAAATCGAAAGTTTATTAGAGCTTGAATTAAGAACAGAGCAAGTGGATTCACATGTAATTGAATCGAAAGAAAAGGTAGTTCTACAAAAGTAACTAACAATAATTTCTATCTTAGTTTAATAGATGAAGTATATGTGAGTGTTTGAAGGGAGACAGAACTTTTGGGCAAGAATCAGCAAATGATCAAATTGTTTGTTGTTTTACTATTTAGTACAGCATTTATTTTTAGTTTTTCCCATTTTGGGGCAAAAGCATTTGAAAAAATGACAAATGCAGATGGAAAATTCTCTGATGGTACCACGGTCGGTGCTTTAGATGTTTCAGGAAAGACAGAAATGGAAGCTAAAGGTCTGTTAGAGGAAAAATACGTTGAATGGGTGAAACAGACAAAGATCCAACTTCAATATGGAGAAAAAACAGCTTCATTTGATTTAAACCAATTTCACCTAGATTCCGGAAAAACAATCAACTCCATTAAGGATGGGCAGAAAAATCCTGCCTATATTACGGTTGATAAATTAAAGGTTAAAGAGCAATTAGAACAATTATTTTCTCCAATCAAAACAAGTGATTTTGATATCAAAAAGCTCACAGCGAGCTTAAATACGACAGCTTCCTTATTCGAATCAGGTTCACAGACTTTGGACCTTCATAATGATTTCTTACTTGCAGGAAAAATTAAAAAGGATGCTGTCCTAAATTCTGTGGTGATCTCAATGACAAATGTGCCGTTTGCTTTGGGAACGATCATTGATAAAAATCCTCAAATAGAAATTTCACAGGGTGCGAGTTTTTCACTGTTAGATTTCGCGGAAAAGCAAAAAATTGATGATCTAGACTCTTTAAACATAATTGCCACAGGTATTTATCAAGCAATCTTACCTTCAAATTTCAAAATTCTAGAAAGAAACATTGGCAGCACGTTACCTGCATATTCGAAGTTAGGATTTGAAGCGATGGTCAATCTACCTAAAAAGACAGACTTGATGATAGAAAATCCTAATAAATCAAAGTATAAACTAAAACTTCTCTTAGAAAATAAAGAATTGATGGTTTCATTGACGGGACAAGAATTTGTATATAAATATGAAATCAATACTAAAGAAAAACAAAATTTAGCATACAAGACAATCATTCAATATAGTCCGCTCCTTCTCCCAGGAAAATCAAAGATCCAAACTGAGGGAAAAACAGGAGAAATTATTAAGGTTTATCGGGATGTTTATCAAGGTAACGAACTTCTTAAAAGTGAACTGATTTCAGAAGACTATTATCCTCCTTCATACCAGATTGAAGTCCACGGGCTAGCTGGCAGTGAACAAGCAGGTACTCCAACGACTGATACAACTGGTAATTCAGATGGCAGTGGTGAACAGACTACCGATTCATCAAATGCGAATGGAAATCAAACAACAACAACAGATAATACCGGACAAAATTCTAACGATAATGACTTATGGGGCAAGCCAAATGAACAACCAAAATAAAAGCAGGGATGTAAAATGAGGCAATCACGAAAACGACTAGGAGATTTGTTAATTGAAGAAGGTTTAATTACTCCTGAGCAACTTCAAGCTACATTAGATGAAAAAAATGATTCTCAAAAACTTGGAGATGCCCTGTTACAAAAAGGATATTTAACAGAACAGCAATTAGTTGAGGTGCTTGAATATCAACTTGGTATTCCGCATGTCAGCCTCTTTCAATATCCATTTGATACCAATCTCTTTTCACTAATCACCAAAGAAACAGCCAAAAGAAATTTAATCATCCCTTTGAAAAGGGATGGAAATAAGCTTTTCGTGGCAATGGCGAATCCAATGGATTTTATCGTGATTGATGATTTGCGGTTGTCGACCGGTTTTCATATTGAGCCGGCCATTTCTACGAAGGATGATATTCTCCGGACTATAAATAAATATTATGATGTTGATGATGGACTAGATGAATTACTTGATGAACTTCCATTAAATGATCGAGACAGAAATGAAGACGTAACAGATCAAAATTCTCCGATTGTTCGATTAGTGAATCAGATATTGACCAATGCAGTGATTCATCGGGCCAGTGATATTCATATCGATCCACAAGAGACAAAGGTGGTAGTCCGTTACCGAATTGATGGTGTTCTTAGGAATGAACGAATTCTCCCGCGTAATATGCAAAGTGTATTAACAGCTAGAATAAAAATCATGTCTAATCTTGATATAACTGAGCATAGGGTACCGCAGGATGGTCGAATCAAGCTGAATCTCGACTTTCATCCGGTTGATCTCCGTGTCTCCACTCTGCCAACTGTTTATGGTGAGAAGATTGTTATGCGGCTTTTGGATATGGGATCCACATTAAATGATTTGAACAAGCTTGGTTTCAATTCATTAAATCTGAAGAGATTCAATGAGATGATTGAAAAGCCAACGGGGATTGTCCTTATAACAGGGCCAACAGGATCAGGGAAGTCCTCGACCCTTTATGCTGCACTTAATAAGCTTAACAGTGAAGCAGTTAACATTATTACCGTCGAGGACCCGGTTGAATATCAATTGGAAGGGATTAATCAAATTCAGGTTAACCCGAACGTAGGGATGACCTTTGCGGCGGGACTTCGATCGATTCTACGTCAAGACCCGAATATTATTATGGTTGGGGAAATCCGTGATAAAGAAACGGCTGAAGTGGCAATTCGAGCTTCATTAACGGGACACTTGGTTTTAAGTACTCTTCATACTAATGATTCAATTGGGACAGTTACCCGTCTGATTGACATGGGTGTCGAACCATTTTTACTTGCTTCATCACTTAGCGGGATTGTTGCTCAGCGTCTTGTTCGAAAAGTATGTCGTGATTGTGCCGAGCTTCAAGAGCCATCGAAGCGTGAAATCGAGATTTTTGCCAAGCGCGGAATGAAGATTGACAAAATTACTAAAGGAAAAGGTTGTTCCTCCTGCAGCATGACAGGCTATAAAGGCAGGCTTGCTCTTCATGAAGTGTTGGTCATAAATGACGAAATGAGCCGGGCAATGATGAATGGTGAGTCATTTCAAAAGATGAAAGAATTGGCAAATAAAAATAAAACGATCTTTTTATTAGATGATGGATTATTAAAAATAAAACAAGGGTTAACGACAACCGAAGAAGTATTAAAAGTAGCAATTCTGGAGTAGGAGAGCATGAAGATGAAAGAAAAAATTGACGCTATATTACGAGCTGCCATTGAATATAAAGCCTCAGATGTTCATTTAACGGTCGGTGTTCCCCCGGTGATGCGTATAAATGGTGACTTAAGAAGATATGGAACCGATAAAATCATGCCAGATGACACCGAGGGTATGGCAAAAGCGATTATACCAGAAGGTTTGTGGGACTTATTTAAAGAAAAAGGGGAACTGGATTTCTCCTATGGTGTTCCAGGTATATCTAGATTTCGTGTCAATGCCTATCATCAGCGGAAAAGTGTTTCAATTGCCTTAAGAACAGTCGCATCCAAAACACCAACAATTGAAGAACTAGATTTACCAGATATCATTTCTAAGCTGGTTGAAAAGCCACAGGGCTTAATTCTCGTAACGGGACCAACAGGAAGCGGGAAGTCAACGACCTTAGCATCAATGATTGATTATATGAATCGAACAATGCGAAAGCATATTATTACTTTAGAAGACCCGATCGAATATCTACATCGTCATGGGAGTTCGATTATTGATCAGCGGGAAGTTGGTTTCGATACCAATAACTACGCAAGTGGCTTAAAGGCAGCACTCCGTCAAGATCCAGATGTGATTCTCGTTGGGGAGATGCGTGACATCGAGACCATGTCAATCGCGATAACTGCGGCTGAAACAGGTCACCTTGTTTTAGGGACACTTCATACATCAAGTGCACCGACCACCATTAACCGAATCATTGATGTTTTCCCACCTGCACAGCAGCCACAAATACGTGTCCAGTTAGCTTCTGTTTTAGTCGGGGTTATTTCTCAACGTTTATTCCCGACTACGGATAAAAAAGGCCGGAAAGCGGCAACAGAAATATTAGTAAATAACCCTGCCATCGCCAACCTTATAAGAAATGAAAAAATCCATCAAATCCAAAGTACAATGCAAACGTCCCGCGCCCAAGGAATGCATACGCTTGAAATGAGTATAAGGGACCTTCTCGATCGCAATCTGATCCAAAAGGAAGCCGCTTCGCAATACTTACATGAAAAGATGATGATGAATGGCTAGATTTAAATACAGCGGGCGGGATCGTAAAGGAAAACGGCAAGGCACTCTTAATGCAGGTTCTAAGCGGGAAGCGATGGAAAAGTTGAAAGAAGAGGGAATTAGAGTAATTGAAATGACTCAAGTGCCAGAGACCCTTATGACTAAGGACCTAACGCTTGGAACTCCAGTGAAACTGCAGGATTTTGTCATTTATTTAAGACAATTTTCGACTTTAATTAAAGCAGGAGTCACGGTTGTCGAATCAACCTCGATTTTAGCCCATCAAACTGAGAGCAAAGCATTAAAGAAAGCCCTGCTAGATGTGGAACAAGAGATGAGGGAAGGGAATCCTCTTTCTGAAGCTGTGTCTAAACACAAGAAAATCTTTAATCAAATGTTTATTAACCTGGTAAAAGCAGGGGAAGTCAGCGGTAATTTAGATGAGACGCTGGATCGTTTAGCTGAGCATTTCGAAAAACAACATTACACACGGCAAAAGATTAAATCTGCACTTTCCTATCCGATTGCGGTTGGAATTATTGCTATTATAGTAGTTATTTTCTTATTAGTGGCCGTAGTACCTACATTTGTTTCCATGTTTGACGATATGGGCGGGGAACTTCCTGCAATCACCAAGTTTGTCCTGTCAGCAAGTAGTTTTATGCAGTCTTTTTGGTGGATTGTTATATTGCTCATTTTTGCTGTGGTCTTTTTAATTACCTATATTAAAAAAAGTAATCAAACTAAATATTATTTTGATTATTTTTTGTTAAAGATGCCGATATTCGGTAATTTGCTTCAAAAAGCGGCACTGGCACGGATGATGCGAACTCTCAGCTCATTGTTCTCAAGTTCAGTACCGATTCTTCAAGCAATGTCGATTGTAGAAAAAGTCGTTGAAAATGAAGTTCTAGCAAAGGTCATTCGAGAGTCACGGGATTCATTAGAGAAAGGGCGTTCCATGACAGAACCAATGGAGAGCCACTGGGCGTTTCCTCCATTGGTTACTCAAATGATTGCCATCGGTGAGGAAACTGGGGCTTTGGACGCAATGTTATCCAAAATTGCTGAATTCTATGAGAAAGAAGTAGAAAATGGCACAGATCGGTTAAAATCGTTAATTGAACCATTAATGATAGTATTTTTGGCAGGGTTAGTAGGAACTATAGTCACCTCCATCATGGTACCAATGTTTAGCATGTTCGACCAATTTCAACAAATGAATCAATAATAGACAAGAAAACAAAAATTCTGAGAAAATAGGACAAAGTACCTTAAAATTCTCTTTTCATTTCTATGTCTATTAATGTATACTACAAGAGACAATATTACTAGGTTAATAGAACCATATAGGGAGATGAAATTAATGCGTCAAATGTTAAAAAATAGGCTAAAAGATCAAAAGGGATTTACATTAATTGAACTACTTGCTGTTATCGTTATTTTAGGTATTATTGCTGCAATTGCAATACCGTCAATTTTGGGTATTATTGGAAACACCAAAAAAGACGCACATATTGCAAATGCAAAGCAGATGGTAAGCTCAGCTCAAATGGCTATAGCTTCAAATAGTGATCTACAAGCAAATACCCATTTCTTAACATTGGGTTACCTAGAAACAAAAGGTTATTTGGAAAAAGTTGACGATCCTAACGGTTCTGGATACTTATCCGCAACTGACGATTTGGTTACTGGTACAACTGCGCCTGCTACAGGATCCTATGTAAAAATTGAGAGTGGTAAAGTAACTGCAGTTATGTTAAAAAGTGCAAAGGTTACCGTTGACGAACATGGAAAGGCTGCAGTAACTGGTCCTCCTGCAGTACCTGCTGAGCCTTTTAAAATAAGTCATATTACAAGAGATAGTGTTGTCGTTACACCTTAATTAGGAAGATGAACATAATATATTCATATTTCTTGTTATTAGGCTTAATCTTAGGTTCTTTTTATAACGTAGTTGGTTTAAGAGTTCCGCTAAAGAAATCAATAGTTACTCCCCGTTCGTCATGTGGGAAGTGCGGGCACCAATTAAAACCTTATGAACTTATTCCAGTAATTTCATATTTGCTCCAAGGAGGAAAATGCCGCGGCTGTAAGTTGCGGATTTCTCCTATCTATCCAATTTTTGAATTGCTTACTGGTTTACTATTTATGACAGCTCCTTTAGTTATCGGGTGGTCAGGAGAATTAGTAGTCGCTCTAACGCTAATCTCAATGTTTATGATTATCGTAGTTTCAGATATTCACTATATGCTCATCCCTGATAAAATTCTAATCTGGTTTGCAGGGATTTTTTTATTGGAACGGATTCTTTGGCCGTTAAACCCATGGTGGGACAGTCTCTTGGGTGCCGTAACGGGATTTATACTTCTCCTTCTCATCGCTGTTGTCAGCAAAGGTGGAATGGGAGGCGGGGATGTTAAGCTGTATGCCCTAATTGGATTAGTATTAGGGATTAAACTAGTCCTTTTGTCCTTCTTCCTTTCGACATTGTTTGGCGCTGTTATTGGTGGATTGGCATTACTTCTTAAAATTGTGAACAGGCGTCAGCCCATTCCATTCGGACCATTTATTGCAGCTGGAACCTTAACAGCCTATTATTGGGGAACGGATTTAATTAATTTGTATATACATTTCCTTAACCAAGGATTTTAAATAAGGGGTTTTTTTACATGTCTTTTTCCCTTTTTACACCTAAAAACCGAATAATTAATCTGGTTTTAAATGATCATTCTATTCGCTTGCTAGAGTTAAAACAGGCGAATCCACCTTCTGCTCAGAGATGGAACGAGCGTTTTCTTCCCCCAGGTATTATCAGTGATGGGAAAATTACCGATATTGATTCCTTATCAAACATCCTAGAGGAGTGTATTGATGAATGGAAAATTCAAAGACGGCAAATTCGCTTTCTAGTACCTGATCCCCTTGTAATCATCCGGAAAGTTTCAATACCATCTGAAATTCAAGATGATGAAATTCAGGGATATTTGTATCTAGAACTAGGGTCAAGTATTCACTTACCGTTTGAAGAGCCTGTCTTTGACTTTTACCCATTAGAAAGTGATGGCAAAACTCGGGATTTACTTTTATTTGTAGCACCGGAACAGCAGGTAATGGAGTATGCAAACTTACTTTCTAAGCTGAAGCTTAACCCGATTGCGGCAGATATTTCTCCACTTGCACTGTACCGATTGTATCATCAACTTGATAATACCAGTGCTAATGAGGTAATATTCTCTGTCCAATTTGATTTGACCAGTGTTAACCTTTGTATTTTTGAAAAAAATGTGCCGCTTGTTATGCGTCAATTTCCTTTACCGTTTAATGTAGATATTTGGGATGTCAAGAAAGACTTGACAGGTAAATTGGTATTTAAGTATACCGGTGAGGCAGAAGAGTTAGTGATTCAGTTTGAGGATATATTTAGAGAGATAAGTAAATTAAGCGACTTCTACCGATATACACTTAACAATGAAAAAAGTGATATTACAAAGTTTTTGCTGAACGGTGATCATCCGATGCTTCAAGCAATTTATGATGAAATGATTGAGAGATTGGATGTACCTGTTGATAAGATTTCTCTTGAATCTGATTCTAAAGGAAAAAAAGAAAATCTACCTCCTAGTCAATTACTGTCTTTAGGACTGGCATTAAAAGAGGTGCAATAATGTTAGTAGAAATTAACCTGCTTCCCCAAAAGGAACCGAAAAAGATCGGCTTTATCATTACTTTATCTAGTTTAGTTGCATTGCTGATACTTGTTGGTGCATTTTACTTCTGGCAAACCAATGCTGTCAAAAATGAAATGGCATCATTAGATAGACAAATTACGATGACAAAGAGGATTACTAATAATGAAAATAAAAGTACAGAAACAGTTGCTGCTGCTAGCTCTGTTAGTCAATTAAAGGGTGCGATTGAATGGGCTAATGAATATCCAATTCAGACACTTCCTGTCATGCGTCATCTGACATCATTGTTACCTGAGCGTGGCTTTATTCAGAACTTTGCCTACACGGAGGCTGGGACAATATCACTAACAGTTCAATTTGATAGTGCAAGAGAAGCTGCGTACTTTTTAGATAATCTTAATGAATCAAAATGGATTGAAGAATCGAGTTTGAGTTCGTTAACTGCAGCTGCGAATGAACAATCGACAAGTGACCGTACAGCTTCATCAACTAGTCAAACAAATCCATCGAATTCTTCAACAGATTCAACAACCCAAACAACGACACAAACCAATCAATCAGATACGAATCAAACTGGGACAAATCCGAATTCAACTACCAATTCTAGTAGTCAAACAAATTCAACATCTGGAACAAGTGGTGAGCAAACAACTGCCACTACTTCGACACCAAATACAAATTCGACCAATACCTCTAAGACTGCAGCCAGCAGTACAACGGGTAAGAAAGAAAAGGATAATATCCTTCCGCGCTATACCGGTCAATTTGAATTAAAGTTGAATAAAGAAGTGGTAAAGAAAAATACCCAAAATAGCAAGAACAATGAGGAAGGAGTGACTGAATCATGAAACTCCGTTTCTCAAAAAAACAAGGCCTAATCATTGGTGCGGTCGCTCTTATACTGATATTATTCATTGTTTATGCTCAATTCTTTAAACTAGCTCCTTTAAAAACAGACTTAGATCTCAAGCAGCAGTCACTTGAGTCTGAACAAAAACTTTTAGAAATCGTTAGTCAAAAAAATGCAGAAGAAACCCAAAAAACTTCTGAAGGTACGAGGGAGTTACAGAAAAAGCTGCCTGTAAAGCCGTTGCAGGAACAGCTAATTTTAGACTTAGAGAAAGCAGAAACCATTTCTGATAGTAAGATTAGTTCGATGAGTTTTTCCAAAGACGTGGATGTGAGCACTGCTACTGCTGACCAAACAAATGCTGAAAATGCCAATGGTCAGCAAACTACAACTGACACTTCACAAGCTGCAGCAACGCAGGACACAACGGCACAACAAACAGCCTCTAGTCAAACTACGGGCATGAAAAAAATGACCATCTCATTGAGTGTTGAATCACCAAACTACAAGAAATTAGAAAAGTTTATTGAAACACTCGAATCGTTGAAACGGATCATCGTGGTTGAATCTATCAGTTATTCAGGCGGCCAAGAGATCACAAGTTTAGACCAAGAAGATCAGCCGTTAACCTACAGTCTGACAATTTCTGCATTTTACATGCCAACTTTAGATGATTTAGCAGGAGAATTACCAAAAATCGATGCACCCAAACCAGCTGGCAAAGACAACCCACTAAGCCAATTCTCTGCCACAACTGACACACAGCCATAATTATCACCATGCTAAACTAATAAATAATTTGGCGAAAGTCTACGATAACAAGACGACAAAAGTCTTGTTATTTTTTTTTGTCTTTATGATAGGATGAAGCCAATGACTCATCGGAAGAGAGAGGAGTACGGTTTCGTGGACAAGCCCAATAATGGCAATACAATTAAGATCAAATTAAATGGAGAAAACCCGCCCATTCAAGAAGTTCCTTCAAAAAATGAGGTTGAATCTAACAGTGATCCAATTCCAAGAGTAATAAAAATAAATACCGAGCATACAGAATCAGAATCAGAATCTGATGTTAATAGTGAGACGGCGGCATCCCAAGAATCGGTTGACGAAAGCTTTGATTGGATTATTCCTGAGTCCTCCGACAAAGACATTGGGGAGCTCAAAATTATACCGAGTCCAACGAGCAAAAAAACGTCCCTGCCGAAAATAACATCATTCACATCGAATATCAAAAAGAAAAATGGCCGGCCATTAGGATCCATCTTAATTTCTGCAGCATTCGCTATATTAATTGGAACAACAATTGGTGTTGTGATGCTGAAGTTAGTTATCACATCACCAACTGAGAAGACGGTGACAACAGTTCCAACTGAGGTCACGGACAATCCTGCCAGCAGCAATAACACGAAAACAGCAGAAGCCAAAAATACTTCATCTGCCTCCATTTCCCAGTTAACGACCTATGTCATTCAAGGTGGTGTTTTTTCTTCAGATTCTGGAGCTAAAGCAACTTCAGATAATTTATCTTCGAAAAATGTTCCATCTCAAACAGTAGAAATGGATGGCAAGTATTTTTTATTTCTAGGTGTTGCAGATTCGATTGAAGGAGCAAAGGCCTTAGGGGCGCAGTATAAAGAAGACGGGATTGAAGACGTATTTGCTAAGCCATTGTTATTAGACGAAAAAAAGTTCTCTGGTATCACGGATAAAGAAAAGACCTTTTTAAAAGCAGTACCGACTATTTATAGAACGATCTCTCTTACCACTTCAAATGCCCTTGTGACCAAGGAACTTTCCGAGGACGCAAGTAAAGTCCTTTCAGAAATAGAAGCACCGTTAAAAACCGTTGTGAAAAACGAAAAGATAAAAGATCTAAAAGCAGAATTGGTTAGTGCAAACGAAAAAGTAAAGGCGTTTCAAGAATCAAAAGAGGTAAAAAATCTTAGTGACGCACAGCAGCATTTACTAAAATTCATGTCAGTATATTTTTCTAAGTAAACACTATCGACATTCCTCGATATTTTCCGGGAAATCAGAAAAGCGGAAGCGACCTGTTTAGCGGCGTATGGACTGGAGCGCTCCAACCGAGATAAAGGAAACACGGAGAGCGTAGCGATTCGATGTTGACTTATCGTAGGGCGGAGAGCGAAGTACACTAGCCGCTGGGCGCTGGAGCTAGACAGTAAATAAGGCCTATCAAATTTTTGATAGGCTTTTTGCCTTCCAAAAAAATGAAAAACCTCTGCATAATTTTACAAATTCCATCAAAATTTAATTATATAAAAATTGTTTGAGACTACAATTTCTGATAGGATTGAATTGTATCTCCCTAATACGTACCATAAAGGTAAGGTGATCGAATGCAGAACCTCATTTTAGCCTCTTCTTCTCCACGGCGAAAAGAACTTCTAGAAACTCTCCGTTTAACATTCGCGATCTCAAGTAGTGAAGTTGATGAAAGTTTTGACCCAGCTCTCGCTCCAAAAGATGTAGTAATGGAGTTAGCCGACCGGAAGGCACAGACTGTTTTTAAAGAAAACCAGGATGCCTTTGTGATTGGCTCGGACACCATTGTTGTTGCGAATAATCAAATCTTAGGAAAGCCCGCAGATGAAGCAGAAGCGTTTACCATGTTAAAAAGCTTGTCAGGTCGTCAGCATGAAGTTTTTACAGGTGTTTCAATTGTGTCGAAAACAGGGACAACAAAGTTTTATGAAAGAACAGAAGTTTGGTTTTGGGAGTTAACAGACGACTTAATACGGGCGTATGTAAAAAGTGGTGAACCGCTTGATAAAGCAGGTGCATATGGCATTCAGCAGCTCGGAAGTATGCTTGTCAAAAAAATAAATGGAGACTATTTTGCGGTTGTCGGACTGCCTGTTTCACGATTGGTAAGAGAATTGAAAAAGGCAGGCTACCAGTTGCCGTATTAAACTTTTTTGTTTATTAACTCCCTTAATAAGGGGAGGAAAAAAAGTGTCCACTAATACATTAATGATCCGTGATTTCCCTCAAGACGAAAGACCCAGGGAGCGGTTTGTTCAACATGGCCCACAAAGCTTATCGAATCATGAACTAATCGCTATTTTGCTGCGAACCGGGACAAAAGACGAATCGGTCCTGCAATTATCGAACCGGCTGTTAACTCATTTTGAAGGGTTACGTCTTTTAAAAGCAGCTACTTTAGAAGAAATGACCGAGATCAAAGGGATTGGTTCTGCCAAGGCCATCCAAATCCTCGCCGCCGTCGAAATTGGCAGAAGGATTTCAAACCTCGACTATAAGGACCGCTATGTCATCCGCTCCCCTGAAGACGGAGCAAAGTATGTCATGAATGATATGCGCTTTCTTTCACAAGAGCATTTTGTGTGTTTGTACTTAAACACAAAGAACCAGGTCATTCATAAACAAACCATTTTCATTGGCAGCTTAAATGCCTCAATCGTGCACCCAAGGGAGGTAGTGCGCCCATAAGGGCATTTAGAAAATCTGTTTTGGCAAAGCAGTAGGGATTTATCACATTCAATACCCTATCATCAGTCAACTTATCCGCGAAGGAAACTGAGCGGGGAGTGTAGCATGT
>NZ_JAMAUV010000090.1:0-326 GCF_023714155.1 Neobacillus sp. MER 74
GTCGGTGGGGTAACCGTAAGGAGCCAGCCGCCTAAGGTGGGACAGATGATTGGGGTGAAGTCGTAACAAGGTAGCCGTATCGGAAGGTGCGGCTGGATCACCTCCTTTCTAAGGATATAAGCTGGACCTGTGAGCCAGACAAAACAGTTTGTGCATTGATTCTTGTTTGTTTAGTTTTGAGAGTGCAATTCTCTCAAACTAATCGTTCTTTGAAAACTAGATAATCGTAATGAAGAAGCAAAGTAAACATCGAGTAATCGCCATTTTAGTTTTCTCTCTTATGAAGTTAAGAGAATAACCTTTTAGGTTAAGTTAGAAAGGGCGCA
>NZ_JAMAUV010000091.1:0-324 GCF_023714155.1 Neobacillus sp. MER 74
GCCCTTTCTAACTTAACCTAAAAGGTTTATAACTCTTACTTACATAAGAGAGAAAACTAAAATGGCGATTACTCGATGTTTACTTTGCTTCTTCATTACGATTATCTAGTTTTCAAAGAACGAATGGTTTGAGAGAATTGTACTCTCAAAACTAAACAAACAAAGATCGCGAACAAACTGTTTTGTCTGGCTCACAAGTCCAGCTTGTCTAGCTTCGGCTCCTAACTTCTCGGCCGTTTCGATCCGTCCCCGCAAATCCAAAAGCGGGATTTGCAGTGCCGGCTCTCCAACGTCTGTCGAAGTTGAACAGTCGCCTCCGCTTTT
>NZ_JAMAUV010000092.1:0-324 GCF_023714155.1 Neobacillus sp. MER 74
GATGTTTACTTTGCTTCTTCATTACGATTATCTAGTTTTCAAAGAACGATTAAAAAAAGCTTTGAGAGAATTGCTCCCTCAAAACTAAACAAACAAAGATCGTGTACAAACTGTTTTGTCTGGCTCAAAAGTCCAGCTTGTCTAGCTTCGGCTCCTAACTTCTCGGCCGTTTCGATCCGTCCCCGCAAATCCAAAAGCGGGATTTGCAGTGCCGGCTCTCCAACGTCTGTCGAAGTTGAACAGTCGCCTCCGCTTTTCCTATTATCCTTAGAAAGGAGGTGATCCAGCCGCACCTTCCGATACGGCTACCTTGTTACGACTTCA
>NZ_JAMAUV010000093.1:0-310 GCF_023714155.1 Neobacillus sp. MER 74
CAGCCGCCTAAGGTGGGACAGATGATTGGGGTGAAGTCGTAACAAGGTAGCCGTATCGGAAGGTGCGGCTGGATCACCTCCTTTCTAAGGATAAAGCTGGACTTGTGAGCCAGACAAAACAGTTTGTTCGCGATCTTTGTTTGTTTAGTTTTGAGAGTGCAATTCTCTCAAAGCTTTTTTTAATCGTTCTTTGAAAACTAGATAATCGTAATGAAGAAGCAAAGTAAACATCGAGTAATCGCCATTTTAGATTTTCTCTCTTATGTAAGTAAGAGTTATAAACCTTTTAGGTTAAGTTAGAAAGGGCGCA
>NZ_JAMAUV010000094.1:0-308 GCF_023714155.1 Neobacillus sp. MER 74
TAAGGAGCCAGCCGCCTAAGGTGGGACAGATGATTGGGGTGAAGTCGTAACAAGGTAGCCGTATCGGAAGGTGCGGCTGGATCACCTCCTTTCTAAGGATAAAGCTGGACTTGTGAGCCAGACAAAATAGTTTGTACACGATCTTTGTTTGTTTAGTTTTGAGAGTGCAATTCTCTCAAAACATTCGTTCTTTGAAAACTAGATAATCGTAATGAAGAAGCAAAGTAAACATCGAGTAATCGCCATTTTAGATTTTCTCTCTTATGTAAGTAAGAGTTATAAACCTTTTAGGTTAAGTTAGAAAGGGC
>NZ_JAMAUV010000095.1:0-306 GCF_023714155.1 Neobacillus sp. MER 74
GCCTGCATGAAGCCGGAATCGCTAGTAATCGCGGATCAGCATGCCGCGGTGAATACGTTCCCGGGCCTTGTACACACCGCCCGTCACACCACGAGAGTTTGTAACACCCGAAGTCGGTGGGGTAACCTGGGACAAAACTTAACCTCTTACTATAATAATAGGAAGTTAAGTTTTGTCCTAGGAGCCAGCCGCCTAAGGTGGGACAGATGATTGGGGTGAAGTCGTAACAAGGTAGCCGTATCGGAAGGTGCGGCTGGATCACCTCCTTTCTAAGGATAATAGGAAAAGCGGAGGCGACTGTTCAAC
>NZ_JAMAUV010000096.1:0-304 GCF_023714155.1 Neobacillus sp. MER 74
CCGTGCGCCCTTTCTAACTTAACCTAAAAGGTTATTCTCTTAATTTAATAAGAGAGAAAACTAAAATGGCGATGACTCGATGTTTACTTTGCTTCTTCATTACGATTATCTAGTTTTCAAAGAACGAATGGTTTGAGAGAATTGCACTCTCAAAACTAAACAAACAAGAATCAATACACAAACTGTTTTGTCTGGCTCACAAGTCCAGCTTTATCCTTAGAAAGGAGGTGATCCAGCCGCACCTTCCGATACGGCTACCTTGTTACGACTTCACCCCAATCATCTGTCCCACCTTAGGCGGCTG
>NZ_JAMAUV010000097.1:0-298 GCF_023714155.1 Neobacillus sp. MER 74
ATTCCACACTGCCAAGAAAAGCCTCTAGCGAGATAAAAGGTGCCCGTACCGCAAACCGACACAGGTAGGCGAGGAGAGAATCCTAAGGTGAGCGAGAGAACTCTCGTTAAGGAACTCGGCAAAATGACCCCGTAACTTCGGGAGAAGGGGTGCTTTTTGAGGTGAATAGCCTCGAAGAGCCGCAGTGAATAGGCCCAGGCGACTGTTTAGCAAAAACACAGGTCTCTGCGAAGCCGCAAGGCGAAGTATAGGGGCTGACGCCTGCCCGGTGCTGGAAGGTTAAGAGGAGGGGTTAGCT
>NZ_JAMAUV010000098.1:0-292 GCF_023714155.1 Neobacillus sp. MER 74
TCTCGCTCACCTTAGGATTCTCTCCTCGCCTACCTGTGTCGGTTTGCGGTACGGGCACCTTTTATCTCGCTAGAGGCTTTTCTTGGCAGTGTGGAATCAGGAACTTCGGTACTAAATTTCCCTCGCTGTCACAGCTCAGCCTTATGTGAGAGGCGGATTTGCCTACCTCTCAGCCTAACTGCTTAGACGCGCATATCCAACAGCGCGCTTACCCTATCCTCCTGCGTCCCCCCATTGCTCAAACGATAAAGAGGTGGTACAGGAATATCAACCTGTTATCCATCGCCTACGC
>NZ_JAMAUV010000099.1:0-292 GCF_023714155.1 Neobacillus sp. MER 74
CCGCCTAAGGTGGGACAGATGATTGGGGTGAAGTCGTAACAAGGTAGCCGTATCGGAAGGTGCGGCTGGATCACCTCCTTTCTAAGGATATAAGCTGGACTTGTGAGCCAGACAAAACAGTTTGTTCGCGATCTTTGTTTGTTTAGTTTTGAGGGAGCAATTCCTTCAAAGCTTTTTTTAATCGTTCTTTGAAAACTAGATAATCGTAATGAAGAAGCAAAGTAAACATCGAGTAATCGCCATTTTAGTTTTCTCTCTTATGAAGTTAAGAGAATAACCTTTTAGGTTAAGT
>NZ_JAMAUV010000009.1:0-183913 GCF_023714155.1 Neobacillus sp. MER 74
ATTAGGTGTTCGGTGTGGTA
This sequence comes from Neobacillus sp. MER 74, assembly GCF_023714155.1. Lineage (NCBI taxonomy): Bacteria > Bacillati > Bacillota > Bacilli > Caryophanales > Bacillaceae > Neobacillus > Neobacillus sp. MER 74. The sequence goes on from NZ_JAMAUV010000009.1 coordinate 21, forward strand.
ACCTCACTTTTAACCTAATTTCACGGGGGTGGCAAGTTTTTTGCATTTAAATCCCTTTAAATCAAGGATTATTAACTTTTTTAATATAAAAGTTTTGACAATACGTTGAAAAGGAAGGTGAAGGAGGATATGGAAATATTAATTGAGGGAATTGCGAATGAATTAATTAATGCAGAAAGTCATCAATATTCTGTCTCACCACTATTGGAGCGCTATTCGGAACTAACAGTAGGTGATGCCTATCAAATCCAACTCGCAGTCATCGATAAAAAGGTAAAAGAAGGACATAAAGTAATTGGGAAAAAGGTTGGGCTAACCAGTATTGCAATGCAGCAAATGCTAGGCGTGGAGGAGCCTGATTATGGCCACCTGTTAGATACTATGAAAATAGCAGATGAAGAAACAGTAAAAATTGCTGATTTTATCAGTCCGAAGGTTGAAGCGGAAATTGGTTTTATTTTGGAACATGACTTGGTTGGGCCAAATGTGAATTATTTAGATGTGTTAATGGCTACCAAATATGTAGTACCTACCATCGAAATTATTGACAGCCGTATTTCTGACTGGAAAATCAAGTTGGTTGATACAGTAGCAGATAATGGCTCGTCTGCGAGAGTAGTAGTTGGAAAAAAAATGAGTCCTATAGATGGCATTGATTTGCGAACCCAAGGAATGGTACTTTATAAAAATGATGAGCTTGTGGCTACAGGATCAGGAGCGGCCGCTCTTGGACACCCTGCTCAAGCAGTCGCATGGTTAGCCAATAAATTACATGAATTTGGGATTACTCTTAAAGCGGGTGAGTTAATTCTTCCCGGTGCACTTTCTGGTGCCATTGCAGTAAATCAAGGTGACATAATTGGTGCAGATTTTGGTTCATTAGGAACTGTATCCGTAACATTTAAGTAAGTGAGTCTATCTCGCATAAATATATTAAAAGTGGAGGTTCTATTATGTCCCTGTTGCAAGGAACAGAACAAGAAATCGTAAACTACCTATTAGCTGCAGAAAAGAACAGGCTGGAAGTTGAAAAAATTACCACTAATTATCCAACACTATCCTTTAAGCAAGCCTATGAAATACAACAAAAATTAATCGAGCAAAAAGAACAAGTAGGGCTTCGCCGAATTGGTGTAAAACTAGGTTTAACAAGTAAAGCAAAGCAGGAGATGATGGGTGTCCATGAAGCTATCTACGGATATTTAATGGATGATATGCTTGTGCCTGAATGGGAACCCGTTCCATTTAGCAGTTTTATTCATCCTAAGGCAGAACCCGAAATTGCTTTCTTGATTAATGAAGATATCCAAGGAACTAGTGTTACAGCTGAGGATATTCTAAAGGTGACGAAATATGTAGCACCAGCAATCGAGATTATTGATAGCCGTTATTTAGATTTCAAGTTTACACTAGTAGACGTCATTGCGGATAACTGTTCTTCCGCGAAATTTATTGTAGGCAGCAAATGGGTATCTCCGGATGCTTTAAACCTGAAAGAAATTGGTGTGTATATGTCTAAGAATTCACAAGTTGAAACAACGGGAAGCAGTGCTGCTGTATTAGGAGATCCAGCTGCTGCCGTTGCTTGGGCTGTAAATAAGCTCGGCGAAACTGATCGGGGATTAAAGAAAGGCGATATCGTTCTTAGTGGCGCTATAACAGAAGCCATTAGCTTTCAACCAGGTGATACCATTTTGGCACAATTTGCGGAACTAGGCAGTGTTTCTTTTACTAGTAAATAATCGGACTGCTTCATAATTTATATAACATGGTGTGGAAGATTGGAGGAGATACATATGCATATAACTTTAGAATATGCAAAACAATTAGACAGAGAAGATAGCCTTAATAGATTTAGAGAAGAATTTTACATAAAACCGAATTCCATCTATATGGATGGGAATTCATTGGGCCTTCTATCGAAAAGAGCAGAGCAGACGCTGTTGGAGTCTTTAAATGATTGGAAAGAGCATGGGATTGACGGCTGGACAAATGGGAAACACCCTTGGTTTTTTTTATCGGAAAAACTAGGAGAGATGCTTGCTCCATTAGTAGGTGCTTCAGCTAATGAAGTAATTGTAACAGGTTCCACAACGGTCAATTTGCATCAGTTAGTTGCTACTTTTTATAAGCCAGAAGGTACAAGGACAAAAATTTTGGCTGATGAATTAACTTTTCCTTCAGATATCTATGCGCTGCAAAGCCAACTTCGCATTCATGGGTTGGATCCAGAGACACATCTTGTACGTGTAAAAAGCCGTGATGGACGCTTTTTAGAGGAAGAAGATATTATTAATGCAATGACAGATGAGATTGCACTGATCATTCTTCCGACAGTCCTATATCGAAGCGGCCAAATATTAGATATGAAACGTCTAACAGCAGAGGCCAATAAGAGAGGAATACTAATTGGTTTTGATGGGTGTCATTCGATTGGAGCGATTCCGCATTTGTTTAGTGATTGGGGCGTTGATTTTGCCTATTGGTGCAATTACAAACATTTAAATGGCGGTCCTGGAAGTGTAGGCGGTTTATATGTGAATTCTAAACATTTTGGTACAGCCCCAGGTTTGGCTGGCTGGTTCGGTTCGAAAAAAGAGAAACAATTTGATATGGAGCACACACTTACACCGGCTGATTCCGCAGGAGCCTATCAAATTGGGACACCACATGTATTGAGTCTTGCTCCGTTACTAGGCGCATTGGAGATTTTTGCAGAAGCAGGAATTGAAAATATTCGTGCTAAGTCATTAAAGATTAATCAATTTTTAATGGACCTACTGGATCAAGAGGCAGCAGGCATGGGATTTACAATTGGAAACCCAGTTGAGGATTTCCGCCGTGGGGGTCATGTAAGCTTAGAGCATATCGAGGCAGCGCGAATTTGTAAAGCGTTGAAAGAAAATGGGATCATTCCAGATTTCCGTGCTCCAAACATCATTCGTCTTGCTCCTGTCGCGCTTTATACCTCATATACGGATGTTTGGGAAGTTGTCCAGATTCTTAAGAAGATTATGAATGAAAAGCAATATGAAAAGTTTAAAAATGAACGTGAAGTCGTTGCTTAACTAAAGGGTCGAGGAGGAAATATATGGCGAATAATAATTTTAATAACGGAAATGGATCAGGATTAAAGCGTGAATTAAAAACCAGTCAACTGACTATGATTGCGATGGGTTGTGCGATTGGAACAGGTCTTTTCCTTGGAAGCGGTCTTGCGATCAGCACTGCTGGCCCGAGTGTATTAATTAGTTACGCGGTTGGAGCCTTCATTGTTTTACTTTTAATGGGATGTTTATCAGAAATGACGGTGGCCCATCCAACTTCTGGGTCATTTGGAACTATATCTGATAAGTATATTAGCCCGTTCGCAGGATATCTGGTCCGCTATTCGTATTGGATTGCAAATGTTCTTGCTGTTGGAGTAGAAGTAAGTGCCATTGCAGTATATATGAAATATTGGTTTCCAGGTGTCCCTGGGTTTGTCTGGATTTTATTGTTCGCCGCTGTCCTAATTTATGTAAATGCAACAAGTGTCAATACTTTTGCAACATTTGAATATTGGTTTTCTATGATCAAAATTAGTGCCATCGTTGGATTCATTCTCCTTGGAGCATATGTTTTCATAGGAGGGTCGGCTAAGCCGGAAATGGGACCTGAGAACTTCGTTAATGAAGGTGGTTTCTTACCGTTCGGCATGTGGGGAATGTGGGTCGCAATCTTTATTTCTCTATTTAGCTTTTTAGGTACGGAATTGATCGCCGTTACTGCTGGAGAAGCCAAGGATCCAGATGTTGCGGTACCAAAAGCTTTGAAAGCAACCGTCTTTCGTTTGTCGACATTTTATATTATTACTATTGGCATTATGTTAATGATTGTTCCGTGGAAATCAGCCGGAGTGGAGGAAAGTCCTTTCGTAAAAGTGATGGAACTCTTAAATATTCCAGGGGCAAGTGGAATTATGAATTTTATTATTTTAACAGCGGCTCTCTCGGCCATGAATAGTCAGCTATATGCTTCGACACGAATGATGTTTTCTCTATCACGAGGAAATTATGCACCTGCCTTTTTAGGTAAATTAAGCAAAAAAGGAGTACCGTTAAGTGCTCTTGCCATTTCTACATTGGGGATTTTTCTTGCGGCAGCGGTAAACGCATTATTACCTGACTCGTCGTACGCCTTTATGATGGGTATTTCCATGTTTGGTGCTATCTTCACATGGTTTATGGTGTTTGTTTCCCACTTGTTTTTCAGAAAAAAGTGGGAGAAGTCAGGTGGCCGGAAATTGCCAGTTAAAATGCCCGGATTTCCTTACTTGACGCTATTAGGAGCGGGCCTTCTGCTCAGTTTAATGATTACCACTTGGTTTACAGGTTTTAAAATCATGCTTCAATTCGGTGTTCCATGGTTGTTATTTTTAACTGCTGCCTATTTTATTTTTAATAAAAGAAAAAACAAACCTGAAAAGAACGAGGCTGATGCAATTCTTAATAAAAAGGTAAATTAACCTATAAATACTCACAAATAACTTAACTAAATTAGAATGCTGGAGGACTAATACCATGAACTCACAAGAAAAAAACACGAACAATGGTCTAGAGGAAACGATTCAAACTGATTTTCAAAAATCCATGTCGTATGGAGATTATCTTCAACTTGATAAAATCTTAACTAGTCAGCACCGGGTATCCGATCACCATGATGAAATGTTATTTATTGTTATCCATCAAGCTAGTGAATTATGGATGAAATTAATCATTCATGAATTGACAGCCGCAATTGAATATATACAAAACAATGATTTAGAACCTTCATTCAAGATCCTGTCACGAGTTTCGAGGATACAGCAGCAATTGATCCAGTCATGGAGTGTTCTTTCGACGCTGACACCTTCAGAATACTTGGAGTTTAGGGATAAATTGGGTCAATCATCAGGATTCCAATCTTATCAGAATCGTTTGATTGAATTTGCTTTAGGAAACAAAAATGCTCATACACTAGCAGTCTATCAACATCAAACAGAGCTATATGAAAAAATGCAAGCGGCCCTGCATCAGCCAAGTATTTATGATGCTGCGATAAATGCCCTAGTTGCACGTGGACTACCTATTGACCATGAGGTTCGACATCGGGATTTGTCAAAAAACTATGAACCAAATGCGAGTGTAGAAGAAGCATGGCTAACTGTCTATCGAAATGTGGATCAATACTGGGATTTATACGAATTGGCAGAGAAATTAGTCGATATCGGCAATCAACAGCAATTATGGCGATTTAATCATATGAGTACCGTGGAAAGAATCATTGGTCATAAGCAGGGGACTGGCGGGTCTTCGGGTGTGACCTATTTAAAAAGAGTCCTAGATCAACAATTTTTCCCCGAGCTGTGGAGTTTACGGACAAAGTTATAAAATAGATGGTAATGATGGAAAAGACCGCGAAACCTTACTTTATGAGGTATGCGGTTTTTTTTATGTATTTAAAATGCTGAGGTGCATATTACATAAATTAGTGTATTTTGGTAAATATATAACAATCCGAGATAAGAGGAGGAAGTGAGAATACCTATGTGGAAAAAAGCTAGTCTAAAACCGCAAAAAAGCTCAGGGAATACTACTTCCTCCGATGATCTTTTAAACAAAAATTTAATTGAGAATGTAGGACAAATTAAAGAGGATTTAGGCGATTGCTCCGATTTGATTGTTCGTATGATCAAGCATAAAGAAAATCCGTTTGCCTTTGCAGTCATTCATATTGATGGGATTTCAAATACACCTAAAATTGACGAGCATGTCATAGAACCTATATTATCAAACAAGTTTGATCCAGCTTCTAGAACAATAAAAGATGAATTACAACAGGTAATCGCAGTTACAAATATTAAGGAAAAAAACACATTTAAAGATATCCTCTTAGCGATTGTCTCTGGTGGCACCGTGATTTTAATAGATGGTGATACGAGTGCACTGATCCTTGATACTAAAGAAATTGAATCACGTGGAATTGTGGAACCAACCACACAAACTGTCATTCGCGGACCAAAAGACAGTTTTACAGAAAACCTTAGAACCAACACCTCACTCGTCAGATCCCGTATCCAAAGTCCCAATTTACGACTGGACTCGATGGTAATTGGTGATGTGACACAAACTGCAGTTGAAATCATGTACATCAAGGGGATTGCTGACGAGGCTATTGTGAAAGAAGTGAAGAATCGTCTTCAAAAAATAAAAGTAGATGGTATTTTAGAATCAGCGTATATTGAAGGCTTTATTGAAGATGACCCGCAATCTCCTTTTCCAACGGTTCAAAATACAGAACGCCCGGATGCAGTGGTTGGAAATTTACTTGAAGGACGCGTGGCCATTTTTATGACTGGCACTCCTTACGTTCTGATTGTCCCAGTAACCTTTACCCAACTTTTCCAATCTCCAGAGGATTATTATCAGAATCAATATATAGGCAGTGTTTTAAGGATTTTACGATTGGGGGCATTTTTCTTAGCCTTATATGCACCGGCTGTATACGTAGCGATGATTACACACCATCAGGCCCTTGTTCCTACTGTATTACTTGTCAGTATTGCTGCCCAACGAGAAGCTATTCCATTTCCTGCCATTGTAGAAGCTTTTATTATGGAGATTACCTTTGAAGTTCTAAGAGAAGCAGGCATTAGAATGCCTAGAGCAGTTGGATCAGCTCTTTCGATTGTAGGAGCTCTTATCCTTGGACAAGCTGCTGTAGATGCAGGCTTTGTATCTGCAGCAATGGTTATTATCGTTTCTGTAACAGCCATCGCTAGTTTTGCACTGCCAAACTACAATCTTGGAATCGCTGCTCGCTCTCTTCGTTTTTTATTATTGATCGTTGCCTCATACGCCGGGCTTTATGGTGTGTTAGCTGCCTCCCTTATTATAGGGATGCATTTGTGTTCGATACGCTCATTTGGAGTTCCATATCTATCTCCTATAGCTCCATTCAATCTAAAGGAACAAAAGGATGTCCTATTTCGTTTTGCATTACCAAACCTAATAAACAGACCAACACCTGCAAATAAAAAAAATAAAGTAAGGATAGGGAAAAGGAATGAGGGAGAATAGAATGAGAACTAAAATATCGTTCTTGATTATTTTCTTATTAGTCGGACTCACCGGGTGTTCAAATTATACGGAATTAAATGAAATAGCAATTGTGCTTGGATTAGGGATTGATTATATCCCTGAAAAAGATGTATATGAAATCACCTACCAAGTAGTTAATCCAAGTGAAAATGCTGCAAGAGGGACGGGTTCCGGCGGTACGCCAGTAGTTAACTACCAAAGCCGAGGTAAAACACTTTCTGAAGCGGCGGGTAATGCCTCAAATATTTTTCCCCGGAAAAATATTTATTCGCATATTCAGTTAGTTCTCATTAGTGAGCAACTGGCAAAAAAGGAGAGTTTGAACTTTATTTTTGATGTATTTGAGCGGGATGCAGGAGTACGTGTCAACGTTCCTGTTTTAATTACCCGTAATGCTGACATAAAAACGACAATGGATATACTTTCTTCTGTTGATAAAATTCCTGTTCGGACACTTGTAGGTAAGGTAAAAAATGCTTCAAAAGTCCTAGGGGAATATGGTGAGATTAAAATTTACGATATTATTGAAAATTTAACTAACGCAGGTTCAGAACCAACAATAAGTGGGATATCCATAACAGGTAATCCAAAAACTGGAGCCAGCAAGAAAAACATTGAAAGTATGCAAAAGACCTTCGTATTTCTCAATGGAATTGCTGTATTTAGAAAAGGAAAACTAGTTGGATGGATCGATGGAAAAAAGCAAAAGTCGCTTCAAATTATCAAAAATAATATACAAATTAGCAGTTTGAGAATTCATTGTGACGAAAAGCGCTATAACAATTTACTCGTGAATCACTTGAAAAGTAAGTCTAAAGTCGATATGCAAAACAGTCAAGCAGTCATTACAATTCAGGTGAATGGTTTCGGTACTCTATCTGAATTGCTATGTAACAAGGATATAAGTAAACGTGAAGTAATAAAAGAATACGAGCGTAGAAGTGAACGAGAACTGGAAAAAGAGATAAAGGATGGAATTATTGTGGCACAGAAATTGGAGAGTGATGTGTTCGGTTTTGGGGAAATATTACGCGACACTCATCCAAAAAAATGGAGAAAATCCAAGCAGCAGTGGAATAAGTTATTTTCACAGGCGAAAGTCCATATCCAGGTGAATTTGAATATTGAAGGGACAGGAATGCGAATTAAGCCATATCCTTATTGATCTAGGAGGGAAAAGAGATGGAACAAGTAAAGGTCAATGGGTTTCAGTTGTTCAGTGTCATCTTTTTATTTGAATTAGGAAGCGCAATTCTAGTAGGGATAGCTGGTGAAGCAAAGCAAGATTCTTGGATTACGATTCTATTTGGAATTGCTTCAGGCTGCGTTCTTTATCTTATTTTCACAAAATTATATACTATGTATCCGACTTTACCATTGACCAGTTATCTCCAAAAAATTCTGGGGCGTTATTTAGGCTGGCTATTTGGGCTAATGTATGTAACATATTTTATTTACATCGCTTCTAGGGTTTTGCGTGATTTCGAAGAATTATTAGTTATCGCAGCATATCGATCAGCAACACTTCTGACGCTTGGGATCATTATGATAGTATGTGTAATGTATGCAGTTTTCAAAGGGATTGAAGTATTTATTCGCATATCGGAGCTTTGCCTTTTCATCATCGTGTTCATGCTTCTCCTGATTATATTATTTGAAATGGCTAGTGGAATCATAAAATTACATAATCTCCGTCCATTATTAGAACATGGTTGGCATCCATTAATTAAATCCTTTCCGACTACTATAACTTTCCCTTTCGGGGAAATGATTACGTTCACCATGCTTCTTCCATACTTAAATAAACAAGAAAAGGCTAAAAAAGTGGGTATTTTAGCCATAGTATTGAGTGGTCTATGCCTTCTATCATTTAGCCTTTTGAATATCGCCATTACCGGAGCAGATATTGCTTCCCGGTCTGCCTTTCCTATCCTTACGGCTGTAAGTTACATTAACATTGCAGAATTTGTTCAAAGGCTCGATACAGTGGTGATCATTAGTATGGTCCTTTTAGGATTTGTCAAAATAACTGTTTTTTTCTTCTGTGCATATATTGGGACAATAGATTTGTTTAAGGTCAAACAGCAAAAAAAATTAATCTATCCCATGGGAATCATTATTTTGGTTAGCTCAGTCGTTATGGCACCAAATTATATAGCGCACATTGACGAAGGATTAAAAATTGTACCGTACTATTTTCATATTCCTATGCAAATAGTAATTCCAGTATTTTTATTGATAATTGCCTTAATTAAAAGAAAGATAAAGCCAGTTACTGCCTAATATTAAGCATTTTTATTATTACTAGATCTGTTGATCTTTGTAAAAACAAGTGGCAAGAAGGATAAAATAATCAGAATAACTTCTTCACCCGTCATCTTTTGTTTTATTTTTTTAAACGAATTTAACGTCTCATATATACTAAGACCTTGAAGCAGATCAATTATGATACTAACTCCCATAACAAGGGAAAATAAAAGTAAGATTATTAATAATAATTTTTTCAAGCATATCACCCCGAATTTTTTCCTTATTATTTGTAAATATAGTAAGTTTAGCCTAATTTGTAATATTTTTAACAAAGTTGTAATGTAGACAAGCCTTTCCGACATAGGATACACGGATTAGTATTTATGTCGTATAGGAGGGGTTAGGTTGCCCAGAAAGTGGTTAGTATTTTTTGTGTTTGCTTTTTTTATGTTTTCTAGTTTTTTTGTGGGGGTTCCGACAAGTTCAGCAGCTTCTAGTGGAAAATTGATTATTATTAACAAGAGTACCAATCGGCTCGCGTACTTTGAGAACGGTGTGTTTAAGAAGCAGTTTAAAGTTGGAACTGGGAGAAAGAAATCGTATACACCTGAAGGAAAGTTCAAGATTGTAGTTAAGATTAAGTATCGGCCATACTATAAGGGTCATATTCCAGGTGGCGACCCTCGTAATCCGCTAGGTAACCGATGGCTTGGTTTAAATGCCCGCGGAACATGGGGTACAACCTATGCGATTCATGGAAACAACAACCCCAGCTCTATTGGAGGGTATGTTAGCAGTGGGTGTATCCGTATGTACGATAACGAAGTCGAATGGCTGTATAGTCAAGTCCCAACTGGCACCCCAGTAATCATTACCTCTTCTGGAAAATCATTCAATGCGATTGCATCTGCCAATGGATATAAAGTGAAGGGTGGGTCTAGTGCACCATCTGTTCCTGTTAGTACCACTGGAGAAATCCTTAAGAAAGGTAGTCGGGGTCCAGCTGTTCAAGAACTTCAGCGTAAGTTGACGTCCCTTGGATATAGTACAAAGGGTGTAGATGGTGTCTTTGGAGCAAACACCGATACTGCCGTGCGCAAATTTCAAAAAGCGCGTAAATTAACAGCGGATGGGATTGTTGGTCCTGCAACCAAAAAAGCACTCGGAATGAAATAATAATAAAGAATTGTTCATGAAGTTGCTCAAAAAATTGAGCAACCTTTTTTTTGAATTGATACAGTTTTTTCCGGAAAGTTTACATAAATTCACACAAATTATATGAACATAGAGTATAACCGTAATTTGCTGGAGGTAATGGTATGAGTCGACTGGACAGGCTCAAGATGGAAAAAGTGGAACCAAAACATTGGCGTCAGTTCAATGAATTATTACGTTATGTTTTTCAAGTAACTAAAAAAGACCTACAGACTGTGGGCTGGGAGGAACGTGAAATTGCATTAGCAAAACTCCCTGTTTTGGAGCAGGCTGATGTGTTAGGCTGGTTTGATGGTGAAAAACTAATCTCCCAAGTTGCTATTTATCCCTTTCAAGTAAACATATATGGTCGAACCTTTGAGATGGGCGGATTAACTGGGGTTGGCACCTATCCAGAATATGCGAATTTAGGATTGATGAATAAGTTAATTTGGCAGGCACTGGCTGATATGAAAGAAAGAAAACAATCAATTTGTTATTTATATCCCTATTCATTGCCTTTTTATCGTAAAAAGGGTTGGGAGATTATTTCTGATAAAATGACCTTTGAAATCAAAGACTATCAATTACCGAAAGTTAAGAAAGTTTCAGGCTACGTCGATCGGCTAAATACTGAGCATTCAGATGTCAAAACTGTTTATCAGCTTTTTTCAAGAAGAAGGCATGTAGCCATGATTCGAAACAATTTAGCTTGGGAAGAATTCTGGAGATGGGAACTCGATGAATTAACTGCTGCCGTATATTATGATCGTTCTCATCAGCCACAAGGGTATTTACTTTACTGGATTTCTCAAGATGTACTGCATGTCAAAGAAATGATCTATATGAATGAAGAAGCGCGAAACGGTCTTTGGAACTTTATCAGTGCCCATTTCTCCATGGTGACGAAAGTTGTCGGGAATATTTTCACCAATGATCCATTGGCTTTCTGGTTGGAAGACGGGGATATTAAAGAAACCATCGCTCCCTATTTTATGGCACGTATTGTTGATGTCAAACAGTTTATCGAACAATTCCCATTTAGAGCGCCAGGCACTGACATTCACATCACGATGCAAGTGGATGATCCAATTCTAGAGTGGAATCAAGGGATATATACACTTCAAGTTTCTGCAGTTGGTCAAGGTCAACTGGTGCCAAGCGAAGAACAGCCAGATGTTATTGTTACGATTCAGACATTAACAACGATGCTGCTCGGATACAAACGTCCGTCCTATTTGGCAGCAATTGGCCGCCTTTCATGTAATGAACTAACGGTGGAGATATTAGAGAATTTAATCGAACGAGAGACACCATATTTCTCCGATTATTTTTGAAATTTAGTTATTTTCCTCTTTCTAAATCGGAAGAGGAATTTTTAAATTATTAGAAGTTTAAAATAAATATATCATTAAGGAGTAAATTTAGTTTATTATTATGGAATAATATTTTTTGCGAAGGAGTTTATAAATGAATTTTTCAGTGAAACAAATTGTCTTTATTAGTTTTATGCTATTTTCTATGTTTTTTGGGGCTGGAAACTTAATCTTCCCACCATTTTTAGGGCAGTCAGCGGGGGATCATCTTTGGACAGCTCTTGCAGGTTTTATTTTTTCAGCAGTTGGGTTGCCGATTTTAGGGGTCGTTGCAGTGGCTAAGTCAGGAAGCTTTGACGAACTTAATCAGCGAGTCCATCCAATTTTTGCTTTTATCTTTCCGTTTCTCATTTATATCGCAATAGGCCCTGGATTGGCGATACCCAGGGCAGGTAGTCTGGCATTCGAAATGGGATTATCTCCTTTTTTATCAGAAAATCTGGTCGAAAATCCAATGTCATTGTTGCTATATAGCATTGTTTTCTTTGGATTAGTCGCATGGTTATGTATGTATCCTTCTAAGCTGATTGACCTTTTCGGGAAGTTATTAACTCCAATCCTACTGGTTCTAATCACCATTATTTTTATAAAAAGCTTAATTGACCCAATCGGTTCATTTGCAACGCCAAAAGATAATTATATTTCCAATCCTGTCTTTCAAGGTTTTTTAGATGGTTATTTAACAATGGATGCATTAGCCGCTTTAGCATTTGGTATTGTCATTGCCAATACGTTAAAATCCCAAGGTGTCGTGGAACATAAAAAAAGATCGTTATATATGATGTACGCCGGATTAGGAGCAGGGTTACTTTTAACGGTAATCTATCTTATCTTAGGATATTTAGGTGCTGCTAGCTCATCCTTGGGAAAAACGGAAAATGGAGCACAAATATTGGCGAATGTAATGACACACTTGTTTGGTCAAAGTGGGACCTTAATTTTAGGGTTAGTTTTTACCATTGCCTGCTTTTGCGTATCGATTGGTTTAGTCACTTCCTGCAGTCAGTTTTTCGCAAATGCTATTCCAAGAATAAATTATAAAACATGGGTTATGATTTTAGCAGTTCTTAGTACTGCCATTGCTAACTTAGGATTAACTCAAATCTTAAAGATCTCGGTTCCGATACTAGGCATGATCTACCCGATTGCCATCGTGATTATTTTATTAGGTCTTTTTGATGATTTAATTAAGAAATCCCGTTGGATTTATATCACGGCTGTTAGCTTTGTTGCTCTTTTTAGTATTATTGATACAATTAATAAAACGTTTCTTTCCAATAAATGGAGTGGGGCATTTGATATCCTTCCTTTCTATTCCGAAGGGATGGGATGGATAATTCCAGCCCTAATCGGTTTAATACTTGGATATTTACTTGGATTATTTACTAAAGAACCAATGGAAGCTTAACTGCAAATAAAAAACACGGCTAAATTCAGTCGTGTTTTTTTAATATAATTAAATCTTAGATAACTAGGATTGTTTCTTGTCTGTTTTTTTCTCAGTAAGGGCACGATAAATTTGGGTATATAAACTGCCTTGAACAATATTTTGGAGAAAAAAGTCACCTATCAGTTTTAAGTATTCTTCATCCTCAAACATCTTTTTGTTTTGTAATTCCATCTCAGCCAGGCCTTCATATTTGCTAAGAAGGGCGTATGTATGATCTTCACCGGAAACAGGTGTTAAAATATCAACATTATGATCATAATTTTCATTTCGGAAAGTCTTAATTTCTTTTAAATTTTCAATACCTTCTTTAAATTTATCTTGTTTAATCTCAAATGTCTGATAAACAAAAATTGCCATTAACAGCATCCCCTAATTATGATTTACAAACGTAAATTTAAATTTCCCTTAACGGACTAAAGTTATACTTAATCACCTAGAGTGGTTGTTCCATGTTTTAAATGGAAATATTTCATGCCACTTAAAAATCTTCTCTGGAGAATAATATCAATAGTAAAAACTTAGCTTTGAAAGGATTAGGTGAATAAATGACTTCATATCAACCAGGACAGGTCGTCTATATTATCATTCGGAATCCACATGCTCAAGATGTGGCAAATGTTCAACAAGCAGCGGTTGTTCAGAATCCTGAGAACCCGGATGAACTTTCACTGTTTGTTTACGAAACGTATTATCCTCTAACAGAGGAAGTGGCGGTTTATTCATCTGCGGAGGAAGCTGAATATGCCTATCAAGATGCGTTTGGATTAACAGAGATGGAGGGGTATTATGGTTAAACCCTTTGTTCCGCAGCTCGTCTATGTTGAGCCAAGCGCACTTGAGTACCCGCTTGGCAAAGAATTAATAGCAAAATTTGAGAATATGGGGATTGAAATTAGGGAAACAACATCACATAATCAAATTCGAAATTTACCTGGTGATAATGATTTTCAAAAATATCGGACCGCAAAATCGACGCTCGTGGTAGGAGTTCGTAAAACGTTAAAGTTTGATACGTCTAAACCTTCTGCAGAATACGCAATTCCATTTGTAACCGGCTGTATGGGACATTGTCATTATTGTTACTTACAGACAACCATGGGAAGTAAACCCTATATTCGAACCTATGTGAATCTGGAAGATATCTTCGAAGCTGCTGATAATTATATGAAAGAACGTGCGCCAGAACCTACTAGGTTCGAAGCATCCTGTACATCAGATATTGTTGGTGTAGACCATCTTACTCATACATTAAAAAAAGCCATTGAGTTTTTTGGACAATCGGAATATGGTAAACTTCGTTTTGTAACTAAATTCGCCCATGTAGATCATTTACTTGATGCAAAGCATAATGGGAAAACCCGCTTTCGCTTTAGTGTAAACGATGATTATATCATTAAGAATTTTGAACCGGGTACATCGAGACTACCAGAACGAATCGAAGCTGCAGGAAAGATTGCCGGAGCCGGGTTTCCGTTAGGCTTCATTATAGCTCCGATTTATCTGCATGAAGGGTGGAAAGAAGGGTATAAAGAAATGTTAGAAAAGCTGGAAGCTGAATTGCCGGAGTCTGCTAAAAAAGATTTAACCTTTGAAATGATTCAGCATCGGTTTACAAAACCAGCGAAGCGTGTCATTCAAAAAAATTATCCGATGACAAAACTAGAACTTGATGAGACAAAGAGGAAATGGAAATGGGGGCGTTACGGTATCGGTAAATTTGTCTATACCAATGAAGAACAAGAAGATATAAAGGATACATTAGGTGGATATATTAACACCTATTTCCCGCAGGCAAAAATAGAATATTTCACATAGAAAAGAGGGATTCCGGGGAATCCCTCTTATTATTATGGATTTTTATGATTCCGTTGGGTCTGGTTTAAACGATGAGATTGATTGTTCACTACCATCTGTTAATTCGTTATCCCTTTTAATCCGACCTTTGCCAACTGCCAATGCTACAAAGACTCCAATTGCTATAAAGACTAGTCCTGTCAAGAAAACCGTAGAAAAAGAATCGGACCAAGCAATTTGAATTCCATGAATTACGCTATTTTGAATGTCTTTTGGCATTTTTAATAGGCTCGGATTGAGCAGCAAACTGAATAATGAATCTGTTTTTTCAGAAAGGGCTGTTAATGCTTTATGTGTAATTGGATTTTCAGCATCATTAGCAACACTTACCATTTCACCTTTCAGTGTATGGTTCATGATTGAATTTAAAATCGTAATTCCAATTGTACCACCTATTGATCGGAAGAAGGTGGAGGCGGATGTTACAGTTCCAAGTTGGGATTTTGGAAATTCATTTTGGATTGCAATCATTAATGTTGGCATAACTAAGCCCATTCCTAAGCCAAGAACTACCATGTAGGCATAGGCAGTGTATTCGTTTGAATCGATACCCATTGTACTCATTAAAAAGAATCCTAAAGCACCAAGAAGCATGCCTGCTGTTAGTACAGAACGGAAGCTAAATCTAAGTAATAATTGCCCGCCAACTATACTTGCCGCAATCATCGCAATCATCATAGGAGTCATGGTGGATCCAGCCTGTGTTGGTGATACACCAAGAATTCCTTGCATGTACATTGGAACGAACATAATCGCTCCAAACATGCCTAAACCCAGCAAAAATCCTAGCGCATTCATCGTTGCAAACGTTCGATTTTTAAAGAATGAAAGATCCAAAATCGGTTCTACTGCTTTTCTCTCAATTAAGCCGAAAACGATAAGAAGCAAAATCGAACCTCCGAAAATAAGGAAAGAAATAGGTGAGGTCCATTCAAATTTATCCCCGCCATATGTTAAGCCAAGTAATAATAAGACAATGGCAGGAATTAATGTGATAATTCCCCAATAATCAATATTCACTTTTCCTTTAACTGCGGTAGTTTCATGCTTTAATCCCATAAAGATTAAAATTGCAGAAAGTAGCCCGAAAGGTACGTTAATCAAGAAAATCCAGTGCCAGCTAATACTATCAACAATTATTCCACCTAAGAAAGGGCCAATGACTGAACTTAACCCAAAGAGTCCGCCAAAAATACCTTGCCATTTAGCTCGTTGCTCAGCTGTAAAGATGTCCCCAATAATGGTTTGAGACAGTGGCATAATCATCCCGCCGCCAATCCCTTGAAGCCCTCGATAGATTACTAACTGTTCCATAGATGTGGCAGTTGCACACAATCCAGAACCAACAATAAAGATGATTGTTCCAAGTAAATAAAGGAATCTTCTCCCATACAAGTCGGACAGTTTTCCAACAATGGGTACAATTGTTGTCGATGTAATCATATAGGCCGTCGTAACCCATGCAAAAATAGTAAAGCCATTTAATTCTGAAATAATCGTCGGCATGGCCGTTCCGACAATTGTTTGTTCTAATGCACTGAAAAACATCCCGATAATTAAACCGGTTATAACTAATCTGGTATTAATCCGTTTATCTTCTATTGCCATATTTTTCTCCTATCTAGATGTTATTAAAAAAGTTCCGTCATAAAATATACAATATTACTGTCCGGTCAGTCAATATTTACGTAGAAAAGGAAAGCTACTAAAGATTTCCTTTATAATTCAAATCCATAAAAATCAGCCATTTCCTTAGTGAATGGGTCTAGTGTTTCTATTCCTTTAAAATTGGAAAGCATTCCTTTGATGACTGGAATACGAGGACTTTTTTTGTGTACTTCCTCTTCAAGAACGTCTAATGAGATTTCTAATACTTCTCTATTTTCCATCAGATTAATTTTTTTTCTTAAGTTTTTGATAATATTATTTACATTGGCGGATTCGAAAAATTGTTTCGAATTTTTTATAATATTCCCCATCTTTTCTTCGGTCAAGAAGGGTTCATCACTTGAAATGTCTTTTACGATACTATCCATCCTTTTCATTAAATAATGGGATAGTTTCTCAATCTCAAACTCAGCAGGCTCAAGCATCATTAATCCCACATATGTTTGAAACAATCCTTCTAGAATCAGGGCTAAATCAATCGAATAAGGCTCAATCTTTTGACCATACATTGAAACTAATCCTTTGCGATGTAATAAATGAGAGTCAAAACGTTTTTTGAAAAAAAGTTTTTTGATTTCTTCATTCCTTGGGATTGCTTGTTCTTTGGAGAGCATTATCATAAATTCTTTATGACCAATAAATGTTCTGAAAAATGCAGTGATTTGTTTGATGAATTTTTCTCGCGGGGATATATCCTGGTTTTCAAAAACTAACCTGCTAGATTCTATTGTCTCAAAAATATATTCCAGTATCGAGAGTAATAAATCATCTTTTGACTTAAAATGTAAATAGAAAGCCCCTTTAGAAATATTACTTTCAGTAGCAATCTCTTGGATCGATGTCGATGAAAAACCTTTTTGAGCAAAAAGCTTCATCCCTGATTGAATAATTACTTTCTCCTTTTCTGTCAAAAAAAACCCTCCATTAATAGCTGTTCCTAAGTAGGAACGTATAATTCTTGACTTATGACTGGCCGGTCAGTATGATTAAATTTGTTATGACCGCATAGTCAATCCTATTCGAATCAAATTGAAATGTCAACATGGTATAAGAAGGAGAGAAAAATGAAGAAAATCATTCAGTTTTCATTGAAGAACAAGTTTGCTGTATGGCTATTAACCATTATTATTACAATTGCTGGATTGTATTCAGGAATGAACATGAAACTAGAAACCATTCCAAATATTAATACACCGCTTGTTTCAGTTTTGGCAGTGTATCCTGGGGCGACACCCGAGCAGGTAGCTGAGAAAGTTACGGAACCGATTGAAAAACGAGTCGAAAATTTAGATGGGGTTTCGGTTGTTAGTTCCTCTTCCTTTCAAAACGCTTCGTCTATCCAAATAGAATATAATTTTGATAAGGATATGGAAAAGGCTCAAAATGAAATAAAGGAAGCCTTAAGCAATCTTGAACTTCCTGAAGGGGTAGAGGAGCCAGAAGTCTCACGATTGAGTTTTTCTGCCTTCCCGGTTATGTCATTAAGTATTACAAATACTAAACAATCTTTGGCAGAATTAACTAAAACAGCCGAAGAGGATATTATTCCAGAACTTGAAGGCATTGAAGGAGTATCAACCGTTCAAATTTCAGGGCAGCAGGTTGACGAAGTTCAATTGAAATTTAATGAGTCTAAATTAAAGCAATATAACTTATCAGAAGATACGGTAAAGAATATAATCAAAGCATCGGATGTTACCATTCCACTAGGATTGTACACATTTAAAGATACGCAAAAGTCCGTTGTCATTGATGGGAATGTTTCTACAATAAAAGACTTAAAAGCGATCAAAATTCCCGTTATCTCATCAGCAGGCACAGCGCAGCAAGGTACAGCAGCCAGCCAACAAAACCAGGGCCAACAAACAGGTATTCCTGCTGGCCAAGCCACCCAATCGGCTCAAGCTTCTCCTGCGATTCCTAGTGTTGAACTAAAAGATATTGCCACCATTAAGATAGTAGGGAAGGCAGAATCAATTTCAAGAACAAATGGCAAAGAGTCCATCGGAGTACAGATTACAAGCACACAGGACGCAAATACAGTGGATGTGGTGAACGCTGTTAAAGATAAATTAGGTGATTTTGAAGATAAGATTGATGGGTTAAATGTTACTACGATTTTTGATCAGGGCAAGCCAATCGAAGAATCCGTTGCAACCATGCTGAATAAAGCCATTTTCGGTGCAATATTTGCCATGATTATCATCTTGCTTTTCTTAAGAAATTTCCGGACTACCATCATATCGGTTATTTCTATCCCATTATCCATATTAATTGCGATGTTACTTTTAAAACAAATGAATATTACTCTTAATATGATGACCCTTGGCGCAATGACTGTTGCAATAGGCCGTGTAATTGATGATTCGATTGTTGTCATCGAAAACATCTTTAGAAGGATGTCTCTTAATAATGAAACCTTAAGTGGGAAAGACTTAATTGTTGCTGCCACAAGAGAAATGTTCATGCCGATTTTTTCATCCACTGTGGTAACGATTGCTGTGTTTCTTCCATTAGGTTTAGTTAAAGGACCAGTAGGCGAGATGTTTCTACCATTCGCATTAACCATTGTTTTTGCTTTATTAGCATCTCTTTTAGTAGCGATTACTATTGTTCCAATGATGGCTCACTCTTTATTTAAAAAAGGCGTATCAGTTAAGCAAACACATGTTGAAAATAAACCAGGCAGATTAGCTTCAGGCTATAAAAAGCTTCTTAACTGGTCTTTGAACCATAAAATCATTACCTTTGGATTAGCGATTTTATTATTAGTTGGCAGTTTGTTCCTAGTACCGGTGATTGGGGTAAGTTTCCTTCCATCTGATGAACAAAAAATGGTTGTGGCCACTTATAAACCAGCACCAGGAGAAACCTTGGATGAAGTGGAACGGATTGCAACCGATGCGGAAGAATTTTTTGGGAACAGAGACGGAGTAAAAACTATTCAGTTTTCCGTGGGCGGAGAAAACCCAATGAATCCAGGACAAAGCAATTCGGCCATGTTTTTTGTTGAATATGATAAAGACACCAAAAACTTCTCAAAAGAAACTGAAAATGTAATTAACGATCTAAACCAACGAAATGACAAGGGAGAATGGGCAAGTCAGGACTTTTCAGGTATGGGATCATCAAATGCACTTTCATTTAATGTGTATGGTGACAATATGGATGAAATTGAACCTGTTATAAATAAGATAGAGAAAATTTTTAAAAGTAAAGACACTCTTAAAAATGTGAAAACTAGTATTGCTGATACCTATGAAGAGTATACCCTTGTCGCTGATCAGAAAAAGTTAAGCCAACTCGGACTTACCGCAGCGCAACTAGGGATGGAACTTGCAGGTAATGGCCAGCGTCAAGTATTGACAACCATTCAAAATGATGGCAGAGAATTGAATGTCTATTTAGATGTAGAAAAAGATGATTTTGAAAATATTAATGATTTAACCGATAAAACGATTCAATCTCAGATGGGTATGGCAGTCCCAATAAAGGATGTTATTGATATTAAGAAGGGGCATACATCGGATACGATCACCAGACGTGATGGCCGTATTTATGCAAGTGTAAGTGCTGAAATTACGACAAAAGATGTTTCAAAAGTTTCTGCCGCGGTTCAAAAGAAGGTAGATAAACTAAAACTTCCTTCAACGGTAGATGTTTCGATTGGCGGGGTATCAGAGGATATTGCAGAATCCTTTACACAGTTAGGATTAGCCATGCTTGCAGCGATTGCGATAGTTTATTTAGTACTTGTTATTACATTTGGAGGAGGATTAGCTCCATTAGCGATCCTATTCTCATTACCGTTTACCATCATCGGAGGATTATTAGGTTTGTTGATCTCTGGTGAAACATTAAGTGTATCTGCAATGATCGGTGCGTTGATGTTAATTGGTATTGTTGTAACGAACGCGATTGTATTAATTGACCGTGTCATTCATAAAGAGAATGATGGGTTATCTACAAGAGAAGCGATTCTTGAGGCGGCTGGGACACGCCTGCGTCCTATTCTAATGACAGCCATTGCGACCATTGGTGCACTTATTCCATTAGCTTTCGGAATGGAAGGAAGCGGGCTTATTTCAAAAGGATTAGGTGTGACAGTCATCGGTGGATTAACAAGTTCGACGCTGCTTACCTTAGTTATTGTACCGATTGTTTATGAAACGCTTATGAAAATGAAGCGAAAAGAGAGTAACCTAGAAGAGAAAGCAGTATAACGGAACGAAAATAAACAGCAGCTGATTCTATGTTAAAATAACATTCAGCTGCTGTTATTTTTTTTAGAACCTTGACATTTCAAAAAAAGAGAGTATAGTAATGTTCTTGTGCTGGTCATTTTTTTTTTTTTTATTAAATGTTCATGGATTGTTCATATTTAGCTGTTAACATAGATACTGGATCATTGAGGGCAGTAGTCCTTCATTAATATAAAAATAATAATTAAAAGTTTATAATCATAGATAACAAGGTAGGTGCTTTATGATTAACTTATTGCAAAGAGGTCAAAGTATTTTTAATAAATATGTTGGCTTTTTCTTTTTGACAGTATTTTTCTTATGGATAAAAACGTATATCGTTCAATTAACGCAATTTGACTTAGGAATTGAAAATTCTCTTCAGAAGTTTCTATTATTTATCAATCCGCTCGGATCTGCTTTACTATTCTTGGGCGTATCATTCTTTTTAAAGGGTAGAAAAAAGTATATAGGGCTAATGGTTATAGATTTTCTCTTATCATTCCTTTTATATGCAAATGTTTTATTTTACCGATTCTTTAGTGATTTTATTACCTTGCCAACCTTAACGCAGACTCAAAACTTTGGCGATGTAAGCGGCAGTGTCACTTCCTTATTGAAGCCATACGATTTATTATTCTTTCTTGATGTCATTGTGTTATTTGGTTTACTTGTTTTCCGATTTGTGAAAATAGAAGTCAAGGATATGAATCGCGGGAAAGTTGCAGCACTATTTTCAATGGCACTTGCGATTTCAAGTGTGAACTTAGCTTTAGCTGAAACAGACCGTCCTCAATTACTTACAAGAGGATTCGATAGAAACTATATCGTAAAATATTTAGGAATGTACAATTACACTATTTATGATGCTGTTCAAAGTACGAAAGCATCCGCTCAAAGAGTTATGGCCAGCAGCGATGATACTACTGAAGTTGTAAACTATACAAAGTCTAATTATGCAGAGCCAAATCCAGCTTACTTTGGGGCTGGAAAAGGAATGAATGTAATTTATTTACATCTTGAATCAACGCAAAATTTCTTAATTAATTATAAGTTGCACGGGGAAGAAGTCACTCCATTTTTAAATTCTTTAACGAAGGATCAAAATACCCTTTACTTTGATAACTTCTTCCATCAAACAGGACAAGGTAAAACATCGGATGCTGAATTTATGTTAGAAAATTCATTATATGGATTATCACAAGGTTCAGCTTATACAACAAAAGGGCTAAATACCTATGAGGCAGCTCCTGCCATTTTAGGTCAGCAAGGTTACACTTCTGCGGTGTTCCATGGGAATTCAGGAAGCTTCTGGAATCGTAATGAAATTTATAAATCATTTGGCTACAACAAGTTCTTTGATTCAAACTATTATCAAATCAATTCTAAAGATCTAGCTGAGTACGGGCTAATGGATAAACCATTTTATGAACAATCGATTCCACTTTTGGAATCATTACCAGAGCCATTCTATACAAAATTTATTACTGTATCGAATCATTATCCGTATCCAATTAATCAAGAGGATGCTACGATTGCACCAGGTACAACAGGTGATAAATCTGTCGATGGATATTTTCAAACCGCACGATATGCGGACGAAGCCTTGAAGCAATTCTTTGATTATCTCAAAAAATCAGGTTTATATGATCGTTCGATCATTGTTATGTATGGTGACCATTATGGAATTTCTGAAAATCATAATAAAGCTATGGAGCAGGTAATTGGAAAGGAAATCACCCCATTTGAAAGTACTGGTTTACAGCGTGTACCATTATTCATTCGTGTCCCTGGAATGGAAGGTGGAGTAAACCACGAATATGGCGGCCAAATCGATCTTCTTCCAACCCTACTTCACTTGCTAGGTACAGACACAAAAGAGTATGTCCAATTTGGAACCGACTTATTATCTAAACAGCATGATGATTTAGTGCCGTTCAGAAATGGTGATTTTGTAAGTTCAACCATCACTTCTATTGATGGAAAGTTCTATGATTCTAAAACGGGTCTGAAATTGGATGAAACAAAAACGGAAGAAGCCAAAAAAGATCAAAAGATCGTCGAATATAAATTAAAGCTTTCAGATAAAGTCGTAAATGGAGATTTATTACGTTTTTACAAACCTGCAAACTTTACTACAGTCGACCGATCACAATATAACTATAATAAAGATGAAAATGTCGTTTCTAAATAGTAAACTGCCTGAGGAAATCCTCAGGCGGTTTTTTTGTTCTTCTCGACAAACACATTCCGCTTGCATCATTATTTTCAAAAGGTGAAAAGATATAGGCAGCAGGAAGTCTATATAGGGGGGATTATGATCGGGAAGGTTTGGCGCATATATAAAACTGATTGGAAAAATATCTTTCGCGTGCCTACTGTAGTGTTGTTAATAGGTGCACTTATCGTTCTGCCGTCGGCTTATGCTTGGGTGAACATAAAGTCAATGTGGGACCCGTATAGTAATACATCTGGGATTCGTGTGGCTGTTAGTAACGAAGATGAAGGAACCGAAATACGCGGGAAAAAAATAAATGTCGGTAACGATACCGTCAAGAATCTTAAAAAGAATCATCAACTTGGCTGGGTCTTTGTTAATCGCACTGAAGCAGAAAGTGGAGTGGAGAGGGGACTTTATTATGCCTATCTCATCATTCCTAAGGATTTTTCGAGAAAGTTATCCAGTATTTTAGAGGTAAATCCCCAAAAACCAGAAATCGAGTTTACGGTAAATGAAAAAATAAATGCTGTAGCTCCGAAAATCGTAAGTTCAGGAGCCTCAAGTGTAACCGCTCAAATTAGCCAAGCTTTTATAAAAATAGTAAGTGAAGCTATTTTCAAGGGGTTTTATAGAGCCGGAATTGAATTGGAGCAAGAATTGCCATCCATACATAATGTGGAAAAGCAGATCTTTGCATTAGAAAAAGCGTTGCCTGAAATAGAAAAGGTGGGGAAAGCGGCGATTGAACTAGAAAAGAAGTTACCAGAAATCCAAGCAAAGGGACAGAAAGTAATTGAATTGGAGCAGAGGATCCCAGAGATAGAAAAGGCAGCAGACAGTATTTTAAAGATTGAGGACCGGTTACCGCTTATCAAAGAAACAGGAGCTAAAGTGATTACCCTTCAAGAGAAAATTTCTAGTTTACAGAGAGCAAAGGAACTCATTACTGATACTGCAACCAATCTATCAGAAATAGAAAACATGCTTCTACAATCACTTGAACAAATGAAGGGAGCTTCTGTATCGCAGACTGAGTCCAAAGGAGAACAAGAAGAGGTTAACAGAATTTACAAAGAACTTGTAAAAATTCATGGAAATATAGTGGAAACACAGGCAGAGCTGCTTGAGAAAGTTGATAAATTGACAAAAGCAACTAATACAGCTGCTAATTTTTTTAAAAGTGATTTTGCGAATAGTGAGCAAAAAATCCATCGCGCTGCTGATTTTGTGCGAACGGATTTACCATCTTTAGAGAATGACATTCGAAAAGCGGCTGATTTATTTAGAACGAGGTTTTATGCCTTTGTGAAGTATGTCCACAAAGCAGCGGACTTAGCACGCAACGATTTACCGGGATTTGAGTCAAGCATAAGGAATGCTGCCGATAAAATTAGAAGCTTTGAAAGCAGTGTAAATATGTATGACTTAATCGAATTTCTAAAGCATGATCCGCAAAAAGAAAGTAATTTCCTTTCGAATCCGATCTTATTAAAAACAAAGCGGCTTTTTCCAATTCCAAACTATGGATCGGCGATGACACCATTTTATACGATGCTAGCTCTTTGGGTTGGTGCGACATTATTAATTGCCTCACTAAAAGTAGATGTTGATAATCCTGGCCCTAGCTTTAAAGGGTACCAGCTTTTTTTAGGAAGGCTTATTACCTTTCTTACTATCGGAATCTTCCAGGCTGTGATTGTGTCCCTTGGCGACTTGTTTTTCATTCATACATATGCGGTTGACAAACTCTGGTTTGTGGTATTTTGTATGTTTATCAGCATGGTATTTGTTACAATCACTTATTCCTTATGTTCGGTGTTTGGCAATATTGGAAAAGGATTAGCGATTATTTTCTTGGTTCTGCAAATCTCAAGTTCTGGTGCAACATTTCCTGTGAGCTTGACCTCATCATTTTTTCAAACGATCAACCCTTATATGCCATTTACCTATGCCGTGAGTATGCTTCGTGAAACAGTAGGCGGCATGATTGTCGAGGTCGTGATAAAAGATTTGTTCGCGCTTGTTATCTTTATTGCGTTGAGCTTACTTTTAGCATTGATGTTAAAGAAACCTTTAAGTAAACAGATTCAAAAAACAGCTGAAAAGGCAAGGACAACGAGGATTATTCCATAGGGGGTTTCTAGGAAATAAGTAGGATTTCGCAGACATGTAATCATGTCTGCTTTGTTTATTTATCGAGTAAACAAATGTATCCCTTAGCCTTCGTTAATACTTTTTAAAATATTGTAATAAATCAACTTGACAATTCCTATGCGTATGGTAGGATTAAATTTAAATAATAAATACAAGGACATTTTAAGCTCATACTCGATCCATTAAAATATGGATCTATTACTCTAGTAATTCAACAAGGAGGTCCACAGGAATGACAAAAGCAGTGACATATGAAAACTGGAATCAAATTTCGGATACTTTTTCCGTAGAGGACCAGACAAAGGGTGCACGTGCTGTTTTAGAATGGGCATACAGCCAGTATCCTGAAGAAAAAATTGTCTATGCCTCCAGTTTTGGTGCCGAAGCCATTGTATTAATTGATTTAATTTATCAAGTTAAAAAAGATGCGCACATCGTTTTTTTAGATACAGGACTTCACTTTCCAGAGACGTATGAGGTAATCGATAAAATAGAAGCACGTTTTCCGGAGCTTCAAATTGAGCGGAAAACTCCTAAATTGAGTTTAGATGAACAAGCAGCGGAATACGGTTCTGCCTTATGGAAAAGGGAACCTAATCAATGCTGCCAAATCAGAAAGGTTATTCCTTTACGTGAGGCGCTAACCCCAAGAGAGGCATGGATTTCAGGTCTGCGCAGGGAGCAGTCTCCAACAAGAAAGGATACTCAATTCTTAAATAAGGATGAAAAATTCCAAAATATTAAAATTTGCCCGCTCATTCATTGGACCTGGGATGAGGTTTGGGAGTACATCAAGGAAAAGGACCTCCCTTATAACCAATTGCATGACCAAAACTATCCAAGTATTGGCTGCTTCCCTTGCACCCAAGCGGTAGGAACCAATGGTGATTCTCGTGCTGGACGTTGGTCAGGCAGCAGTAAAACCGAGTGTGGATTGCACTCGTAATAAAGAGAGCCACTTCCCATTACCTGAGATCATTGGGGAGGAATGGGAAATCATCTTCAAGTTAATCGATACTAACATGAATCTAAAACTTTAATGAAAGGTTGATTAAAAATGTCATACTTACCAAAACCTCATGGAGGAAAACTTATTCAAGCGTTTGACCCTAATTACGATCTAACTTCAGTAATAAAAGAATTAGAAATTGATGCGATTGCCTTAAGTGACCTCGAATTAATCGGAATTGGTTTATTTAGTCCTTTAAAAGGTTTTCTAGGAAAAGCGGATTATGAATCTGTTGTTAACAATATGCGTTTAGCAGACAATACCATATGGTCCATCCCTGTTACACTTCCAGTTTCTTACGAGGTAGCTGGATCACTCGTTGTAGGTGAGGAATTCAAACTTACTTATAATAACGAAGTTTATGGAGTGATTAAGGTTTCAGAATGGTATGAACCTGACCTAGATAAAGAAGCAGTTGAAGTATATAAAACGGGAGAAACTGCCCACCCAGGTGTGAAACGCCTTTATGAAAGAGGTCCAGTCTATGTGGCAGGTGAAATCGTCTTAGTTAAGAAATCAGAAAAAGGTGTATTTGGTGACGTATGGTTTGAACCAAAGGAAACACGTGCTATTTTCGAAGAAAAAGGCTGGAAGACAGTTGTAGGATTCCAAACTAGAAATCCGATTCATCGCGCCCATGAATACATTCAAAAAGCGGCTCTTGAGACTGTTGATGGATTGTTTGTAAACCCTCTAGTTGGTGAAACGAAGTCAGATGACGTCCCAGCAGATGTTCGTCTAAAAAGCTACCGCGTGTTACTAGATAATTATTATCCTAAGGAGCGCGCACAGTTAGGTGTGTACCCAGCAGCAATGAGATATGCAGGTCCAAGGGAAGCTATTTTCCATGCACTTGCTCGTAAGAATTTTGGCTGCACTCACTTTATTGTTGGCCGTGACCATGCTGGTGTTGGTAACTATTACGGAACATACGATGCCCAACACATTTTTAGTAATTTTACAGAAGAAGAGCTTGGTATTAAGCCATTGTTCTTTGAACATAGCTTCTATTGCAACAAATGTGAAGGAATGGCTTCTGATAAAACTTGCCCGCATAGCAAGGAAGACAGAGTAATCCTTTCCGGAACAAAAGTAAGAGAGATGCTTCGCGCAGGCGTATTGCCACCATCAACCTTTAGCCGTAAAGAGGTTGTTGAAGTACTGATTGAAGGAATGAAAGAAACAGCTACCGTGTAAGGAGGAATTAAATCTATGGCTAAACCAACAAATATTACATGGCATGAAACATCTATTTCAAAAGAAAATCGACGTGAAAGAAATGGGCATGGAAGTTGTGCTCTTTGGTTTACTGGACTCTCAGGGTCTGGGAAATCAACAATCGCTAATGCGGTATCTAACGAATTATTCCGCCAGGGAATCAGTGAATATGTTCTAGATGGAGATAATATTCGCCACGGATTAAATAAAGATCTTGGCTTTTCCGATTTTGATCGTACTGAAAATATAAGAAGAATTGGCGAAGTGGCCAAATTGTTTGTCGACAGTGGCAAAGTAGTGACAACTGCTTTTATTTCTCCATTCCGTTCTGATCGTGACCAAGTCCGTGCTTTGTTCGAAGACGGTGAATTTATTGAAGTCTTTGTGCAATGCCCGATTGAAGAATGTGAACGTAGAGATCCAAAGCAGCTGTATGCGAAAGCGCGCCGCGGGGAGATTAAGGATTTCACCGGAATTGACTCACCGTACGAAGCACCAGAACAACCAGAGATTACTCTTCATTCAGATCAAGTAACAGTTGAAGAAGCGGTGGAACAAGTATTTGCTTATCTAAAAGAGAAGAACATTCTCTAAAAGATTCGGTGGTTCCTTCTCTCGTTTAAGAGGTAAGTATGGTAATGTCTTAAATGGTAAAGGATAGTAAGGGAAGCAAGGAAGGAGCAGTGAGGGTGAAAGCAATTCTATACATTGGCCATGGTACACGTTCAAAAGAGGGAGCTGAAGAAGCTAAATCTTTTATTCATAGAGTGATGGAACGAATAAATGTTGAAATTCAGGAAGTCTGTTTTCTCGAGTTGACCAAGCCAGGTATTGAAGAGGGCTTTCTGCACTGTGTAGAAAGGGGAGCGACAGAGATAACTGTCGTTCCCTTATTTTTATTGGCTGCTGGTCATATTAAAGAAGATATTCCACAAGCTCTTTCTTCTCTTATCGAGCGCTATCCTACCATCAATGTAAAGATAAGAGATCCATTTGGGGTTCAAGGAAAAATTCTCGATGGGATTGCTGAGATGGTTAAGGAAACGGTCACCGATCTAACACCTAAAGATTCGATTCTAATTGTCGGTAGGGGAAGTAGTGACAAGAGTATTCACACAGCCTTTGCCGACATTGCTAGAGGGATTAGTAAACGACTTGGAATAGAGAATATTCAAGTTTGTTATTTAGCAGCAACTGAGCCGAGACTTCCAGAAGGTCTTGAGACCATTTCAAAAAATGCGACTGGAAAAATCATTGTGATTCCTTATTTATTATTTTCCGGCCTTCTTTTAAAGGAAGTGGACCAAATGGTATCGATGAAACGTAAATTAGGTCAGCAGATCATTCACACCGGTCAACTAAGTAAACATCGTGTCATTGAAGATATTATCACTGAACGTGCAACAGAAGGGGCATAAATTTATTTACTTTTGCTAAAATCTTAGGATTTTAGCTATTTTTTTGGAAAAAAAGGGTAGATTAACAAAGTAAATTATTAAAAGATGAACTTGAGTTCATCTTTTGGTGAAAAAGTGATATAATTAACCAATAAATATAGATTTTTCACATTTTATTGAAATAATTACTGGAAAATTTTTATGAAAAGATGTGATGATGTGACAGAACTTATACAAGAAAAAGTTCAACACCGAAAGTTACCTTTAAGGAAAATTGTACTCCGAGCAATCGCCATCACCATAGGAGCAATCTTAATGGCAACAGGGTTAGAAATATTTCTAGTTCCAAACCATGTTATTGATGGTGGAATTACAGGTATTTCTATTATGCTTGCGCATATCACAGGATGGAAACTAGGGATTTTCCTCCTCATCTTAAACCTGCCATTTGTTTATATGGGATATAAGCAGATGGGAAAAACCTTCGCTATATCAACCGTGTATGGAATTATTGTTTTATCAATTTTCACTTCATTTTTTCATCCCATTCCGGCATTTACAGATGACATTCTCCTCGCCACCGTTTTTGGCGGTATGATTCTTGGGACAGGGGTAGGGGTCGTCATCCGCAATGGTGGGGCCTTAGATGGAACGGAAATACTGGCACTTTTGATTACCAAAAAAGTTCCATTTTCTGTTGGGCAAATTATCATGTTTATTAATATTTTTATATTAGGTGCAGCAGGTTTTGTGTTTAGTTGGGACCGTGCCATGTATTCCTTGCTAGCTTATGTAATTGCGTCCAAAGCTATTGATACCGTTGTAGCCGGTCTGGAAGAATCCAAATCAGTGTGGATTATCAGTGACGATGCAGAAGAAATTGGAAATGCAATCAATGCAAGACTTGGAAGGGGAGTAACCTATATTAATGGGCAAGGTGCTTTCACTGGTGATAGTAAGAAGGTCATCTTCAGTATTATTACGAGGTTGGAAGAGTCAAAATTAAATACGATTGTTCAGGATATTGACCCGAACGCATTTTTAGCGATTGGTGACATTTCAGAAGTTCGTGGAGGCCGATTTAAGAAAAAAGATATTCACTAATGAAAATAAGGATCTGCGATTCTTTCACAGATCCTTTTATATATTAATGGCCAATTCCGATATTATCTACATGATTAATATGTTTTTTATTAGCCCAAATAAATAGGACCGAAACAACCACAAACCCGCCTCCAACTATAAATGGTACACTTGGGTTATAGATTTCGGAAAGTTTACCTGCCGTAAATGGGGCTATCGCACCTCCAATAAATCGAAGGAAGCTATAGGCAGCAGAAGCCGTTGATCGTTCAACTGGAGCGGCATTCATTACGGCTGTGGTAATTAGAGTATTGTTATTACCTAATAAGGCGCCGGCTAAAATAACAGCTGCAATGATGACCCATTGAGTGGATGTCCATATTCCCATAACCACCAAAAGCAGGGCGAATAATATTAACATCAAACACATTGATTTTATGGTTCCAAACCATTCAGTCATTTTTGGAGCCATAAAAACTGATGTAATAGCTAGTAAAACTCCCCAGCCAAGGAAGACAAATCCTAATCCGTGCTCATCCAAGCCCATAACAAATGGTGCATATGCAAGCAAAGTGAAGAAGCCGAAGTTATAAAGTGCCGCTGCAATACCGAAGACTAAAAGTGAACGATGTTTTAAGGCGCGGAATGGATCCATTAACGAAGAACGTGATTTTACGCCAGTTGGTGTGGTAGACTTTGGCATTAAAATAAAGAGACCAAAAAAGGCAATAATCATTAATGCGGCTACTCCAAGAAATGGGCCTCGCCAAGATATTCCACCAAGCCATCCGCCAAGTAAGGGGCCAACAGAAATACCAAGACCGATTGCTGCTTCATATAAGATAATCGCTTTTGCAGTTCCACTATTTGATAGTGAAACAATGGCTGATAAAGCTGTTGCTACAAAAAGTGCATTTCCGAGTCCCCATCCGCCTCGAAGTCCAACCAGGGTCCAAATCCCGTTTGAAAATCCTCCGAGTGCTGAAAAGACTGCAATGATCACAATTCCTGACAATAACGTCCATTTGATGCCCAGCCTTGTAGAAATCACCCCAGTAATAAGCATGGCAACCGCCATAACTGCATTATAACTAGTGAACAGCAAGGTAACTTCACTATGTGAGGCATGAAGTTGTTCGGCAATTGCCGGCAAAATAGGATCAACTAAACCCAACCCCATGAACGCTATAATGCTTGCAAAAAAAACGGCCCAAACTGCTTTTGGCTGGCTAAGTAAACCTGCCTTTTCATTGGGTTTAAACTGTCTTTGTTGAGGTGGTGCGGTATTAGTTTTTGGTGATGATGCCATTAAATTTCCCCCTATGTGATTCTTTCCATCTTCTTGAATTAGTTGTATGATGAAAGTATATGATTGTATTATACAATCAATTTCCACTACGTCAATAGTGCTTTTGCCATATCAGTTAAATAGTGTTTCCTTACAAATGAGAATGTGAGTATGTTATCATAATTTATATGAGGAAATAACAGTGAGGTAGAAAAGTAAATGCATGGACATTCTTTAGAATTAATCGAGCTTGAATTAGCCATTCTGATCCGCCGAACCACGTCAATTTCAAGTAATAAGAAATTGGGGAATCTTGATCGATCGGCCTATTTAATCCTACGAAGAATTAATGAAAAGGGTGCTGTCGGAGTAAAAGTATTAGCAGATGAATTTAATCTGGATATTTCTACAGTCAGTAGACAGGCAGCCGCTCTAGAACATAAAGAATATTTATATCGAATTCCCGATCCATTGGATGGTCGAGCTTATTCTCTTCAATTAACTGAACTGGGTGCAACGGAATTATTTGATTATCAACAGGCACGCTTGAAGAGAGTTGCTGAACTACTAGAAGATTGGTCGGATGAGGAACGTGAATTATTCGGGGTACTTTTGGAAAAATTCAATCGGTCTTTTAAATAATAGTTATTTCGAGTTAATTGAAAAAAGAGGTTGATCTCAAAAGTTATGATAGACTTTTTTTGATCAACCTCTTTTTTTTACGGATATTTTTATATTAACAGAGTAATTACAGTGAAAAGAGAGACAAAGGTTGTTTTAACTGTTATTATTTTGGTGTGAGTAACACTTACACATCAAGAGTTTTTTATAAAGGGTGGGAGAGGTAATCATGGAAACTACAAGAACCGAAAAAGACTTCTTAGGAGAAAAGGAAATACCAGTAAATGCTTACTACGGTATTCAGACACTAAGGGCAGTTGAAAATTTTCCAATCACAGGTTATCGAATTCATGAAGAATTAATTATTGCTCTTGCGATGATTAAAAAAGCTGCAGCGATTGCAAACACGAGAACGAAGCGTTTGTATAGTGGACTTGGGGATGTAATTTGCCAAGCAGCAGATGAAATTATTGCAGGGAAATGGAACAATCAGTTCATTGTAGACCCAATCCAAGGTGGGGCTGGGACCTCCATGAATATGAATGCAAACGAAGTGATTGCCAACCGTGGACTTGAGTTGCTTGGATATGAAAAAGGTGCTTATTTGCATTTAAGTCCCAATACGCATGTCAATATGTCGCAATCCACAAATGATGTTTTTCCAACTGCCATTCATATTGCCACACTAAGAGTATTAGAAAAGTTAATTATGACGATGAAAGATATGCATAAGGTATTTAAAGAAAAAGCAAAGCATTTTGAAACGGTAATTAAAATGGGTCGTACCCATCTCCAAGATGCTGTTCCTATTCGCCTTGGCCAAGAGTTTGAAGCATATTCCCGTGTGCTAGAACGGGATATAAAGCGAATTAACCAATCCCGTGAAAATTTGTATGAAGTGAACATGGGAGCTACTGCGGTTGGAACAGGTTTAAATGCAGACCCTCAATATATCGAAGATGTTGTTAAAGAACTGGCGGACATTAGTGGGCTTCCATTGGTCAATGCTGAACATTTAGTTGACGCCACGCAGAATACGGATGCATATACTGAAGTTTCAGCTGCCCTTAAAGTATGTATGATGAATATGTCAAAAATCGCCAATGACCTCCGGTTAATGGCTTCGGGTCCCCGTGCTGGCTTAGGTGAGATCTCACTGCCCGCACGTCAGCCAGGTTCATCGATTATGCCAGGAAAAGTGAATCCTGTCATGCCAGAGTTAATTAATCAGATTGCCTTCCAAGTGATTGGGAATGACCATACCATTTGTCTTGCGTCAGAAGCAGGGCAACTTGAATTGAACGTAATGGAACCGGTATTGGTATTTAATTTACTTCAATCAATTAGCATTATGAACAACGGCTTTCGTTCATTTACCGACCATTGTTTAGTAGGTATCGAGGCTAATGAGGCACGCTTAAGAGAGAATGTCGAAAAGAGTGTCGGCATAATAACGGCAGTAAACCCGCATCTCGGCTATGAAGTTGCAGCAAGAATCGCCAGAGAGGCAACTGTAACTGGGAAATCGGTTCGTGAACTATGCTTAAAATATGATGTCCTTACTGAAGAAGAATTAGATCTGATTTTAAACATATATGAAATGACCAAGCCTGGAATATCTGGGGCAGCCCTCCTAGATAGAGATTAATATTTAGATTTAAATCTATTTGGTGCCTGACACCCATTGGGGTGTCAGGCACCATTTTTTATTTTAATAGAACGCTTAAAGGGACGAGTTGGTAGCCTTGGGCCTTTAGCCATGGAATGACTTGGTCGACGGCTTCCGGTGTATTTATTCCTCCGATATGCATAAGGACGATATCACCGTTGCTTGCTCCACTTTTTATACGGGAAATGATGACTTCAGTGGCTGGCTGTTTCCAATCAATTGTATCAAGTGACCACTGGATGCTAAAGGGATATCCCGCTGCACCAACAGTTTTGAGAGCGGTAGAATTGTACGACCCGAAAGGAAAACGAAAATAGGGCTGTGGAGATTTTCCTGTTGCCTCCATAATAGCTTCCTCTGCTTTGATGATATCCTGTTTTAACGCATTGGCAGTTGTTTTTACGGCATCAGGATGAGAGTAGGAATGGTTACCAATTTCATGTCCTTCTTCGACAATTTTCTTGGCAAGGCTAGGATACTTCTCAACCCACTTACCTGTAAGGAAGAACGTAGCTTTGACCTTATACTTTTTAAGGACATCCAATATTCTTATCCCTGCGGCATCACTCCCAGCATCAAAGGTAAATGAGATCTGTTTTTGCTGAGGGCTTCCCTCTGAAATAATAACAGAGGAAGCTGTTGTCGGTGGAGGGTCCTGCTTAGGTGGAGCCGGCTCCACATTCTTTCCATAAAGCTTTAAGATTTGATCTACAAAGATGGCATCGGAGGATAGATTATTCCATTGCTTTATTTTTTCCACCGTCACTTCGGCCCTAGTGGCAATGGAAAATAAAGTATCTCCCTTAACCACTTTGTATTCAACTATTTCATTATCACCCAGAATAATTTGTTCAGGAGTAGTGGGTTGAGGGTCATTTGGTTCTTCTTCCTCAGGCTCCACGGATGGGGAGTGTTCCTCATCAGCAGGGTCCTTACCATCATTATTTTGTCCAGGCCATATAGGTGACTCCGTTTTAGGGGGATCGACAGGTTCACCACTCCAAAGGCCAGCAATGTTCCAGTTTTGAAAAAACAATAAGAAAAAAACGCATACTAGACAGATTGTGGCTAGAGAATAATAAATTCCTTTTCCGCTTTTTCGATGGACCTGAGATACTAAGCCTAAAACTAGAGATACAGCAAATAATAAAATGCTAATTAAAATTAAGATTTCTCTCATGGTATGTCCCCCTTAATTTCCATTATGGCTAGGGAGCAGAATCATTTTGTTTGCAAGGAATCATTTGATGGAGTAAATTGAGGACTAAAGGAGTATTGATATTAAATTAATTTCTGCTTTAATAATACCATATGAGAATTTGGGCTTAGTTGCTACGTACCTTTTAAAAAAAGCTTAACAAATCCCGAACATCAATTTAATCTCCTTTTTTATATAAGGATTTCCAATTTTTTAGCAGGACATTGGCATAAAAAATGGAATAGAATAGGAGAGTCATATGAAACATATCCCCTTGAATATCGTCTAACAATATAAAAGGGCATAAGGCTATACAAAAAGGAGTAAAGTGGGAGAAAATGGCGAAGCGTAATTGGGTAATATCACTATTGGCAGCGGTGTGTTTAATTGGCGCTGGGTGTTCTGGACAAACCGCAAAAGTAAAAGAGGCAAAGGCAGCGGAAAAGCAACAACAAATTGAAAAAGAGAAGAAGTTACAAGAAGAAAAGAAGCTGGCTGAAGCAAAGAAACGGGAAGAAGAACGAAAAAGGGAAGAAGCAAGACCTGTATATGTAAATATTGTGGATCCAAACACAAAAGACATCGTAAAAACTTTTAATACAAAGGATTTAGAATACATAACGAATCCTGACAATTATAAAGTCGAAATATCAAAATTGACAAGAGAACTAGCTCGAGGAACCCAATCAAAGCCTGGCTACGACAAACGAATGATTCTTGATAAACTTGATGAAGAAGGGAATATCATCAAAGGGACCCCTCAACAAATTCTTGATGAAGAAGAATTGGCGGATAAGATCATGTTGGTTTCAGAAAAAGGCGGCAATGTGGAATTGCCATTATATGTGAATGCAAGCGGGTATCAGGCTGATGAGGCTTCCCAATTAGATGACGTAGTAGTCGCCTCATATACGACCCATTTTAATAGTGGGACGGTGGGACGAACTAAAAATATTAAACTCTCAGCAGAGGCAATAAATAACGTCATCCTTGGGACTAATGATTCTTTTTCATATAATACAACAGTTGGCCCGAGTGATGCTGAACACGGTTACCAAAAAGCACCGGAAATAAATTACGGTAAGTTGGTTGAAGGGTATGGCGGGGGCATATGTCAAACTTCTTCTACTTTATATAATGCGATCGATCAATTAGCCGTCCAGTACATCGAAAAACACCACCATTCTTTAACGGTAGGTTACGTGCCAAAAGGAAGAGATGCGACAGTTTCATATGGGGGTAAAGATTTTAGATTTAAAAATACTACGGGTGTGCCTTTAATTTTAAAAGCGACCGTAAATGGAGGTTCACTAACTGTTGAAGTTAGGACGTCAAAAACGTATCAAAGTCAACTTAAGAAACGAATCTAAGTAGCCAAATGATAAAGGTATGAAATCAAAAAAATCCCTTCATTAATCCATACGGAATTAATGGAGGGATTTGTATTTATTCTCAATTTACTGCATTTCTTCCCAATCAGTATATTGACCTGTACCTTGGCAGCCTGGGCATTCAAATGAATTAAAGTAAGCAAATTCATTATAAGGATATACGGTATAGCCACGGCCGTGACAGTCAGGACATTTGCCTTGCTCTTTCATATTTGAGACATGATTTTGATATTTAGTCTCTTTCCATTGGTTAAACGAGTTGAGTAGTCCCATTTTATTCACCTCATCTTTTCTTCTTAGTATGGAGAATAAATGGAATATTTATGCTTGTATTAGTTTATTGCCTATAGGGAATTAAGTGGAATAAAGATTCCATTTATCAAACTAATTTACTTTTCTATAATAATTTTATGTGAAAAAAGGTAGTTTTGTGCTGGATCAGCATAAAAAAAGCGGAAAGCATCATAGCTTTCCGACGTATTTAATAGTTTGTGTTAAACTAGTCTGTTGATTTCCGCTCCAGGCACTTCGCTTTCCGCGGGCGGTCCGGGGAGTCTGCTCGTCGCTGCGCTCCTGCGGGGTCTCCCCTGCCCCGTACTCCCGCAGGAGTCTTCGTGCCTTCTGCTCCAATCAACAGAGTGCCAAAATCAGCATTAACCTTTAACACAGCAATTAATAAAATCTCATTTTCCTGTAATATTTAATTTCTTCATCCGATACTGCAGGCTTTGGCGGCTTAGTCCGAGAAGGTTAGCAGTCCGGGATATATTAAAATCATTTTTGGATAATACATGATCAATATAAGATTTTTCAAATAGCTCCATTTGATATTTTAGTGGTACTGCTGCATCTGAATGTTCCTTAATAAAGGTGTCCACCGTGGAAAGGGGAATCATTCTCTCTTTCATCTGCATTTTGCTTCGATATTGGTAGGGTAAATGAGAGTAGGAAATCCATTCCTCATCAATCATAATGTTCATCGCAGCTTCAATGATATGCTCAAGTTCGCGGACATTCCCCAGCCATTCATACTCGAAAAATGACTGTTTAACTTCCTCTGATAAACCTTTTACATTCATTTGAAACAGTTCATTGTATTTTTGAATAAAACTCTCCACTAATAATGGAATATCCTCTTTTCGCTCCTTTAACGCAGGGATAAAAATAGTGACAACTCCCAGACGATAATATAAGTCTTTGCGCATCCGATTATTAGCAATCGCATCAATCGGATCTTCATTCATATTGGCAATGACTCGAACATCCACAGGCGTATCCTTCGTATCCCCAATTCGCCTTATCGTTTTTTCCTGTAAAACACGTAGTAATTTTGCCTGCAAATTTAGATTCAATGAGTTAATCTCATCGAGTAACAGGGTACCTCCATTGGCTTGTTCGAATAACCCAGGGGTGTCGACCGCCCCCGTGAAGGCGCCGCGTTTTGTTCCAAACAGAAGACTTTCGATTAGATTATCAGGCAGGGCAGCGCAGTTTTGTGAAATGAACGGGCCAGATAGCCGAGTGCTCCCATTGTGGATGCTCTGAGCAAAAAGTTCCTTCCCTGTACCAGTATCTCCAACAATTAAAACATAGGAAGAGGTCCTAGTTGCACGTTTGGCAGATTCAATAACTTCTTTAATAGCTGGACTGTTTCCAATGATTTTATCAAAAGTGTATCTGGTCTGCCCTTTATTTAGGTTGCCTTTAATGAGACGTTCCAGCTTTGTTACATCCTTGGCGATTTCGACAGCACCCTGTAGTTTTTCGTTGTTAAAAATAGGAATGGTATTGTTAATGGTCGTAATTTCGCTGCCTTTATTATTAAAATAAGTTTGTTTGACGTTTCTTGTTTCTTTGCCCTCCTGGAGTGCTTTTACTAGTGTACTAGATTGGTCGTCTTTAAACATAAATACATCAAGCAGGTTTTTGTCTATAACATCTTGAAGGTCCATGGACTCCATTTGCATCATTTTTTTATTATAAATAATTGTTTTCCCCGTTTCATCTACTGCATGGACACCCACATCTACCTCGTCTAAGATCCGTTTATAAATCCGATTTAGGTAATGCAAATAATTGACGGTATGATTATTTTTCTCCATTTAGATTCATTCCCTTTGATTAATCCTTTATGCACTATTTAATCAAATAAAACTTAATAATGCAAAATAGTTTTGCAGTTTTATTGAAAAAGTGTTAAATTTGCAAAGAATATTGGCATTAGTTAGGTATTTCCTTTATTTTTCCCTATTTGTAGATAAATGGTTTTCCTTTTTAGTGGAAAAATTATTTTTGCAGCATAAGTGCAAAATTTTTATTGAGATGCAAAAATATTTTGCTTGTCTGTTCAAAGAATATACACATTTTAGATGATTTTAATTTTGGCACAAAATTTGCATTCTAAATTTATAAAAATATAGTGATAATTTAGAAATTATTATCTGTTGTTAATAGACTACTATTTCTCTATAATTTCTAATGGTAAAGGTTTAATTATTGCCTTTAGCAAAAAATTATCCTACTTTTTGGATATTGAGAGTTGGAAGCGTATTCTTTTGTTTGGGGAGAAGGGGGAAATTTAATGAATTTGCA
Organism: Neobacillus sp. MER 74; assembly: GCF_023714155.1. Classification (NCBI taxonomy): domain Bacteria; kingdom Bacillati; phylum Bacillota; class Bacilli; order Caryophanales; family Bacillaceae; genus Neobacillus; species Neobacillus sp. MER 74. The sequence goes on from NZ_JAMAUV010000009.1 coordinate 39,016, forward strand.
GGAAAACAATTCGAATCATGAATTAAAACGGACGATGAAGACGAGACATTTATTTATGATCTCTTTGGGTGGGGTAATCGGTTCAGGTTTATTCTTGGGTTCTGGCTACACAATCAGTCAGGCTGGCCCAATAGGTGCCATCCTCGCCTATATAGTTGGCGGTTTTATCATGTTTCTAACCATGCTTTGTCTCGGAGAATTGTCTGTAGCCATGCCTGTTTCAGGCTCGTTTCAAACGTACACGACAAAATTTATTGGACCAGGAACAGGATTTGCGCTCGGCTGGCTATACTGGTTAGGCTGGTCCGTTACAGTTGCCTTAGAGTTTCTATCTGCTGGTCAACTTATGCAAAGATGGTTTCCTGATGTTCAAGTATGGATTTGGAGTGGTATTTTTGCGGTCATTTTATTCTTACTGAATGCTCTATCTGCAAGAGCATTTGGTGAAGCAGAATTTTGGTTTTCAAGTATAAAAATCTTAGCAATTATTCTGTTTATCGCATTAGGCGGCGCTGCCATGTTTGGATTAATTGACATGAATGGCGGTCAAGCTGCACCATATTTATCTAATTTTACTGCACACGGTCTTTTACCTAACGGATTTTCAGCACTAATTGTTACCATGATCGCGGTTAATTTTTCTTTCCAAGGAACAGAATTGATTGGGATAGCTGCAGGGGAAAGCGAAAATCCAGAAAAGACCATCCCAAAATCAATTAAACAAACTGTATGGCGTACCCTTGTGTTCTTTGTATTAGCTATATTTGTTGTATCTAGTTTAATTCCAATGGACAAAGCAGGGGTTGTTGAAAGTCCATTTGTTGTCGTATTTGATAGTATTGGTATTCCTTACGCTGCAGATATTATGAATTTTGTTATCCTTACAGCACTGCTTTCTGTTGGAAACTCTGGATTATATGCGGGAACCCGGATGTTGTATGCGATGTCAAAAGAAAAAATGGCGAGTCCTATTCTCACAAAAGTAAATAAACGAGGCGTACCGATTAACGCACTACTTTTCACAATTGGTATTGCTTTATTATCATTACTTTCAGGTTTCTTTGCAGAAGAAACGGTATTTATGTGGCTTCTTTCCGTCGCTGGTTTGGGTGCTCAAGTTGGCTGGATTTCCATTACTGCTTCACAAATTGCCTTCCGCAGAAGATTTATCCGCGAAGGTGGAAAAGTCGCAGACCTTAAGTTCAAAACACCACTTTACCCGGTTTTACCACTAATCGCCTTAGTATTAAACGTTTCGGTTTTAGTAAGTTTAGCATTTGACCCAGCACAACGCTTAGCTCTATATTTAGGAGTTCCATTTGTGGGTGCATGTTACTTGATTTACCATTTTAAAATTAAAAAGCTTCGAGAACAGGATATGATTGATGAACACGAAATTGAACTGATCGAAAATAAAAAAATGGTGATCTAATTCCATTGAAAAACGCTTGGAAAAATCCAAGCGTTTTGTTTTTTTGCATAGGATAATCCCAAACTTTAAATACTATGTATCGAGGTGATAGTAATGGGAGATTGGAATGAACAAGCGGCGCCAAATAATAATTTGCCACCAAGGACTATCAAGCATGGTGAAGTAGTTGGAGCCGAAGCGAAACACGAGTTTTCAGAGGAATTATCTGATGGAGGCGAGCGTGACCAAAACATTAAGGTGCTTAGAAATAACGGGAGAGCAAAATAAGCAAAGTGTAGTGACGATGAAAGCATCGTCACTTTTTTTTAAGCTATTTACATTTAGAAGGATTCAATATAGAATATCTATGTACCTAAAATATCTAGGTAGGTGAGAAGATGTTTAACCGCGAATTAGTAAAGGGCAGTACTTCCTTAATCCTGCTTCAGCTATTAAACGAACGAGATATGTATGGCTATGAACTCGTGAAAGAGCTGGAACAACGAAGTGATAATGATCTGAGTGTAAAAGAGGGAACCTTGTATCCTGCACTACATAAACTTGAGAAGCAAGAGTACATTGAATGTTACTGGCAGGAACAGGAAAAGGGGCCGGCACGGAAGTACTACAAGATCACAAAAGCAGGAAAAGAATTATTGGGTGAAAAAACACGTGAATGGCAGGACTTTGTTAAAGTGATGAACAAGGTGATAGGGAGATCGAAGCATGGAACGGCCGAAGAATAGGTTTTTGAATGAATTGGCAAAGGGATTAGGAGACCATTTAGATAAAGAAGAAATTCTCCGTGAATATGAGTCACATATCGATGAAATTCTGTTTGAATTAGGAGTTCAGGATGTGGATATAGTTTATGATTTAATTGTATCCCGCCTAGGCACTCCAGAGGAAATTATCCAAATTTGGAGAGATGAGTTTTCTGTTACTCCCAGCAATATGAAGTGGCTGTTTATCCTTTTAAATGTACTTTTTTTCGGAGGGGGGGGTTTACTTACCCTTGCTCACAATGTCTATCAATGGAAATGGATCACAGCTGCTTGGAACCACCTGACAGCGATTCCCGCCTTGATTGCTATTTTGTATCTATTTTTTTGGGCCTTATTAGGATACGAAATAGGAAAGGGGTTTGGCCATAATGGAAGGGTGCTTCTAAATAAAACGTTTTTACTTTCTCTTATTCCAAATTTAATTCTAATGATCCTTACTGTGTTTCAAATTATTCCGCATTCATGGTTTGCCCCATTGTTAACGAAAACGTTTATTTTTGCTTGTATCCTTTTTACCATCATCTTATATCCAATCAGTTGGATTGGATATCAGTGGGGAAGAAAAGCTTCGGTATAAGCATTTTTTTTGGATACATACCTAGTAAAACTATATATATAGAAAATCTATACAAAATGAGGGATGAAGATGGAAACGAAAATAGAAACAAAAATAGGTAAGCCTGCTTGGATCTTCTTATTATTATGTTTATTGCTTGGTATTTTAGCAGAAGAAGCATTTTTTCGCAGTGAGATAGGGATTTCCTACTTCGTGTTTATTTCCGCATTTTATTCAGTGTTTCTTTGGCGGTACCGACGCTATCAATTTTCCCATCAACGGTTAGGATACTTAATTCTTTGTTGTGTTTGGCTGATGTCGGCCAACTACTTCCTAACTAATAACTTTCTCTTTTATGGCTTAAATATCTTGGTGATCCCTGGGCTGGTAATCTTTCATTTGGTGTTAATAACTAGTCCGAAAAATTTTCAATGGAATAAACCTGCTTTTATTACGTTGATATTTATACGCTTAATCCAATCAGTAAAATTTAATATCGGTTTTGTATCATTGATTGGGAAGATCTTAAAACAAAGCGGTCATGATGACAAACTAATAGTATGGAAAAAGGTATTTCTCGGGATTGCGATCTCACTGCCAATCTTATTTGTTGTATTGAACTTACTAATATCGGCAGATTCACAATTCGAACAATTGATTGGCGACATCCCCCAATGGTTTCAAGTCATCAATGGGGAACGAATCTTTAGACTTATAGTGATTTTAATTTGCACGTTTGCCTTCTTTGGTTTCATGCAAATCCTTTATACCCGACGTATTAATGTAATGAGACAGCCAACAAATGAGAACCCCCTTAAACTAGATGGGATAATCACCATTACAGTTCTTGTGATCATTAATTTAGTGTATCTTTTGTTTATACTCGTTCAATTTCGGTATTTCTTCAGCGGGTCTTTATCGGAAGACTTTACCTATGCAGAATACGCTCGAAAGGGTTTTTTTGAGCTCCTGTTTGTTACACTGATCAATTTATCAATAACAGTCATCGTAGTAACGTACGTAAAGAGGGCAGCAGGTTTTTTGCAAAGAGCCACACAAATAATGTTAACCATCCTTGTCCTCGCGAGCTCTGTTATGCTTACTTCTGCCTATATGCGGTTAAGTATGTATGAAGATGCGTATGGATTTACGTTCACAAGGGTTCTTGTCCATTCGTTTATGATTTATCTTGTTATTATTTTTACGTATACACTTGTGAAAATATGGGTGGATAAGCTATCATTATTTCATTTTTACTTTATTTCATCATTAATCTATTACACGGCTATTACAATGATTGATTTAGATAAAATTGTCGTGAGTGAGAATCTGAATCGGTACGAGTTCAGCGGGAAAATTGATGTTCACTACCTCAATAACCTATCTTTTACAGGAGTTTTAGGATTAATCGAACTCTATGAAAAAGACCAGGATTTTCCGGAATTAAAAACAGTTCTCTTAGAACGAAAACAGGATGTCCTTGCTGAAGACCTCCCCTGGCAGTCGTATAATCTAAAACGAGAGCAGCTAGAATCTGAACTTAGGAAGTTAGATATCCAATGAATAAAAAGACGTTTCGGAGGGAGGGACGAAGCGTCTTTTTATTAAAATAAATTAGGAATATTGCAAAAATACTAATAAAATGGTAAAAAGGAAAGGGACTGTAATTTTTTAACAAAAATAGTAGGGTGGGATAAAATGAAGCGATTTTTCCGGGGACTTGTCAGAATTGTATTAATAATAGGAGGATTTCTTTTTATTTTTAATCTTCCCTCATTATTAGGGATTGGAAAGGATCATATAGAAGTTAACTTTGAAAGTTTTTGGGTTAATCTTAAATCCGATTTTCAATTGTTACTTCAAGCAAATCAAGATAAATACATAGAAATTCTTAAAAAATTACATATTGCTGAGAGCTATCAGTATACGATGACAATTCTATTATGCAGTCTTTTATTTATCATTTTCCTTGCAATGATTTCGGCTTTATTGATTTTCCTCTCACCAGAAAAAGTAAAAAATAAATTGAAAAATGGACTTAATTTCTTCGAAGGTATTCCGGATTTACTCATTATTTTATTATTCCAGTTTTTTGTTATCACCCTATATAAATCAACAGGATTAAAATTTTTACAACTGTATGGATTATTTGGTCATAAGCCTTATTTTGTTCCAATTATGACCGTTTCTTTTCTACCATTTTTCTTATTACTACAATTTCTTATTAAGATTATTGATGAGGAACAAGAACAACAATATGTTCTCTATGCGAAGGCAAAGGGAATGGACAGAGTTTGGACATTACTAGTCCATATGCTGAGAAACATTTTTCCACTTTTAATATTGCAGTTAAGAACAATCGTATGGATATTACTATCCAATATTTATTTGGTCGAAATTTTATTTAATATTAGCGGGTTTAATCAACAATTGTTTAAAATCATTTTTATGGATGGAGAATTTTTTATCCTTGTTATGTGTTTGCTTATGTTATCCATTCCATTGGTTATAATCGAAACTGCAGGCTGGTTTATTTCTAAGTTAATCAAAGGGAAGGGGGCGGTTAGTATATGAGAAAATACAAAAAGACGATTATTGGATCAACCTTACTGCTTCTTCTATTGATCATGAGTCTCTTATATCCTTATTATGGGCCAAAGGATTTTAATAATCAGGTGCTTGTTAAAAATGAACAGGGTGATATCATCGGAAGGGCGCCATTTCCACCTTCTGAACAACATTTATTAGGAACGAACCGAAATGGTGAAGACATGGATTGGTTATTACTATATGGTGCAAAATTCACCTTAATTTCAGCTTTTGTAGTTGCATTATTAAGAGTTTTTCTCGGGGGGATTTTCGGTATTTTTCTATCCATGTGGGCTCCATTCTTAAAAGGTTATGTGAAAGACTTTTTCCTAACTTTCCGTTACATCCCATCAATTCTCATTGCGATACTGTTGATGATTCCGATTGTGGGCGATTTTAATGATGTTGCTATTTCATCAATCGTAACCTATCAAATTATTATTCTTGTATTTATCGGATTTCCATCAGTCACTATTTTCGCCTCTGATGTAACGGATCAATTATTACAAACTTCATTTGTACAAAGCTCAAAGTTGATGGGGGCTGGGAAATTACATATTGTCAGAAAACAGTTGATGCCATATATCCGTTCTTACGGAATTCTGTTTTCAGTCCAGCAATTTATAAGTACCCTCCATATTACCATGCAACTTGGTCTGTTTGGAATGTTTCTTGGAGGAAGAAATAGGGCAGGTGTCATGGGGTATGAGGAACCAGAGAAGCCAGCAACCATAACAAATGAATGGGCAGGTTTGATCGGTCAAAATTTTAGTGAATTTGTACGTGCGCCATGGGCCATCTTAACTCCAGTATTCGGATTTTTTATAGTGATCGTTATCGTAAATATGATGAAGAATGAACTAGAAGGTAATTTAAATGGTGTAAAGTTGGTTAAGAGGAAAAAGAAAAAAGATCTAAGTTCAAAAGTTGCCGCTTATTCTGCTGAACAATTTGAGTTTGTTCAAAAATAGCCATTCGTAAAAATCAAGGATCATGGGATATGATCGGGATTTTGATTAATAGATTTTTCTATGGAAACCGGGCGGATGCTCGGTTTTTATAGTATAAAAAAAGCAGGACCCATTGGTCCCGCTCTCTTAAATCAGTCACCATTAAACATATCGAAAATGCCCCGTGCAATACTTCCTTCATCCTTTGCACCGCCGCGTGAAGGGGCTGCCGCAAATACCCGGCTTGCCAGACGGCTGAATGGCAAGGATTGAATCCATACCGAACCTGGGCCTCTTAGGGTAGCAAAAAACAACCCTTCACCACCAAACAACGCTGTTTTAACCCCTTTTACAAATTCAATATCATAATTAACGCTGCTGGTCATTGCCACTAAACAACCAGTATCTACTCTTAATGACTGGCCAGGCAAAAGGTCTTTTTTAATAATTGTTCCGCCCGCATGGACAAAAGCGAGCCCGTCGCCTTCTAACTTTTGCATGATAAACCCTTCACCGCCAAAGAAACCAGCCCCGATTTTACGTTGGAATTCAATCCCAACTTGAACTCCTTTAGCTGCAGCAAGGAAAGCATCTTTTTGGCAGATAATTTTCCCTCCCAGTTGGCTTAAGTCCATTGGAATGATCTTTCCAGGGTACGGAGAAGCAAACGAAACGTGCTTTTTGCCCATGCCATTATTGGTAAAGGTTGTCATAAATAAGCTTTCACCAGTAAGGACGCGTTTTCCGGCACTAAATAATTTTCCCATGAGGCCACTTCCACCCCCAGAGGCACTGCCATCACCAAAAATAGTCTCCATATGTATGTCATCATCCATCATCATAAAACTGCCTGCTTCAGCAACTACAGTCTCTTGCGGATCTAGCTCAACCTCAACAAATTGCATGTCATCTCCAAAGATTTTAAAATCAATTTCGTGGTTATTCATACTATTCCCTCCACTTTTTAAAATGGCAAATCTATTTATATTATAAGGAATTTAGGAATAAAGTGCTAATTTTAGCCAATAAAAAAGGACGCCTGTTTACACAGACGTCCTTCGCGTATTGAGGCGAAAAACCACACTCCACATAGTGCGTTCCATAAAGGAATGTTTCTCGACTTACACAACTCAGCTCATCGCTTAGCTATTATACCATGGCAATGTCAGTCAAACAAGTAATTTCTTAAAAAATAAATTTTTAACGGAAATACTTGAAACTGGAGATAAATTATCATATATTCAAATAATCAGATATACAAAAATAAGAGGATAAGAAGGGTTAATATGTTAATTGATAAAAGATTCCATAATTATTCCATAAGGAGTGTGCCAAAGGATCTCCTGTCTGGATTGATTGTCGGGGTAATCGCGATTCCACTGGGGATGGCGTTTGCTATTGCTTCGGGTGTGAAACCAGAGTATGGAATCTATACGACTATTGTTGCAGGGATTCTTATCTCCTTATGTGGCGGATCGAAATATCAAATAGGCGGCCCTACCGGTGCGTTTATTCCAATTTTATTTGGTATTGTAATGACCTACGGTTATGAAAATCTCCTCATCGCTGGGTTTCTAGCAGGGTTTATTCTCATGTTAATGGGCATTTTTAAACTTGGATCTTTAATAAAGTATATTCCTAGACCTGTAACGATTGGATTCACCACAGGAATCGCCGTGACAATATTTACTGGTCAAGTTGCTAGTTTCCTAGGTTTGGAGGGTATAAAGAAACACGAGGAATTTATTAGAAATGTCCAAGAAATTCTTGTTCATTTAGGCACTATTAATATGTTTAGTCTATTAACGGCTGCAATTTGTTTATCCACGGTCATTCTAACACCAAAAATAGCGCCAAGAGTTCCTGGTCCGCTGATTGGCTTAGTGGTTTCTTCGGTCATTGCAACATTGTTCTACCCAACACAAATTGCGACGATTGGAACTTCCTATGGACAAATTCCAAGTACTTTACCTGAACTCCATATTCCGGATCTGAACATTGAGACGATTGTTAAGATGCTAAAGCCAGCCTTCATCATTGCGATGCTCGGTGGGATAGAATCATTGTTATCAGCCGTGGTGGCAGATGGAATGACGAATAGCAGACACAACAGCAATAAAGAGTTAATCGGACAAGGAATTGCCAATATGATTACGCCTTTATTTGGCGGGATCCCAGCAACAGGGGCAATTGCACGGACTGCAACAAATATAAAGAATGGAGCAATTTCACCGTTTTCTGGAATGATTCATGGGGTAGTTGTCTTGTTGGTCTTATTGTTTTTTGCACCTTATGCATCGTATATCCCGTTAGCGAGTATGGCGCCAATTTTGATGGTCGTGGCGTGGAATATGAGTGAAAGAAAAGTTTTCTCCTATATATTAAAAACAAAATCGACAGATTCACTAGTTTTATTGGTTACTTTTTTATTAACGGTTTTTGTAAATTTAACCACGGCAGTAGAGGTGGGCTTAGTTATGTCTGCCATCCTTTTTGCCAAACGAATGAGCGACGTCATGGTTACGGCGAAAGCATTACCGAACCGGAAACACAAGCATGAAAAAGTTGAAACGGGTATTGTCTCTGATACAAATGATTGTCCGCAAATTAGTATTTTTAATGTGGAAGGGCCATTATTTTTCGGGGCGGCGGAAACTTTTGAGAAAACAATCATGAGCACCATCAATTATCGTCCGAAGATTCTTTTGTTGCGCATGAGTAGGGTTCCATTAATGGATACAACCGGTGAAGCGACTTTATCTAGTATTGTTCGCCATTTTTCAAAAAGTGGTATAATCATGATATCGGGCTTAAATCCGCAGCCGGAAAGTGTTTTGATAAAGACAGGATTATATCAAATCATCGGTGAGGAACATTTCTTTGAACATACTGGAGAAGCCATTCAATATGCCCTTGAGCATATTAACAAAAATAAATGCCTCGGCTGTAAGCATTTTGCGTTTAGGGAATGTAAAAAACTATCAGCAGCAGAGGCTGCAGAGGGAAGCAGAACAAAGCTTACTGCTACTTTCTAAAATTGCATGGGAGTGGACGAATTGAATCTTGAAATGCAGCAATTTAAAGCGGAGTTTTTCAAAGCACTAGCACATCCATTGAGAATCCGCATTTTAGAGCTTTTAGCTGAAGGGGATAAGAATGTCAATGAAATTCAAACCCTAGTAGGTAGTGAAGGGTCGGCAGTTTCACAGCAACTAACTGTCCTAAGAGCAAAAAATATTGTTTCTGGAACAAAGGAAGGGAACAAGGTCATTTACACACTAAAGGACCCGATGATTATCGAATTGTTAGCAGTTGCAAGACAAATCTTTAACAACCATCTTGTCGATACCATCACAATTCTAGATAAATTTAAAGATGATGAAGAGGAACCAGCGGTGCCGAAGAACTAAATTCTTCGGTTTTTTCTTTATTGAGAAAGATACACTAAAAGGGTAATCCAACTTTGGACTAGGAAGAGCCAGGAAAGTAAGAGCGTGTCCGAAGTAGATCCAACTTCGGACAAGTGAGGGCTAAATAATGTGAGCAAGTGTCCGAAGTCGAGGGGACTTCGGACAAGGGAGAGGAAAATAAGTAAGCGAGTGTCCGAAGTCGAGGGGACTTTGGACAGGGGAGAGGAAAATAAGTAAGCAAGTGTCCGAAGTCGAGGGGACTTCGGACAAGGAAGGGCCAAATAAGCAAGCGAGTGTCCGAAGTCGAGGGGACTTCGGACAAGGGAGAGGAAAATAAGCAAGCAAGTGTCCGAAGCCGAGGGGACTTCGGACAAGGAATGGCCAAATAAGCAAGCGAGTGTCCAAAGCCGAGCCAACTTCGGACAAGGAAGGGCCAAATAAGCAAGCGAGTGTCCAAAGCCGAGGGGACTTCGGACAAGGAATGGCCAAATAAGCAAGCGAGTGTCCAAAGCCGAGCCAACTTCGGACAAGGAATGGCCAAATAAGCAAGCAAGTGTCCGAAGCCGAGGGGACTTCGGACAAGGAAGGGCCAAATAAGCAAGCGAGTGTCCAAAGCCGAGGGGACTTCGGACAAGGAAGGGCCAAATAAGCAAGCGAGTGTCCAAAGCCGAGCCAACTTCGGACAAGAGAGAACCAAATAAGCAAGCGAGTGTCCGAAGAGCGAGCCGACTTCGGACGGATTCATCATGCTATATGTCATCCTTGAGGTTAAACATAGCTATATATCTTTATCCAAGAATTAAGAAAAAAGTCGAAAAAATTTATCGACATAATCACAAAATAACAATAGCTAACTAATCGTTCGTTTTTTTATGAAAACACTTTCATTTTCTGAAAGATGGTTTTTGTAAGCGATGTCGAAATGACTCGAATTCTACTAGAAAACAGTTGAGAAATGTAGAAAACTGTAGGTGTATATTGGTTTGTCCTATGTTGACATATAGACTACTAGAATGCTAAAATTTAGTCAGCCGTTGCACGAGATTAGATTTATGTTACACAGCTTGTTCAAAGTTTTAACCGATGTTTGGATGAGGAAATGAAGGTAAAGCTATCACGTTGTAATTTGGTGAATTTACACATGGCTTACGTGTATAAGCCAATAGGAGGATTTTTTTTCATGAAAAACGGTAAAGTAAAATGGTTTAACTCAGAAAAAGGTTTTGGATTCATCGAAGCTGAAGACGGTAACGACGTATTCGTTCATTACTCTGCTATCCAAACAGAAGGTTTCAAAACTTTAGAAGAAGGCCAAGAAGTTTCTTTCGAAGTTGTTGAAGGAGCTCGTGGACCACAAGCTGCTAACGTAACTAAAAAATAATTTGTTATCTACTATAACAGCCCGGACTAGATCCGGGCTGTTTTTTGTATTTCCAAGTTTATAATTGCTGCCTAGTATAAAATACCCAATATTCCAGTAATCAGCTTGCATTTCCAACCTCATTTCCATTTGTATTTTGCTATAATAGTAGTATTGGAAAGATGCAGAATAATAAATTGGGGTGAGTAGATGAAATTTATCCATACAGCTGATTGGCATTTAGGCAAACTCGTTCATGGGGTCTATATGACAGAGAATCAGCGTGAAGTACTTGAGCAATTTGTGGCCATTGTTGCGGAAGAAAAGCCGGATGCTGTTGTTATCGCAGGAGATTTATATGATCGCTCGGTCCCACCAACTGATGCTGTAGAATTACTTGATGAAATTCTCTTTAAAATTAATGTTGAATTAGAAACACCGGTTGTGGCGATTGCTGGGAACCATGATAGCGCAGAAAGACTTTCATTTGGAAGTTCCTGGTATAAACACAGCCAATTTTATTTATCAGGAAAATTAACAAACAGCTTTACTCCTGTCCGAGTTAACGGTGTTAATTTTTATTTAGTACCCTATGCTGAGCCTGGAGTAGTCCGTCAATTACTCGGGGATGATTCCATCCATTCCCATCAAGAGGCAATGAAAGCACTGGTAGGAAAAATGGAAGAAAATCTTAATCCGAATGAGCCTAATGTTTTGGTTGGACATGCCTTTGTATTAGGAGGTCAAACATCTGATTCAGAACGAATCTTGTCTGTAGGAGGTTCTGGTTGTGTTGGGGCTGAATTGTTCGAACCATTTTCCTATACAGCTCTTGGTCACTTGCACAGTCCTGATGCCATTAACCACAATAAAGTGAAATATTCAGGTTCCCTTTTAAAATATTCTTTCTCGGAAGCTAAACAGAAAAAGTCGATTTCGATTATTGAAATGGATGATAAAGGTAACTTTACGCACCGTTACCGCTCGCTGACACCAAAACATGATATGCGGGAAATAGAAGGGCATCTGGAAGAATTACTTGATCCATGTTTTTATGAAAAAGAAGCGATCCATGATTATTTAAAAATCACTCTCCTTGATGAAGGTGCCTTAATTGACCCGATTAATAAATTACGTCAAGTGTATCCCAACGTCCTCCATCTTGAACGAAAATTAGATTTAACTGACTTAAAGAAAAAACAATCATTCACCTCGATTCGAAGTGAAAAAAAATCAGAAATTGAGTTGTTTGAACAATTTTACACAGAAATGACAACCTCCGAATTTTCGCTTGATAAAAAAACGGCGATGATAGAAGTCATTGAAAAAGTGTTAAAGGAGGAGGGATTGAAATGAAGCCATTAAAACTGACGATGCAAGCTTTCGGCCCTTATGCTGGCTTTGAAGAAATTGACTTTACCGCACTAGGTAATCGGACAATGTTTGTTATTTCCGGAAAAACCGGCGCCGGAAAAACAACCATTTTTGATGCCATTAGTTATGCGATCTATGGAAAAGCAAGTGGGGAGGACCGCAATGGTCCTGAACTCCGCAGCCAGTTTGCCAATGACGAGTTATTAACCGAGGTTTCACTAGATTTTTCTCTTCGTAACAAAGCATATTCGATTACGAGGTCACCTCAGCAATTGAAGAAGAAAGATAAAGGCGACGGCTATACACAAGTAGGTGCTAAAGCAGAGTTATATATATGGACAGAACATGGTGAAAAGAAACTGCTCGCTTCGAAAATTAATGATGTTGAAGAAAAAATTAAGGAAATAATGTTGATTGATGCCAATCAGTTCCGGCAGATTTTAATGATTCCGCAAGGTGAATTCCGTAAACTTCTCACCTCAGACAGTAAGGATAAAGAAGTTATTTTACAGCGGTTGTTCCATACCCAATTATATAAAATGGTGGAAGAGAAACTAAAGGTTGAAGCAACTGAACTAAAAAAGTCGGTTGAGGACCAAGTCCTAGCAAGAAATGAGCAGATTCGACGAATACAAGCTGTAACCAATCAAGAACTCCGTGAATATTTGGATGCAGACAGTGTGAACGATACAATCATCATGCCGCTTTTACTAACAGAAATTGCTGGTATGGCTGAAGTGTTAGAACAATTGAATCTCCAATTAAAAGAAAAAGCCCAGAAACAGGACAATCTGAAGGGGCAGTTGATTGAAGCAGAGGGAGTATTAAAGAAGCTTCAATTAAAAGAGGAGTTAAAGGGGCAAAAGGCAAGACTTGATTCTCAGGAAGAAGTGTATAACGGGAAAGAAAAGCAGGTGCAGCTTGCCCATAAGGCCGCCGTTTTAGCGAAGCAAGAAGAACTATGCCACCGCTTAAAGCGCGAAGTGGATCAACTTGATGGGAATCTGAAATCCATTCAGATGGAAATCGAGAAATTGGAAGGACTTTTAAAACAGCATGAACAACATTTACAAAACGAACTGGAACGAGAAGGAGAACGCCAGGCCGCCCTTGATGAGGTAAATCGATTAGACAATATGAGGGAGGATGTCTATTCGTTTGCAACATTACTTAAAGAAACACAAAACAAGGATGCTGAATTAAAAGCTGCGCAACAAAAGCTTAATCAAACAGAACAATTTCTCGAACAACTAGAAGTGAAACAAGTGAATCTACAACGTCAAAAGGAAGAAATTGAAAAAGGGAAACTTATCTATCTAGAAAATACAGGCAGAATCGATAAACTGAATTTAGAAATTGATCGCTTAGACAAATACGAAATGTTGCTTGCCCGCCATCAAAAAGCTGAGCAAAATTTACGGTCGATCACTGCGAGATATGAAAATACTACTGCTAGATATACAGATTCAAAAGCATTGGTGGAACAACTAGAGAGTAAATGGATGCACGGCCAGGCCGCAATATTAGCAGTAAAACTTCAAACAGGTGAAGCCTGTCCAGTTTGCGGCTCGGAGCACCATCCATCACCAGCGATACAAAATAGTGGTAGTATTCCGACAGAAGAGGAAATGAAGGCAGCTAAGGCTCAAAGTGCCAACTGGGAAGAAGCAAAGTCTGCAGATGAAGCAGCCTTTTACCAGAGTCAGTCAGCTGAGGCAGCGCAAAGGGAAGCTGTAGCAGAAATAATGAACGAAATTCGTTCCATCCGAGCAGATTTTACTGCTGATCTTTTAGAGGATGCAAAAATGGAGGTATTGACGGCGAAGAACCAGCTGGTTCAGAAGCAAGGAAAGCTTGCGGAACAGATAAAAAATCTTGATAAAGTGAAGAGGGAATTAGAAACCATAGAAGTTGAAAAAGTAGATATGCAAAACAAACTACAGCAGGTTTCAGCTTTAATCAATGAGTTAACCGTTCAATTCACTGAAAAGAAGACTACCATTTCTCGGATGATGAAAGTCGTTCCAGAGAATCTACGCTCGGAAGTGGAATACGAAAAAGCACTTACGGTTTCTAAAAACCGGCAGCAAATGTTAGTAAAACAGTTGGAAGAGGCACAGCAGCGCCTGCAGCAAGTGAGAGAAAAACTTTCAAATGAAACAGCAAGATTATTAGATGCTAAAAAGCATCATGAGAGTAAAAAACAGGAGCTGGACTCCGAACGAGAAATCTTTATTAACAAACTCTCCGAGCAGGGCTTTGAAAAATACGGTACTTATGCTGAAGCAAAACGCACGGAAGCAGAAATTCGTAGTCTTGAAACTGAAATCCGTAGTTATCGAGAAGAATTACGTTCAGTTTCTGACCGGTTGAAAGAATTAACCGATGAGTTAATGAATGTAAAAACACCAGATGTCGATGGATTGAAGCACGGAATTGCGAACATCACAAGTGAAATCGAGGCTCTTACTCAGCAGCAAACCAATCTATTTGTTAAAAAGAGGGATAACGAAGAAATACACAACCGTGTGGAAAAATTGAATGAACAAATGAAAGTTCTTGAAGAACGTTATAAGTTAATTGGTCATCTTTTTGAGATTGCTAAAGGCCAGAATAACTTCCGGATTACCTTCGAAAGGTATGTACTGGCTTCATTCTTGGATGATATTTTACGTGAAGCAAATGGCCGCTTACGAAAAATGACTTCCGGGCGTTTTCAATTGCTGAGGAAAACCGACCGTTCCAAAGGGAATGCTCAAAGCGGATTGGAATTGCTTGTGTTTGACCAGTACACAGGTCAGGAACGACATGTCAAAACATTATCGGGCGGGGAAAGTTTTAAAGCTTCCTTATCACTTGCACTCGGTCTGGCAGACGTAGTGCAAAATTATGCCGGCGGGGTTTCTTTAGAAACGATGTTCATTGATGAAGGTTTTGGTACGCTTGATCCTGAATCCCTGGATCAGGCTATCGAAGCATTAATGGATATTCAAAGCAGCGGCCGTTTAGTTGGTATTATCTCGCATGTTCCGGAACTCAAAGAACGAATTGACGTCAGACTCGAAGTTAGGGCCGATCAGACAGGAAGTAGAACGGAGTTTGTGTTTACAAATTAATGTTAATCTAAACTAAAAGCAGTGGATTCAATTAAATCTCACTGCTTTTAGTGTTGGTTAGAATTTATTTAATTCATTAGTACATAACTTATAAAGGCTTAAAATTAGGAAACGGATGCTGAGCTTCAGCAAGCGTGGAAAGACTCGTTAATTCGGATAGTTCACCAATTTTATTCCAAACTGCCATGACTTTAGAAGATTGGTGTGCTTTTTCAATGGCCTCTGTTGATCGCCATTCTGCGATTTCAATGATCGTCCCATCCTCTGCTTGTAGGGTTAATAATTCTCGACTAGTAATCAACTCTTCCTCGCGGAGTGTTGGGATATGTACTTTAAGGAGTTCTTTTAATTCCTCCTCTTTTCCTGGGTTCGGACGATAGAGCGCCATGAACACTAATGAAGACATATTAAATTCTCACCTCCTTTAATAACGTCATCATACTTATGATAATTCTTTAGAAATGGCGCGTCCAGCTTGCCTCCCTGAAAACAAACAGCCACCGAGAAACGTTCCTTCCAACGAGCGATAACCATGAATGCCGCCTCCGCCAAAACCTGAAACTTCGCCCGCTGCGTATAGACCGGGCACAGGTTTTCCAGTTACATCAAGGACTCTGCCGGATAAATCGGTCTGGAGACCGCCTAGTGTTTTTCGGCTGACAATGTTTAAACGTACTGCAATTAATGGACCCATTTTGGGATCGAGAATTCGATGAAGGGGTGCCACTCTGATCAGTTTGTCCCCAAGATAAATTCTGGCTCCACGCATGGCCGTAATTTGAAGATCTTTGGTAAATTTATTTTCAATCTCCCGGTCTCTAGCAAGAATCTGTCGCTCAATCTCTTCGAGAGACAACAAGTTATCACCGGAAAGTTTATTCATCCCGGCTACAAGTTCAGACAGGGTATTCGCAATCACAAAGTCTTCTCCCTTATCCATAAATGCCTTTACGGGTGCAGTAGGTCCTGGGAGGACACGAGCTAACACTTTTTTGATACTTTTCCCAGTCAAATCAGGATTTTGCTCAGACCCAGATAGGGCAAATTCTTTTTCAATAATTTTCTGGGTTAAGATGAACCAGGAGTAGTCGTAGCCTGATTTCATAATGGCTTCGAGTGTTCCCAAGGTATCAAAACCAGGAAAGTTCGGCGCAGGGAAACGCTTCCCCTTGGCATCAAGCCAAAGCGAGGATGGACCCGGCAGGATCCGAATGCCATGGTTCGGCCAGACTGGGGCCCAGTTTTGAATTCCTTCGGTATAATGCCACATTCGGTCACGATTGACAATTCGTCCGCCGGCATTTTCCGTAATGCCAAGCATTCTTCCATCCACATGTTCCGGAACACCTGAGATCATTTTTTGTGGAGCTTTACCGAGCCTTTCGGGCCAATTTTTTCGAATGAGTTCATGGTTACCGCCAATCCCTCCGCTTGTAACCGCAACAAATGAAGAATGAAACTCAAAATCCCCAATTACCTCTCGGGAGCTAGCCTCCCCGCGAGCAGCATTACTTGGAACCAAAATGTCACCCCTAACACCGGTGATGACACCATTTTCTTTCATTAATTCATTCACACGATGGCGTGGGCGATAATCGACAATTCCGTTCCTCATTGCTTGTCTGACTCGATTCTCGAATGGCTTAACGAGACCCGGACCTGTTCCCCAGACAATGTGGAAGCGTGGGACTGAGTTGCCATGGCCTTCAGCCGTGTATCCACCTCGCTCTGCCCAACCGACAACCGGGAAAAAACGAACCCCCATTCCTGTCAGCCATTCTCTTTTTTCGCTGGCTGCAAAGTCAACATACGCTTCAGCCCACTTTTTCCCCCAATAATCCTCATCTACTTCTCTGTCAAAACCTGCAGCCCCTAACCAGTCCTGCCAAGCAAGTTCCTTGGAGTCCTTGATCCCCATTCTTCTTTGTTCGGGAGAATCGATAAGAAATAAACCTCCAAATGACCACCAAGCCTGGTCGCCAAGAGAGGCTTCGGGTTCTTGATCCAAAAGCAGTACTCTTTTTCCTGCATCTGCAAGTTCAGCCGTTGCCGCCAAACCTGCTAGGCCTGCACCCACCACAATCACATCAAATTTCAAATAAATCCCCCCGGATACTTTCAACTAGGGTAAACCCTCCGAATTTGTTAATTTCTCATAAAGAAAGTTTGACAAAGTGCTATCATTTTCCTTCATTTTAACTATTTTTTGAAATATTTAATGTGAAAAAATTTCTATTTTTAATTAAATATGGAAATGACTAGGGTGTTAGGTATAAAGCTGAAATTTGAAGAGGAGATTTCATGGTATTTACATTTTATTTTGTCTTAAGTTGGATGATGATGGGCTTATTTATCTTTAATCGTCAGGAGAACCGAGGGTCGAGAAAGGAGCTATTATTTCTTGTTCTGCTAACCTGTCTTATTAACACTCATACCTATTTAGGTTTATTTGAAACATTTAAATGGATGAAAACCACAACCACTCCGAAATTATATTTGGCATTTCTTCTATTTCGAAGTGTCTTCAGCCCATTATTTGTTTCTTATCTCATTATGTATATAAATAATAGTACTTTAATAAAACAGTTTTTACTCCTTTTACTATACTGTCTAATAATCCTTGGGATTGATAAAGTAAATTTAAGCAGTGAGTTATATACCTTTAAAAAGTGGAATCATATTTTTACCGTTATTTATTATCTGCTTTATTTGTTTTTTGCCATGTATGCATTTAATTGGTTTAAAGGACTGCAAGAGCAGGAGGTGAAATGCAAGGATGATGTTGGTAGAACATAAATTTGGTCAGAATGATTATTTTGTTATTTGTGCGGTTTTAGTATCCTGGGGCATTTTTTTCTTTTTGCCAAAAGTGTTTTCAAATCAATTAACCATTCTCATCTTCCTTTATAGCTTAACAGCTGCAGGTCTTTTCGATAATTCATTTGGATCTGAGCCGTTTGACTTTTATGATATCATGGATGGTCCTGCATACACAGTTATGGATATAGTAGTTTATTTCCTCTATCCACCATTTTCCTATCTTTTTCTATACATTTATAAAAAATTTCAAATAAAGGATCGCTACTTAGTGTTTTTTATTTTAAGTTTTACTGCGGCCGCTATTGGGGTAGAGTGGGTTTACCATAGCATGGGTGTTTTTCATTATAAAAATGGAAACAGTATTATTTACTCTGTTTGTGCTTATTTATTCATTCAATCGCTATTAATTGTCTTTTATCGTTTTCTCCGACCAAATGAACAGGTGAAATAAAAAAATCAGATGAATCTGGTTTTTCGTAGTTTAAAGTGTTTTTCTGAAGGATGGACTAGATGAATGTGGAGATTTCTTGAAAAGCGAAGACAAAGATGTCGTAAAATCTACCCTTGAACAATAGAGCCATAATCGATACATTAGAAGGGAAGAACGATAAAGTAGGTGGCATCCTTGGAAAAAAGATATTTTACAATTGGTATGGCAGGGCACATCGACCACGGGAAAACGTCTTTAACCAAAGCGTTAACCAATGTAGATACAGATAGATTAAAAGAAGAAAAGGAACGTCAAATTTCCATTGAGCTTGGCTTTGCACCATTATATGAAGATGATGAAATCCAAATTTCAGTGATTGATGTGCCAGGACACGAACGGTTTATCCGGCAAATGATCGCTGGAGTTGCAGGGATTGATTTGGTCGTGCTCGTTGTTGCAGCAGACGAAGGTGTGATGCCGCAAACGAGAGAGCACTTAGACATCTTGAAATTCTTAGGGGTAAAAAATGGTTTGGTGGCCATATCAAAAATTGATCGAGTGGATGAAGAATTTTTCGAACTTGTTAAAGATGATATTTTAGAGGAACTTTCTGGAACTGTATTTGAGGATGCACCGTTTGTTTTGGTAGACAGTCTTTCCAAAAAAGGCATCGATGAGATGAAAGCATTAATTATCCAAAAATTAAAAGAACAAGAAATGCGTGATGCGAAAGGGGCATTCCGTCTCCCGATTGATCAGGTATTTACAATAAAGGGCCAAGGTACTGTAGTTCGAGGAACGGTGTATGAAGGAACAGTAGTCGAAGGACAAATCCTGAAAATTATGCCCAAAGGGCTTGGGGTTAGAGCACGTCAGATTCAAGTCCACCATTCACCGGCTGAAAGGGCGTTCGCAGGACAACGCACGGCTATTAACCTATCAGGTGTCTCTAAGGAAGATGTTGAGAGGGGAGATGTGCTTGTCTCCTCTGAACATTTCCTTGTCACGAAGACACTGGATGTAGCGATTCGTGTCGTTGAAGACCTTGAGCACATGGTCAAACAGCGAATGCCGATTAAGCTTCATATCGGAACCGCGGAGGTAATGGGCCGGATAGTCTTTTTTGATCGGAATGAAATCAAGGAGGAAAATGGCGAAATCCTTTGTCAACTGAGACTTGAGGAGGAAATTTTAACAAAACGCGGGGATCGCTTTATCTTACGTCGTCCGAGTCCGCAAGAAACGATAGGCGGGGGCTGGGTGATTGATCCACGTGGTGACAAATATCGTTTTGGTAACCAGACGATTGAAGAACTGGAAAAGAAAAAGGTCGGTTCACCGAAAGAGCGGATTACTACTGCTTTAATGGAAGCAAAGTGCCTGCCCCTGGCTGAGTTAATCAAACGGACCTCTTTAGACGAATTCACAGTAACTGAAAAATTAAATGAGAAAGAATTTGTCTTTTTTGACGGGAAAGAATATACGCTCCAATTGTTGATTAATTCAATTGAGGAAGATATTTTTGATAGATTACAGGATTATCATCTTCTTTATTCGATGAAAATAGGGATAAATAAAGCTGTGCTGTTGCAAACCCTTGAAAAAAGAGTTCCAAAACATTTGCTGGATTTTGTTATCGAGAATGGAATTACCAATCATATCTTTAATAGAAGAGGGCAGTTTGTTTCGATAGCCAGTTTTGTGCCTCATGTGCCCAAAAATTGGGCAAAGCGGACTGAAAATCTGGTTGCCGAATTAAAAAAGGATGGATTAAAAGTTCGTTCTCTAAAAGAGTATTTTTCTGATGCCGGAATCCCTGGCACTCTGGAGGCAGATTTAAGACGCTTTTTAGAAGAGGAAGAAGTACTGGTCCTGTTGGATGCCCAGTTTGCATATCATGGAGATGTGTTTCAACAAGCAGTGGCTAAATTGCGCAGTCAAACAGGAGCAGAATTTGATGTCGGAGCGGCGAAAGATGTTCTAGAACTTTCACGGAAATATATGATTCCATTTTTAGAAAAATTAGATTCAATGGGTCTAACCAAGCGTTTGGAAAATAAGAGAATTTGGAACAAGTAACAAAAAAGCCTCTATTCCGAGTTGGAATGGAGGCTTTCGTCGGTTAAGATAAAAACTCTGCAGGGTTAAGTCCAAGTTCACGGCAGATATCGCTAACCATTTGCTTTTCATTGTTGTCAAAATTTCCATCAGCATAGCCAATGGCGATGCAATACCGGGCGACAAGACGAGCAATTTCGGGTTTGGTTCTAATTTTTCCAAGAGCACGGAAGGCTTCCGCACGACCCATCATCCGGTCATTTTCTATTCTAGAAACAAACAAGTTAAATTTTTGGATGACCTTCGTCGTATCAAAAACACGTAATTCTTCACTTTGATGGACGAACTCAATCATTTTTTGACGTTCAGAAGCATCCAAGTACCCATCTGCCATGGCCACTAAAGCACAGGCAGCAACCACTGCTTCAAGGACATCCTGACTTTTGTAGCGATTAAAAAGTTCCTGTGCCTTTCTCTTCGAATTGTTTGCCCATTCAGCGTAATCAGTTTGCGATGGGGACCAGGAATTTCCACAGCTATTACATGAAAATTTTAATTGATTTTTCCCGATGAATCCACCAAGGAGACCGACAGGACCAAGGATGAGTCCGCCAATGGCTGCTTTACCCAGACCGAATCCTTTCTTTCCTGTCCTCACATTTGACGAGTGACAGCGCGGACAAATGATCTCATCTCCACCATATGTTTGGTGAGAATTGACTGTCGCAGGATACGACTGTGCCGGAAATCCGTAGGCAGGCTGTTGATAGGATGATTCAGGCTGAAGATGGGTGCGCTGCTGATTTGGATTTGTATAATTTTGCTGGTATGGACTATTCTGCTGGAACAGATTAGGGCTTGATTGGCTTTGTTGGTACGAATTAGGATTTTGTTGGTAACTTGGCGGTGTTGGGACACTCGAAGGTGGATCATCAACAGCAATTCCAAAGTTCCGGCAAAGTGCTGCAAGGCCACCTTGGAAACCACTGGCTATCGCATTAAACTTCCATTCGCCATTATGCCGGTACAATTCAGCAGCGACAATGGCTGTTTCTACCGTGAAGTCTCTGCCCAAGTTAAATCTTAATAATTCCTCATGCGTTTGCTCATTAAAGATGCGCACATAAGAATCTGATATTTGTCCAAAATTTTGCCCTTTTATTTGAGCATCATGGATAGTAATGGTGAAGGCAACCCGATGAATGTGGGAAGGTACCCTAGCTAAATCAATCCTGATTTGCTCATCATCGTGTGCTCCTGCACCAGTACGATTGTCACCGCTGTAGATGATGGATCCGTTTGCACCGTTTGGATTATTATAAAACACAAAATCCTGATCACTGTTCACTTTTCCAGATTCACCTAATAAAAAGGCAGATGCATCTAAATCAAAGTTTGAACCCTGTTGATTAATATTCCATCCTAGCCCGACCACGACATTTTGCAGGCCAGGGTGAGATTTGGTTAAATCCACTTTTTGTCCCTTGCTAAGTGTAACACCCAATTTATTTCACTCCTCAACGATTTTGTTCCTATGTACATTATAATGTATTTTTAAAAAAAGGGAAAAATTTCTAGATATTCCAACTTCCTATCCTAGTTATATGTACGAAATAATGATGAAAAAGTTTCAAAATAAATGAAAGAAACAAATTTGCCTGTTTTCTTTAAAAAAGAACGCTGATCCATTGGACCAGCGTAGTTAAATTATTCAATAAGATTGGAATTATCTTTATTCTTTATAAAAGGCCACCAGTTGGCTTCTCCAAATGTTTTTACCATTACAGGGACAAACAATGGAAGTACAACAAGGGAGTACAAGGCCAATCCGATTAATAGTATCGTTGCAATTTCCAACAAGGATAAAACACCTGATGGCATCATTGCGGCAAATGTACCGCCTAAGATAACCGCTGCTGAAATAATAACAGTCCCCATCTTCTTCATAGACAGTAGAATGGCTTTTTCAACGGGCATGTTTCGATATTCGTTGAAGCGATCCATTAAGAAAATACTGTAATCGATTCCTAAGGCTACTAATATCACAAAGGCAAAGAATGGCACCGCCCAGCTTATTCCAGAGTAACCCAATAAATTAACAAAGATTTTTTCTGAAATGGCCATCGAAGTATAGTAGGTTAGGACGAGTGAGCCAATTAGATAAAGCGGCATAATGAGTGAACGAAGCAAAATCACTAAGATTATACTAATCCCAACAAGCATGAGAACAACGGTTCTTGAATAATCAGCTTTTGAAATAGAATCAAGGTCATTATGCATACTGGATACACCGCCAATTGCCACTTTAGCATTTTCGAGTTTGGTATCCTTAATCACGCGTTTGACTGCTTGCTTTATTTCTGGAACGCGGTCAATCGCTTCATTAGAATATGGATTTTTACTGAAGATCACATCAATCGTCATTACTTTTCGATCTTTTGACAAGTAAGCGTCGAGTGCTTGCTCAAAGTCTTTACTATCTAGCACGTCCTGAGGAATATAAAATCCATTTTGTTTCTGATTGGATACTTCAGATAAGTAATCTTGAGCCGAATTCAGTCCGTCCGACACTTTATTTAAACCATCAGCACTTTGAGTTAAGCCATCTGAAAGCTGTGTGATCTGATTTCCCATATCTTGAAATCCTGTTAGAAGCTGTTTTTGCCCATTATTGATTCCGGAGAGTCCACCGGTAAATTGGGGAAGTCCTGCAATGACTTTGCCTTGTCCTGCAGCCATTTTGTCAAGTCCAGTTTCAAGATCGGAAATCCCTTTTAACAGGCCTTCCATTCCAGTAATTAGGGCTTTCTGGCCAACAGTAATTTCTGTGAATTTACTGTTGGCAAATTCTATACCTTCTTGTGCACCTTTAAGCCCAGTATTTAATTGCTGTAACCCTCCAGCTAATTCTTTTGTTGCGGTTTGCGAGCCCTGAACAGTCATTTTAATAGCTTGATAGTTTTGATTTTGACCGATATCACTGTATTGTTGTTCCAGATTTGAAAAATATTGATTTGTAGCCGTTAGAGTTTTGTTCAAGGAACCTAATCCTGTTGCTACTTTCTCATATTGCCCATGGAGGGCAGCTAATCCTGTACTTGCCTTTTTATAGCCAGCGAGTAATTGTTTGCTTCCGGCTAGAACCTCTTTTGATTTTTCTTTAACCTGGGTTAAACCATCTTTTATCTGTGCAGAGCCGGCGGAACCAGATCTAATTCCTTTCTCAATAACGGTCAGCCCGCTTTGGATGTCGCCCATCCCTGTTTTTAGTTTATTCGTTCCATTTATTAACTCGCTGATTCCGTCGGTGGCTTCCTTCATTTTCGGCTGATTGGCTGCCATCTGGCTGCCAGCTTCCTCCAGGCCATCGCTGATTTTTTTAATTCCATCGTTACCTTGCTCGAGGCCTTCCCCGAGACTCGCCACCTGTTTGGATAGATATAAATCATCAATTGTTTCCCCGGTTGGACGGGTTGCGGAACGGACGGAATTCACATCGCTGACACGTGCGAGCTCTTGACTTATTTTTTCAGTGATAGCCATATATTCGGAAGTGTTCATTTGGTCATCGTTTTTAATGACGATTTGGGTAGGCATAGACTCGCCTGGTCCAAATGATTCAGAAATAATATTAAAACCATTTATTGATGGAAAATCATCACTGATTTCCTCAAGTGAATTAAACGATAATTGATCCTTATACGTGAATAAGAAGGGGATAGAGATGACCCCGACGATAATAAAGGCAATCAATGGACGTGCGAGTGCAAACCTGCCCACAAATCCCCAAAATTTACTTTCATTGTGCTCCAGTTTGCCCTTGGATGGCCAAAATAACTTTTTGCCAAGCACAGCCATGAAGAAGGGGACAATTGTAACAAGGGCGATTAATAGGATTGCTACACCTACGGCAACCGCCGCTGCTGATTGATAGAGCTTAAAGGTCGAAAAGCCAATCGAAGCAAACCCAATCATAACGGCAACCCCGCTAAATAAAACTGTTTTTCCTGCGGTACGATAGGTTTCCACAATCGATTCTGTTACACTATCATTCTTTGCCATTTCTTCTTTAAAACGGCTAAGCAGTAAAATACAATAGTCTGTTCCAATACCAAAAAGGACAGCAACTAAGAAAATCTGTGTAAAGGTTGAGAGTGGAAAGTTAACTTTATCCACTAATAAAGAAACAATCGATTGAGCCGTAAGATAACTGAACCCCACCGTAACCAATGGAATAATTGGTGCTATTGCCGATCGAAACACCAGTAGAAGCACAATTAGAATAAATCCTACAGTAATTCCTTCTGTTTTTTTCAATCCTTCTTGCGAGTTGGTGACAAGGTCATCGCTGATTACCCAGTTACCTGTGTAGTAATGCTCCAGTTTTACATCATCAATTTCTTTATATAGGTCATCTGCAATTTCTTTGGCTTCACGGCCATTTACATCCACCTTTACGGAAACAAGAATGGTTTTTCCATCCTCAGATACCAGTTGGTCTTTTAATTCGGCTTGCTTAAAGTGGGTTAAAATTTCGGAAATCCCTAGGTTTTCCTTGTTTTTTTCAAGCTGATTTACGGCTTTTTCCGCACTTTCGAAATCGGCCTTGGTTAACTTTTTATTACTATGAAAAACCAACGCCGTTTGTAGATTACTGCCACTGTTTTCACTTGATTGAACATCTTTGAGGATTTTTTCGGCAATAGT
Organism: Neobacillus sp. MER 74; assembly: GCF_023714155.1. Lineage (NCBI taxonomy): Bacteria > Bacillati > Bacillota > Bacilli > Caryophanales > Bacillaceae > Neobacillus > Neobacillus sp. MER 74. The sequence goes on from NZ_JAMAUV010000009.1 coordinate 64,582, forward strand.
TGAGGAGTATCCTTCTGGAACAGTAATTTGCCCTTTCTCCCGAACTAACGTTTCCATATTTGGTGCCACCATAAATAGGGCGGTGATAACGAGGATCCACGCGAGTAATATAAACCATTTTCCTTTTATTATCGCTCTCACTATTTATTCCCCCAGTTCTTCGTTTTTCTTGTTGACTAAAATTTTTGCCAATTTTTCATACGTATTTATAAAGGTAGTAATTTCCGATTCTTCAAATTGGGTAATGATGGATTCAACAAGGAATTGAACTTTTTCTTGGCAATCCTCGTAGAGGGTGTAACCTTTCTTTGTTAGGGTTAAGTAAACCACTCTCCGGTCGCTTTCATCACGTGTTCTTTGGATTAGACCGCGATCGACCATTCGATTAATGATGGCGGTAATGGCGCTTTTATTTACTTCGAAAGCATCTGCTAGCTCCGTAGAAGTGCATTCCTTTGCTTGATGAATATATCTTAGTATGTAATGCTGATCGTTTGTGAGTTCGTCGCCAATTTGCCCCTTAATTAAATATTCTGCTTTTTTGTGGACTTGAAAGGATACGGACACATACCGATCGATTAACTCTTGAATGACATTTTTATCCATGATTGTTTTCACCTCTTTATAAGGCTGTGATAAGGTTAATGTTGATTTTGGCACTCTGTTGATTGGAGTGGAAGGTGCGAAGACTCCTGCGGGAGTACGGGGCAGGAGAGACCCCGCAGGCGCTAAAAGCGCCGAGGAGGCTCCCCGCAACGCCCGCGGAAAGCGAAGCACCTGGAACGGAAATCAACAGACAAGTTTAACACAGCCATTCGTTAAAATAGTTCAACTATTTAACTATTCACTTGTTAAACTATATAATAACCCACTAATTTCTGTCAATCGAAAATAAATCTTGTTCAAATCAATGATTCCCCGCAAATCTTTAGACCTTTTAAGGAAAAGTTAAGGAATAAACATAATACTGAGTGTAAGTTAGAAATTTTGGCATCCTGGGCGGAATTCAGGAACACAAAAAGGAGTAAGTTAAGATGAAAAAATGGATAGTAATTGCAGGTAGCGTCCTAGTTATTGGATTTGTCGGATATCAATGGAAACCATTATCGCTGAGTTCACAAACTGTGTCCGCACAAGTGAGAACGGCAGTGGTTCAAAAAGGTACATTAAACGTCAACATCAGTGGTTCGGGAACCGTTCAAGCGGTAACCAGCGAAGATATTAAATCTAAGTTTGATAATAGTCAAATAGACGAAGTGCTTGTAGAGGTTGGCGAGAAAGTAAACAAAGGTGATGAATTAATTACCTTTTCGGATGGAAGTGACCCTATAACATCATCAGCTACTGGAGTTATTACGAGCCTTGCAGTATCCGCAGGTGAGCGTGTTACAAATGGACAAGTTGTTGCACATGTAACCAATTACAACGAATTACAAACCGTGGTCCAAATCGATGAACTGGATATTTCCAAAATAAAAAAGAAACAGTCAGTTGACTTAACAGTTAATGCGTTTCCTGATCAAACATTTACTGGTAAAGTTTCAGCCATTTCTGAAGAGGGGACATCCTCAAGTGGAGTTTCCACTTTCGCTGTTACCATTCATATTGACAAACCAGATCAACTTAAAGTTGGGATGAGCACAGAAGCACGAATTTTAACAGTAAGTAAGAAAGATGCCCTTTATGTTCCGCTTGATGCTGTATATACATCAAACAAGGAGAAATATGTCATTATCAATTCAAAGAGCACTGATCATAATAACTCTGAAACTAAGAAAAAAACCATTCAAACCGGTTTAGCAAATGAAGATTATGTGGAAATAACAAAAGGGTTGTCAGAAGGTGAAACAATTAAGTTACCTCAATTAGCAAAAGCTAGCTCGTCTAAAACTTCAACGACGAATACACAAGGTAGTGTTTTTGGTGGTTTAGGCAATGCGGGAGGGATGAACCGTAGCTTTGGAGGCAGGGGTGGAAATTAAGTGGACGGTAATTTCCTCGTTATTAGTGAATGGTGAACAATAATCAGCTAGTATGTTGGGAGTGCTGTGTTTGCTATAATTATTTTTATACGATGCTTAGGAGAGAAAGAGAATGCGCTTATTAGTTGTAGAAGATAATCTACCTTTATTAGAATCCATCGTACAGCTTTTATCCGATGAGTTTGAAGTTGATCAAGCTTCGAATGGTGAGGATGCATTGTTTTTGGCAATGCAGAATATTCATGATGTGATTGTATTGGATGTAATGATCCCCGAGATTGATGGGTTTGAAGTGTTACGGACTATTAGGAAGGAAGGCTTAAATATACCAGTCCTTTTCCTAACTGCAAGAGATTCGCTTGAAGATCGTGTTCAGGGACTTGACAGCGGCGGGGATGACTATTTGGTTAAGCCTTTCCAAGCTGCTGAATTAAAGGCGAGAATCCGTGCCTTGTTAAGAAGAAGCGGCAGCTTAACAACCAATCAAACGATTCAGTATCACGGGATTGAATTGTTAGGAAAGGAAAGAGACATTGTTGTCGATGGGAAACAGATCAAACTGACAGCAAAGCAATACGAACTGTTAGAATATTTAATTCAAAACAAGGGAGCCATTCTCACAAAAGAACAAATCTATGACCGGGTGTGGGGGTTTGATTCAGATACAACCATCGCAATTGTGGAGGTATTTATGCATCATCTCCGTAAAAAATTAGAACCATCAGGCTATCATAGTGATATTAAAACGATTCGCGGCGTTGGCTATATGTTGAATGAAGAATAGGAGCTCACATGTTTCGGCAAACACTTATTAAATTAACCTTTCTAAATTCATTAGTATTTATCGTTCTTATAAGTATACTAGGGACCGTCATTTATTTTTATACAAGTAATAAATTATATAAAGATGTCAACCAATCCCTGCTTGAATCGATAGAACATTTACAACAGCAGCCGGATGGACCAGGTGGAATTCGAGAAGGTAATGTGGGGATTGGAGGGCAATTTCCAAAATTTATTAGGCGGGACCCACGGATATTAACCCTGATCTGGGATGAAGACAACCAGTTGTTGTTGGGACAAAATCGGGATGCGGACATTTTTGAAGGTAATGAGAAGTTAATCAAGCCTACAGAATTTAATACTTTAACAGATGTGGATGTTGAGGATTTTTCATTTAGGTATATTGCCTTAAAGGTGGAACATCCCCAATTAGGAAGAATAACCGTTCAATTCATTCGCAATGTGAATTCTGAACAAGAATTATTGAATAGACTTTTGTTAATAATGTTAATTGGGATGGGGGTTGGAATTATTTGTGCCGTTGCGTCAGGTTATTTTTTAGCGGGAAAGGCATTAGTCCCAATTAAAAAAGCTTGGCAGAAGCAGACAGAATTTGTATCTGATGCCTCGCACGAGCTAAGAACCCCATTAGCGGTTATCCAGGCAAAAACGGAAGTCCTATTTCGGGCTCCAAAAGCAACTATTCAGGATCGGATTCTTGATATATCAACGATTTCCAATGAATCAAGACGGCTTTCTAAATTAGTGACCAACTTATTAACTCTTGCTAGATCGGACTCTGATCAAATTGAGGTCAAAAAGGAACAATTCCAACTCGATGATTTGTTAAAAGAAATTCTTCAACAATATGAAGAAATTGCATTGTATCAAGAAAAGTCGCTTTATTTACAAGAAACGGAACCTGTGCGATTTTTTGCTGATAAAGCAAGAATTCATCAATTAATCGTCATATTATTAGACAATGCCATGAAATATACAAATGAAGGCGGGGAAATACAGCTTTCATGTTCACAGAATCATTCCTCCATTTTTCTTAAAATAAAGGATACCGGGATTGGTATTCCAGAAAAAGATATTCCGAAAATCTTTGACCGTTTCTATCAAAGTGACAAGGCGAGGACGGCTGCTGAAGGAACAGGACTCGGTTTATCGATTGCAAAATGGATTATTGAGAAACATCATGGTAAGACAAAGGTGCAAAGCACGCCAGGTAAAGGAACGACAATTGAAATCATTTTCCCAAAAACCCAAAAAAATTAAATTTTTGGGTTTTTTTATTCAAAAAAATCAAGGTAGATCTATTTCTTAAGAAAAACTTAAGGAACCCCCTTCATAATGTGTTTGATATTATTCAGGCAAAGATTTTTACATGGAAAACTGAAGGGAGGAGTCTTAACATGAAGAGTACGAGAAAGGCACATCTATGGATAGGCTTAATTGCTTCCATTTTCATCTTTATCGAGTCCTTAACAGGATTGTTAATGAATGAACCTTGGTTAATCGGTCAAACACAGTTTGAAGGTGGAAAGGGGAATTTCCAACCAGGTCAATTTAACCAAGGCGAACGTCCCCAAGGAATGAATGGCGGTTTTGAACAAGGAAATCAACAAAATTCAGGACCTCAGGGCGGCGGCCTATTTCAAGGACAAGCTAATGGTCAGAATGGAAACGGTCAGTTCCAAGGGCAACGCGACTTTAGGGGAAATGGAAACCTGCCGGAGGGAATTCGTGGACAAAGACCGGGGCAAGGGTCGATTATGTCAATCATCCGGGGCCTTCATGAAGGTAGAATTGGCAATACAAATGTGAAATGGTTAATAGATTTAACCGCCGTTGCCTTAATGATTCTAACAGGGACAGGAATCTATCTTTCTATGAAAGTTATCGCTGCAGAAAATAAGCGAAAGAAGCGGCAGGCAGAAAGCTTATTTGAATAGTTTAATAATGTAAAAGCACACGATAGAAATTCGTGTGCTTTTTGTCCAGTCTATTCTACAATAATTGTCCCTTTAAACATTTGCATTCCACAGCTAAAGGTGTATGTGCCTGAATGATCAGGAGTAAAGGTTAGTTTTGTAGTACCCGTTTTTAAGTTGACATTGTTAATATTAAATTCAGGAATCATAAAGGTGGAGATACAATTCGTACTATCAAGCGGGTTGTTTATTTCTAGTTCAACCGGAACACCTTTTTTGACACGAATGACATTTGGGGTATACCCCTGGGTGGTGACCTCCATCTTAACAAGCGGCTTGCTTTCCCTTGTTACATCCACTTCCGTTTTGGGAACTTCTTGACTTTCAGCGGCATGGGCAGTTTCTGTTTGGTTTGATTTACTTTGACCCGGAATTTCTACCAAATCACTGCTATACATAAACAGAAATAACGATACCAGCACAATTCCTCCAGCGATAATCGCAAATGGCGAAAGTTCCTGTGGATCAAGGGATAATTTATTATTGGATTCTACGAAAATATACATAATCACGAATCCAATAATCAGGATATAGAATCCTAACAAGATTCCTAATAGAATTGTTGGATTAATAAATTGAATAAATGCACCAAGGATGGCGCCGATAATTCCGCCTATTAGACCCGAAATAGAGCCCATTAAGATAGCTAAAATCCCGATTGGGTGGCCTGCTAAGAAGCCTATGACAAATCCGATAATCATACTGACTCCGACTACTAGAAAAATCTCACCTGAAATGATGCCAATGATACTGCCGGTCAGTAAACCGGTAATCACTGCAATAACCATACTAATCATTGTTCCAGAGGTAGTAGCTAGTTTATTTTTATGGCGGTAGACAGAATAGATGGAATATCCGGTTCCAGTGGCAACTATAATTGCCGTAATGATCGCAAATATATTCATTTTTGGTCCCCTCTTACGTGTGATTGATTAACAACATAAGAGTATTATAAATGCAAATAAACCGTTTAAATTTGTATATTCAGTGATTAATATGAACGTTTTATGAATATTGTTGAGGGAAGATAAGTCATGTGTAGTTTTTGGGAGATGTATTTATTCCTTTTTTTCTTTATCAAGGGTATTTTTATAAATCCGTTTCATTGCCTCATTTTGCATCCTGATATATTCTAGCAAAAATTCTTTCTCTTCTTCCTCTTGTCGGAGATCATCTTTTTCTTTATCCATGGAAACCACCACCCCAATTTTTATAATTACTAGCATTTTAACCGATTTATACACATGTTTAAAGTCAATGAGAAGGTAATTTGTTGACATCAGAAAAATATTCCATAAAAAAATTGACTTTTTTCATTTTGAAATATATAATTTTCAAAAATACTATTGAAACTATGACGGGGATTAGTAAAGTGAAAGGGTCTTACCAAGAGAGGAAACCATTGGTGTGAGGTTTCTTAAGACGGTCATTTGAACCTGCCACCCGAGTTCTGTATCGAATTTAAAGATACATGCGGATCATGTCCGTTATCAAGGAAAGTGTATAGAGCAATTTTGCTTTATGAATTTAGGGTGGTACCGCCAGGCCTTGGTCCCTTTTTAGGATCAAGGTCTTTTTGTGCAGAAAAGCGGATACGCCCATATCTTTATTTTAAAAAAATAATGAGGTGTCAAACATGGCAAAAGAATTTGTAAAAGATGTTACGGCAATGGACGATGATTTCGCCCAGTGGTATACAGATGTCGTCACTAAGGCTGATTTAATTGATTATTCAAGTGTGCGTGGTTCAATGATTATCCGCCCGTATGGCTATGCTTTATGGGATAATATAAAAAATGAGCTGGATCGACGAATAAAGGAAACAGGGCATGAGAATGTTTATATGCCATTGTTCATTCCTGAAAGCTTGCTTCAAAAAGAAAAAGATCATGTCGAAGGTTTTGCACCTGAAGTGGCATGGGTTACACATGGCGGGTCTGAACCATTAGCAGAACGATTGGTTGTGCGACCAACATCTGAAGTTCTTTTCTGTGAGCATTATAGCAACATTATTCATTCTTACCGGGATCTGCCTAAGCTCTATAACCAATGGGCAAACGTTGTACGTTGGGAAAAAACCACTCGTCCGTTCCTGCGGACATTAGAGTTTTTATGGCAGGAAGGTCATACTGCCCATGCGACAGACGAAGATGCAATGGAAGAAACCATTAAAATGCTAAATGTATATGCCGCTGTTTGTGAAGAAATCCTTGCAATTCCGGTTGTAAAAGGACAAAAAACAGAAAAAGAAAAGTTTGCCGGTGCAAAAGCGACTTTTACCATTGAAAGCTTAATGCACGATGGAAAAGCATTACAGTCAGGTACTTCTCACCACTTTGGTACAGGATTTGCAGAGGCTTTTAACATTCAGTACACTGACAAAGAAGGAAAGCTTCAGTACGTGCATCAAACGTCATGGGGCTTTACAACAAGAATTATCGGTGCTCTAATCATGGTTCACGGCGACGACCGTGGTCTCGTAATTCCACCAAAAGCAGCGCCAACTCAAGTGATGATTGTGCCGATTGCGCAGCATAAAGAAGGCGTCCTTGATTTTGCTTATGATTTGAAAACGTCCCTTGGTAAAGTTGCTCGTGTTGATATTGATGCCAGCGATAAAAAACCAGGTTGGAAGTTCAATGAATATGAGATGAAGGGTATTCCAGTCCGCCTAGAAGTTGGACCTAAAGATATCGAAAACAAGCAAGTGGTTTTAGTAAGACGCGATACTTTAGAAAAAGTGTTCGTGCCACTAGATCAATTAGAAGCAAAGCTTGTTGAGTTATTAGATGAAATCCAAACAAATCTTTATAATAAGGCTCTAAATCACCGTGAAGAAAGAACCTCAGTTGCTTTAACACTAGGTGAATTAAAAGAGTCACTTGAAGCTAAACCTGGTTTCATTAAGGCGATGTGGTGCGGCGAATTAGCCTGCGAGGAAAAAATCAAAGAAGATACTGGAGCAACATCAAGATGTATTCCATTTGAGCAAGAACAAGTATCGGAAAAATGTGTCTGCTGTGGAAAAGATGCTGACAAGATGGTTTATTGGGCAAAAGCATACTAAAAACAGCAATTTTGGGCTCTTCCTTGTATGGGAAGAGTCTTTTTTAGTGCCGTATTGAGGCGATATTTGGGTAATGAGTGAATTTTTAGAATCGATGAGCGAATTTTTCAATTCAATGAGCGAATATGATGGTCTTATGAGCGAATTTCACAGTTAAATGAGCGAATTTTTTTCTGCTGTTAATCAGCGGATTTTCCTATCAGCGAATTTAATGATTCTATCAGCGAATCTTCCTAATTAATCAGCGATTTTTCTCATCCAATCAGCGAATCCATTCCAAGGTCATTTTTTTTGAAAAAGGAATTACAAAATCACGCAACGAATATTTTAAATTCACAAGGAGGGCAAAATTATGAAACCAATACTATTAGATTTTTCAGAAGAGTTTTACACAGAGAGATTACTAATACGCAATCCTTTACCCGGAGATGGTAAAGCTGTTTACCAAGCCATGCAGGCATCCTTAACCGAACTAAAAGACTGGATGCCTTGGGCCCATCAAGAGCAAACAGAGGACGATGTTGAAATTAATATTCGTGATGCACATACCAAGTTTCTAACCCGTGAGGATTTGAGGTTACATATTTTTAATCGGGAAACAGGGGAATTCATAGGTTCATCAGGTTTGCACAGAATCAACTGGAGTATTCCAAAGTTTGAGATTGGCTACTGGATTGATTCTCGCTATAGCGGGAAAGGGTATATTACCGAAGCAACCGAAGCAATTACTAAATTTGCCTTTACCGAACTTAAAGCAAATCGGGTGGAAATCCGCTGCGACTCCCAAAATATCAAGAGCAGGGCCATTCCTGAACGCCTAGGATTTAACTTAGAGGGGATTTTACAAAATGATGGACTTTCTGCCGATGGTAAAGGATTACGAGATACATGTATTTATGCAAAAACAACCAAAGATTAATAACAAAAGAGTACTGAATCACAGTACTCTTTTGTTTATAAAATTAGTCAAGGATATATCTCTTTAAATAAAATTTTGTAATGGCTAAATATTCACGTGAATAGGATTTTGGCACGGCAATCCATGGAGTTTCTGCTGGAAGTCCCTGCACCTCTAGTCCGTAGTCTCGAGCAATGGAGACGGCACGGTAGATATGAAAATTATTTGTCACCACCAGACCAAGCCTTTCACCCTTAGGAATAAGCCTTTTAGAAAAGTTAATATTTTCATACGTATCAGTCGATTGATCCTCTAAAATAATCCGAGCATCGCTTATGCCCTGCTCGACCAGTTCTCTTCTAATCGATTCCGCTTCAGAGATATCTTCACTAGGTCCCTTTCCACCAGATGCGATGACAATTGTATTTTTATTTTTCTTTAAATAATCTGCTGCCGCATTAATTCTACTCGCAAATGCAAGGGAAGGGACGGTGCCCTTCACCCTTGCCCCGAGAACAATCAAATAGTCTGCATTTTTAGGAACGTCTTTATGACTATATTGACTAATTTTAAATTGTAAAAATCCAATATAAATCAAACCTAAAGTAACAAGAACACCTAACAATACAAACACTCTTTTCTTATTTTTCATCATTTCAAACCCATTTCATGTTATTTTTAAACTTCTTATATAAATAATAGATTAAAGTGGAGGAAAACTCTAACATATTTTTGAAATAGAGTATAATAATAGAAGAATTAATTGCATTTAGTGCCTACAACATTAAATAATGGGAGGTTTTTAAAATGTCATCAATTAGTCTATTGAAAAAAAAAGCCGGGATTGTATTAGAAAAGAAAAAGCTAACAAAAGTGGTCTCTAGAGTTGGTCTAGTATTGGATATCTCAGGTTCTATGAGAAACTTATACAAAAATGGTACGGTTCAAAAAGTTGTGGAGCGTATTCTTGCAGTAGCAAGCCAATTTGATGATGATGGATTATTGGATATTTGGGTATATGATAATGAATTTTCTCGTTTGAAATCAGTTTCTGAACAGGATTTTAGCAACTATGTAGAAGAGTATATTTTAGCTAACGATTTAATACATAAATTCGGAAGAAATGATGAACCGCCTGTTATGGAGGATGTCATTCAGAAATACACGGTAGAATCTCGGGCCAAGGAACCCGCTTTTATTGTTTTTATTAATGATGGGGGCTGTAAAAGAACAATTAAGAAACCAGTAGTTGAATCATCAACAAAACCGATTTTTTGGCAGTTTGTTGGTATTGGTGACTCAAGCTTTGAAGTTTTAGAAAAATTGGACACTATGGAAGGTAGATTCATTGATAATGCTAACTTTTTTCACATTAAAGACATCGAAAAAACTACGGATGAGGAATTGTATAATCAGTTGTTAAATGAATTTCCTTCTTGGTTAAATGAAGCCAGAGCTAAAGGGATCTTACCAGGCGGGAAAAATTAGATTGAAATTAATTGTTACCGTTTTCAATTAATGCTCGTGAAAAGGGGCACGAATCGAGTCCAATTGTTCCCGTAATCATCTCTTTTTCGATGTAACGGGCACAAATAACTTCTAACGTTACAACATGTAGAATCTCTTGCAACCGAATAATAGAAAAAAGGACTGAATTTCATCAGTCCTTTTTCGATTATTCGCAAACCCACGAAAGTCCTAGAGTTCCAACCCCCGTATGCACTCCGGCAACAGTAATTAGCATCATTATTTCCGTTTCAATTTCCGGAAATGTTTCGTTGACTAATTTCTCTAACGCAGTTGCCCGTTCGATATCGTTAGCATGGACAATAGCTGCTTTCCTAACAGTTTTTGTTTCCAAATCGGTTTTTAAATTATTAATTAACCATGCAATGGATTTTTTTTCCGTTCTAACTTTATCTTTTATCTTAGCGCCTCCATCTTCAATTGCTAAAATAGGCTTGATATTAAATAGGGAGGCTAGGATGGCTTGGCCTCCGGATACTCTGCCGCTTTTTTTGAGTTGGTCCAAATTTGATGGGACTAAATATAAACGAGTGTGCTCGCGTAATCCATTAAGTTTGGCCTCCACTTCACTGATTTCATAGCCTTGTTCTACTAGTTCAATCCCTTTTTTTATTAAAAATGAGAGTGGGTAGGAGCCGGTCATGGAATCGATAGGTACCAATTTAAAATCAGCCATTTCCGCTGCCATCACAGAGGTTTGAAATGTTCCGGATAGTAAGCTGGAGGCATGGATAGCGATTCCAAAATCATAGTTTTCCTTTAACTTTGTATAAAGTTCCACAAAATCACCAAGACCTGGCTGAGAGGTTTGAAATTTCGAGTCTTCCTTTTTCATTCGCTCGTAAAACTCTTTTTGAGTGATATCTATTGTTTCCTTGTAGGACTCTTGGTTAATGACAATATTTAGTGGAACCACATGAATATTATTTTGCTCAATAAATTCTTTGCTGAGAGAAGCCGTGGTGTCAGTGATCCACGCAATTTTTGCTTTGTTCATCTTAATCCTCTTCCTCGGGTAAATATCCCTAACTTAAGTATCTAAACCGCAAAAGTGCGGCCGAAAGTTTGTGTATTTTTGATATATTATGATAACTAGAATCAACATTACAAGAATACATATTTTACGACAAGTTATATTTGTCATATTCAAAAGTGAACATTTTGTGACTAATGTACCTAGTTCGAATTATTCAAAAATAGCGATGTGTGATTTGAATCACTTAATACGCGTATGAAATTTCATATAATCACTATGAGAATAGTAATTACAAAATTACATAGGGAGTGTTATTCATGTTAGATCAAAAAACAATTGGAATTATTAAATCTACTGTACCTGTATTAGAAAAACATGGTGAAGCCATTACCACTCGGTTTTACCAATTGATGTTTGCTAACCATCCTGAATTATTAAATATCTTTAATCATGCCAATCAAAAACAAGGTAGACAACAAAAGGCATTGGCTGGAACGGTCTATGCCGCTGCCATGTATATTGATAATCTGGAGGCAATTCTTCCGGTTGTTAAACAAATAGCGGAAAAGCATAGAAGTCTTGGAATTTTGCCAGAGCATTATCCGATTGTTGGCAAACATCTTTTACTAGCCATTAAGGATGTACTAGGTGATGCAGCAACAGATGAAATTATTGATGCATGGGCGGCAGCATATAATGTCATTGCCGATGTTTTTATCAGTGTTGAGGCAGAATTATATGATGAAACAGTAAATAAACAAGGAGGCTGGAGTGGATTCCGCAATTTCATTGTTGATCGAAAAGTAGTGGAAAGTGAAGTGATTACCTCGTTTTACTTAACACCTGAAGATCATAAGGCAATTGCAGATTTTACCCCTGGACAATATATTAGTATCAAATTAGAAATAGCTGGTGAAAAATTTACTCATATTCGTCAATACAGCCTATCAGATGCTCCGGGTAAGGGTTATTACAGAATCAGCGTGAAACGTGAGGCGGGAACTGAAAATCCAGATGGTATGGTGTCCAACTATTTACATGATGGTGTGAATCAAGGTGATATTTTAAAAGTTAGTGCTCCAGCAGGCGACTTTGTTTTAAATACTGAAAAAAATACTCCTGTCGTGTTACTTAGTGGGGGGGTTGGTTTAACACCAATGATGAGTATGTTAAAGACAGTTGTAGAGGTTCAGCCAGAACGGAAAGTCACTTTTGTTCATGCCGCTGCCAATGGAAATGTCCATGCTTTAAGAGCTGAAGTAGAGGAATTATCGAAATTAGACAATGTCAATTCATATTTCTTCTATGATTCACCAACTGAAGAAGACCGCAAAAATAATCGATTTGATGTGGAAGGATATGTAACTCGCGATTGGCTGCAAGAAAAAGTCAATTCAAAGGATGCGGATTTTTATTTCTGTGGACCGGTACCATTTATGAAAGCAATTAATCGATCATTAAAGGAAATTGGTGTAACTGAAGATCGAATTCACTTTGAATTTTTTGGACCAATGGGGAATCTAGAAGAATAGTAAAAAAGCCGATTTCTGCTGGAAATCGGCTTTTTTAATGCTTTTGCAAACACTATTTTTAAAATACCAATAAATTGATGGAAAGCGATACTATATTAGAGAAGAATGGATAAAATACCAATATTGATTAATGAAAATTAATTGATATAAATCCAAAAAGAGAAAGGAGCTTTCCATCATTGCAATATTTAACCACAATTATGAACGAGTATGGATATCTTGTTCTTTTTCTTTCGATTGCGCTAGGAATATTGGCGCTTCCAATCCCGATGGAAGCAGTGCTGGCATATGCAGGTTTTCTATCCTTTCTTGAACAACTCAATTGGTTCGGTAGTATTCTCTCATCAGCATTAGGATGTACCTTAGGTATGCTGCTCTCCTATTGGGTGGGATTTAAACTCGGTATGCAATTTTTTGAAAAGCATGGCAAACGGATTCATATAGAGTCAGAGCGTTTAGAGGCCATTTCAAATTGGATAAGAAAATATGGAAATAAACTGTTACTCATATCATTATTCATCCCCGTATTTAGACATTTCATTGGTTACTTTTCTGGGATTACTCGTGTTCCAATTAAGGTTTATACTTTATATACGGGAATTGGATCGACCCTTTGGGTTTCGAGTTTTATTTTTATTGGAAAAAGCCTTGGACCACAATGGGATATATTTTTTGAAGCCATTAAGAAATACGTGTTTCTAACAATTATCGTCCTTTTTATTCTAATTGGCGCCATATATTTGTTTAAGAAAATTAGGAATGTTGTTATGGAAACAGGAACCAAATAAATGAACAAAACAAAGGAATTCTCTTTGAGGTTCCTTTATTTTTATTGTGTAAGTAATGATTAATGATAATGATCATCGCCACCATGGAATTTTTCAGTAATTACAAGTATTGAAAGTTTGATTCATATCGCAACTATGATTAAATGAAAGAAAGAAATGGCCAGAAAGGATGTTATTTGCATTGAATAAGAATGTCATTCGTTCGATTACAGGCATAGCTGTGTTGTTTTGCCTCCTCTGGCTGGTCGGGCTTGGCTGGGCAGTAGGCGAGTATTATGCGGGAAAACCGGAGAAGGTTCCGGAAGTAAAGCGTGTTTCCAGGGTAGAAAATAAAAAAGAATTAAACATCGTGGCCCTAGGTGACTCCTTAACTCGAGGAACGGGAGATGAGACTGGAAAGGGGTATGTCGGTGTTTTGGCAGATGAAATCAAGGAAAAAACAAAACGTCCCGTTCAACTTACCAATCTCGGCATTAATGGACAAAGGTCTGATTCACTAAGGAAACAAGTCCAAGAAACCGAAGTAGGCCGCCAAATCGGGAAAGCTGATATGGTGCTGGTCACGATTGGCGGGAACGACTTGTTCCGAGGGGGCCAAGCATTAATGGACTTTGAAACAGAAGATATTGCTTCCATTGAAAAGAAGTACTTGGACAATTTAAAATTTGTTTTAAAACAAATACGCAATAACAATCCAAATGCCAATGTGTTTTTCATTGGATTGTATAATCCGTTTATTGATTTAGATCAAGGAAAAGAAATGTCAAAGGTGGTACGCCATTGGAATTATGACAGTGCTGAAGTTAGTGCTTCTTTTCCGAAAATTGTATTTGTTCCAACCTTCGACTTGTTTGAGTTAAAGGTAAATGATTATCTATATTCAGATAAGTTTCATCCAAACTCAAAAGGGTATCGTTTAATTGCCGAACGAGTTGCCTCACTGCTCACCTGGTAAGGAGGGGAAATCGATGGAGAAAAAAATTACATTATCCGTTAAAGATTTAAAAAAAGTGATTGGAAAAAAAGAAATTATTAAGGGACTTACTTTTGATCTTTGTGAAGGAGAGGTATTTGGATTTTTAGGGCCAAATGGAGCAGGTAAGACAACTACTATCCGCATGCTTGTCGGATTAATCAAACCAACATCAGGCAGTATTCTTATTTGTGGTTCTAATATTGAGGGAAATTTCCAAAAAGCAATGACAAACCTAGGCTGTATTGTGGAAAATCCAGAATTATATCCCTATTTGTCAGGCTATAATAACCTTCTTCATTTTGCCAGAATGATCGAAGGAATCGGTGAAGAACGGATTAAAGAAGTGACTGAACTTGTCGGTCTAACAGAAAGAATTCATGATAAGGTAAAAACTTATTCCCTAGGGATGAGACAGCGTCTTGGGATTGCTCAAGCATTATTGGGAAACCCAAAAGTGTTAATCCTTGATGAGCCAACAAACGGCTTGGATCCGGCAGGGATTCGGGAAATGCGCCAATTTATTCGTTATCTTGCAGAGGAAGAAGGTTTAAGTGTTCTAGTTTCAAGCCATCTTTTAAGTGAGATCCAGCTTTTATGTGATCGAGTCGCGATCATATCCAAAGGGACAATCATCCGAACCGATACGGTCCAACAATTGCTTTCCAATCGAGAACGAGTGGTTTGGCATATACAACCACTTGATCGAGGAAGGGAAGTATTACGTTCTCTAACAAACATTGAAGAAACAGATGAAGGTACTATTTTGACGGAATTTAATGAAAAAAAGATTCCTCTATGGAATAAGCAATTGGTTGAAGCCGGTGTTTCCGTGATGGAAATGAATCGAAAAATGCCAGTCCTGGAAGATTTATTCCTCGAGCTAACCGGGGGTGACATGATTGAATAAGTTAATTCAGAATGAAATGATGAAACTGATTGCTAAGAAACGGCTCATTGTTATTGCTATCATTATTGGCGTTCTTGTCATGCTATTTACATATGCACAATTTAAACAAGTACAAACACAACGTGAAAAACTAGGAACCAGTGATTGGCGAACAATATTACAACAGCAGATTGTTGATACGACGAATCGTTTAAGCAGCAGTCGAATAACAGATGAATGGAAAAAACAGCTGCAAATCTCTCTCCAGCAGCAACAATATTATCTCGATCATGATATCAATCCATCTGAGCCGGGTGCCCCAACGTTTATGAGAATTTTTCTAGAAAACTCGATTGATCTGTTTATTCCCTTAATGGTTATGGTGATAGCAAGTGATCTGGTCTCTTCTGAACATAGCTTAGGATCGATCAAGCTGCTGTTGACCAGGCCTGTCAAGAGGTGGAAGGTGCTCTTGAGTAAATATTTTACCCTGTGTTTAGCGATTTCCTTAATCATTGCGATTGCAGGGGTTCTTTCCTATTTAATTTCCGGTCTGGTCTTTGGTTACAAGGGGTGGGGTGCCCCAATATTGACAGGATTTAATGTGACTGAGACTGGATTAAATACGTCTGAAGTCAAGTTGATGGGTCAGTGGAAATTTTTGTTAATGGACTTTGGACTAGTCTGGTTTGTATCCATTGTTGTTGGTACCCTTTCCTTTATGCTGTCAGTATTGATTCGAAGTACAGCAGCTGGTATGGGTGTAATGCTTGCCTCATTAATCTCAGGAGCCATTTTAACAAACATGGTATCCTCATGGGAATCCGCCAAGTACCTTTTTATGGTCAATTTGCGGTTAACTGATTATATGAAAGGAACAGCACCACCGATCGAAGGAATGAACCTTTCATTCTCAATCCTAGTACTCTTCGTTTGGTGGGCAGTAGCCATCTTTGTTTCATTCTTTGTCTTTACTAAAAGAGATGTATATTAAACCAAAGAAATTTTGAACTTGAAAGAAAATTATAAAATTATTAAAATATAAGAGAGGAGAATTGACAAATGGAGGAGTGTTTATGTCATTTGCTATAAAAAAGATCGATCATATCCAACTTGCTGCCCCTAAGGGATGTGAAGAAGCCGCGAGGGAATTTTTTGGTGGAATCCTCGGATTAATCGAAGTAGAGAAACCTGCAGAATTAAAGAAACGAGGCGGTGTTTGGTTCGAATTTGGGACCTTTCAACTTCACATCGGTGTAGAAGAACCGTTTTCACCAGCAAAAAAAGCACATCCTGCCTTAGTTGTTGAGAAGATCGAAGAATTAAAAGTTCATCTACGTGAAAAGAGAGTGGCATTTACAGAAGATGAACTTCTTCCAGGAGCAAATAGAATTCACCTCCATGACCCCTTCGGCAATCGTCTTGAGATTTTAGAATGGGAATAGGAAAATGCCTTTAATAAATAAAAAACAGCCCCATTCCTATTGGAATGGGGATTTGCCTTTAATTGGGGGATTGAAGGCCATATTAGAATGAGAAATCTTTTGTATTGTGAAATACTTCACATATCTTCTATTCATAGAATACTCCACTTCAAATAATTCCACAAGAGTATTTTTACTAAAAATTTGTCAAATTGGTAAATTTTTTTTCAATTACTGGGAATGATAATTTCGTACCAGAGATGAAATTTACTAAATACGTTTGTGGAAGGAGATACTTATGAAGTTTAAATTGTTACTTTTATCATTAGGCATATTAATGTCAGTGCCTGGAATGGCCGCCGCCGCCCCAGCCACACCAGATACCTCCAATGGTGAACAGAGGGAAAAAGCCCCTTGTAATTGTGAAGAAAAAGGGCATCGCAACATGATGCATAAAGATTGGCAAGCAAAGATGGAAGAAAGACAGAAAATGCTTCTTTCCTGGGTAGATCAGTATACACCAGAGAAAAAAGCAGAATGGACGACAGTCCTGGCCGAGAAGAAAACCCTAATGGACAAATGGATGAGTCCTGAAAATGCTGCTAAACGTGAAAAATGGAAAAAGGAAAAAATGGCGAAAATTGTAGAATTAAAAAAACAATTGGATGCTGGAAAGATAACAAAAGAAGAGTTTTTCAAACAAGCACACGGTGGAAAAGAAATGTCCCATTGGAAAACATTCCATGAACTAAAGATGTCAGTTGAAAAGAAGGATAACAAACAAGCAACATTACTATTAAATCAATTGTTAGAACAAAGTAAACAACATAATCAAAAAATTAAGGAATTACTTAAAAAATAATAAGTTTTAGCCAAAAAAACTAATTCAAACAGGAGAATTAGTTTTTTTATTTTCTAATAGTAAATAATTACATGTTAAAAGGACGTGATTAAGGGAACATTTAAGAGTGACAAACATAGAGGAGGCTTCAAAATGAAGAGAAAAAATCTAATGATGACAACTGTTGCTCTAGGTGCGGCATATTTACTCCGTAATCCAAAATCCCGGAAAAAATTAATGAATCAAGTTCAATCGTTTACGAGAAAATAGTATCCAGAAAACATCCCCTTCAAGTGATTGAAGGGGATGTTTATTGGAGTTGAGAATTACTTCTTTAAATTAATTGTACCTTGTTGTGTTTCTTTGATATCTTCTTTTATTTCTTCCCTTATATCTTCCGCAATTCCATCAGTGGCTTTTTTAAATTCACGAATCGAACGGCCAAAGGCACGGCCAATTTCAGGGAGTTTGTTTGGACCAAAGATGACTAAAGCTACGATTAAAATCAAAATTAATCCTGGTACACCAATATTTGAAAACATATTTTCATCTCCTACTGGATTAAATCCGCCTGCACGTAATGATACAGTAGTTTTGCAGTATTTTCAATGGAAGTTTCATGTGTTCGCTCGAATGCATGGGATGAATCGATACCAGGACCGATTAAGCCATGGACGATATCATGACCTGAGCGGATTGCAGCTGACGCATCTGAACCGTAGAAAGGATATATATCTAATTTATAATCGATGTTATTCTCTTCCGCAAGTCGCACTAAGTTCTTTCTCAATTCAAAATGATACGGTCCACTTGCATCCTTCACACAGATGGAAACAGTATATTCATCAGTTGATTGTCCGTCGCCCATTGCCCCCATATCTACTGCTAAATATTCGACAGTTTCGGGAGTAATATTTGAGTTTCCACCGTATCCGATTTCTTCATTATTGGAAATTAAGAAATGCGTTGTATGGGGCAGGGGAATATTTTCCGACTTAATTTGTTTTATTAATTGTAGAAGAATTCCCACACTTGCTTTATCATCCAAATGACGCGATTTTATATAACCACTTGGTGTGATTTCTACGCGGGGGTCAAATGAAACAAAATCACCCACTTCAATTCCAAGTGCACGAACTTCTTCAGCATTATGTACCTTTTCATCAATTCTTATCTCAATATTGTCCTGATTGCGCTCCGCTTTTCCTGCATCTTTATAGACATGGACAGAAGTTTGGTGCATTAATATGGTGCCCGTAATTCTTTTTCCGCTGTTTGTTTCAATTTGACAATATTCGCCTTCAATGGAGTTGTACTTAAACCCGCCAATTAGATCGATCTTTAAGCGTCCATTAGATTTCACTTCTTTTACCATTGCCCCAAGTGTATCCACATGTGCTGTCAGCATCCGATGTTTACTTGAATCCTTTCCTGCAATTGTTGCGATTAGCCCTCCTTTACGGTTTCGATAGGTTTGAATTTGTAATTCAGCTAGGAATTTTTCAACATAGGTAATCACTTCATTCGTATTGCCGGATGGACTTGGAATGGTTACTAAATCAGCTATTAATTTCATTGTTTCTTTGGTATTTGTGTTTACCACAGCAACTGCTCCTTTCTAAATACTCTTACATACTATTATACATAATTATGACTTTCATGTGTTTATTCGCAATTGTGGTTAACTATTACAATGACAATGCATAACTTACCAAGTGTTAATTTTTTTCAAATGGATTAAAAAAATTTGGTTTGGGCATTAATGAAGTATTCGAACTATTTGGACAAAATTATATTGCGTCAGACACAATTGGAGGATAAAAAATTGACCAGAACTGAACTATACCATCCCAAACCGAAACATTCCTTCATAAAAAGTTTATTTATTTTAATAATCATGTGCTTTGTAGTAACTGTCGGATTCTTTGTATTTCGGCACTATTATCAAAACACAATTAAAATTGAAGCTCCGATTGAAAACCCAGGACCAAAGGTGGTAATTCATCTGCCAAATGGGCAAAAGGTATATACCTATGAAAATTTACTTTTCGAAAAAGATGGAAAAACCTATTATAAAGGCGAGCGGAATACGATTGATTTAACAGGTGGTATTGTTGACTATGAAGAGTGGAAATAAACAGCGACTTGGGAAAAGAAAGGACTAGCGGCAGGAGCTAGTCCTTATTTCATGCCTGTCGCACCTGATCAGATGCATTTGCTTTTATTATTTAAACCATCCTTTTTTCTTAAACCAAAGAGACATGCCCATCGCAACTAAAATCATTAGAATCAGCGTAGAAATAAAACCAAATTTCGACGATAGCCCAGGCATATAGCGAAAATTCATTCCGTACAATCCAGCGATGAAAGTGAGGGGCATGAAAATCGTGGTGATCACGGTTAAAACCTTCATGACATGATTGGTTTGATGTGAGTTAAGTGAAATATAGCTGTCACGGATATCTGTGGTAAGTTCACGGTTTGCCTCAATCATTTCTGTTAACTTCAGTAAATGGTCATGAATATCAGAATAGTATTCCCTTTTTCCATGGATGAATGTAAGTCGCTGTGAATTTAGGACTCTGTATATAAGATCGCGCATCGGTGAAATGGTGTGCCTCAATGATAGTAGATGGTGCCTTGTATCAAATAAATCCTCCAGCAATGCCTCCATGGATCTTCCTCTAGGATTCTCGTCAATCTCAGTTAATCGTTCTTCGATTTTAAAGACTTGTGGGAAATAACTATCAACCATTTTATCAAGTACAAGGTATAGTACATGTGTTGGCTCCCACTTTTCAATGTTAGTGGACTCAGTAAATCGTTTCCATACCGCCTCAATTTCAGTTGAAGGGCTAAGGTGAAAGGAAACGATAAAGTTTTCACCTAAGAAAAAATCAATCTCGTCTCTTTTAAGTGTTTGGTGATTTAGGGATTGTGTAATAAAAAAAGTGTGGTCCTCGTAATAATCCAACTTAGGTCTTTGTAAATGATTAATACAATCTTCGATCGCCAATGGATGGAAATGAAAAGGATCTCGTAGATATTCGATTTCCTCATCAGTTGGCAGATGAAAATCAACCCAATACCATTTATATTCCCCTTTAAGCAAATCATCGATTGCGATATCGTTAACCAATTCATAATTTTTATTTACAGCAATTGTCTTAATCATAATAACTCCTTATCTTGATTGACCATCCTCTTTTATAGGATGGTATAATTTAGGAGAAAAATACCTTCTAATGAGGAGTATATTAAGAAAGAAGTTGTTAAGAGGTAAAAAAATATACATTGTAGATAAGGGGCAAATGAATAAAAAAGAAGCATTCTAAAAGTAGAATACCTCTTAATTTTATCTTTAAATATTACACACTAGGTGAAGTTTCTTTATTCCTCATCGCTTGTGGTATGTAAACACAGAAGGGTTCACTCTCCATATAGTCCCCAGTAACTGCATAGGTACGCGAACGAGAGCCGCCGCACATTTTGTTATATTCACAGATGCCGCATTTTCCTTTGTAGTGATCTGGCTTGCGTAGTTCTTTAAATACTTTGGCCTCTCGGTAAATTTCAGCGAGCGGGGTATCACGGATGTTTCCACCAACGATTGGAAGTAATCCACTTGGCATGACATCACCAATATGAGAGACAAATGCAAAGCCGTTGCCATCATTTACACCTTTAGGTGCACGCTTTAAACCATCATGCATAGAAGCAAAATCAGTTGTAATGGAATCTTCGTAATGAATTTCGCCTTTTTCAATCAATTGTTCTCGTGTTTTTTGTTGCAATACAACTCTACGGCAATGCTGGGCTGCCGTTGTTTTGATATCATAGGGAGCCGTTTTGCTCAATTCATATAACCAACGGAACACTTTTTCATGTTCAGCAGGAGAGATACAAGCGTCCATTTGTCCTCTGCCTGTAGGAACTAGCAAAAAGATATACCACATGACTGCGCCAAGTTCGCCGACAAGCTTAGCCATCTGTTCAAGCGAATCATAATTATAACGAGAAATGACGGTATTGATTTGCAGCGGCATATCTAATTCGTTTAAGTACTTAATTTTTTCAACGGTTAGATCAAATGACCCTGGAGTCCCACGGAAGTGGTCATGTATTCCTGGGGTTGGACCATCTAAGCTAAAGCCCCAGCGAGAAAGTCCGACATCCTTGAACATTTTCATTTTTTCTTTGGTAACATTAGCAGTAGCACTTGGTGTCATCGAAACACGCATGCCTTTTTTGATCGCATAATCAGCAAGCGCATAAAGGTCTACTCTCATCATACAATCCCCGCCTGTAAATACGAGCATTGGATTGTCCATTTCATAGATTTGATCGATTAAATTAATTCCTTCATCATGTGTTAGTTCGCGTGGGTCTGGAGTAAGCTGCGCATCAGCACGGCAATGAACACACTTAAGTTGACAAGCTCTTGTGACTTCCCAAATAACAATAAATGGATTCTTGTCATAATCAATTACATTTCGCATTCCATGAGGATGCCCCATAGCATGAGGATGTCCTTTCCCTAATCCTTGCATCATCATCACCCAAATCATTATGATTTATAAAACTATATAGATTGTTTCTATAGGTTTATTATAGGTTTAACAGACTAGAGTGCATGGTAGGATTGTTACAATATTTCTACATTACTCGTATGAATAATCAGATTTCTATTAATCCCTTAATCATCTTTTTTATTACATTTATGTTACAAAAATATTATTAAAAATAAAATTCTTATGCAAATCGTTACATAAATAGGATTGAGGAACAGTCTGTTTGTAATATTAAAGGTCTTCCTTTCCAATACTATTATTTTTTACCAAGTAAGCCATATCTTTGGGGATTCAAACAACCCTTAAAATTCGTTTATGATGGTATTACAAAAACGAAATGAAGGGGTTCAACGATGAAAAAACATCTATTATCTATCGCAGCAACGGCGGGGATCCTGTTTTCTACATATGCTGGAACGGCAAGTGCACACGAAAACATTTATACCGTACAGTCAGGAGACACACTTTGGAAAATTTCACAAGCTAATAAGGTCACTGTAGCAGATTTGAAAATTTGGAATCACTTAACATCTGATTCTCTTAATGTAAATCAAAAGCTGACCTTATTAGCACCACACAGCCATGAAACGGCAACGATATCCTATACCGTTCAAAAAGGGGATACATTATACCTAATCGCTTCTCGTAATAAATTATCCGTTGCACAGCTTAAATCACTGAATAATCTTACAACTGATACGATTTATGTTGGACAAGTCTTGAAACTTACTACAAGTGGGATTTCAACACCAGTGCCTGCTCCAACGGTATCAAAGGCGCAAATGGTAATGGATGAAGCCAAAAAATACATTGGGACACCGTATTTATGGGGCGGAAATACACCTGCTGGTTTTGATTGCAGTGGATTAACGAGTTACGTGTTTAATAAGGTAGGAGTATCAATTCCTCGGACAGCGGCCACTCAATGGTCAGGAATGAAGTCTGTCAGCACCCCAAAACCCGGAGATTTAGTATTCTTTGAAACATATGCTCCAGGTCCTACCCATGTAGGGATTTATTTAGGCAACAACCAATTCATTCAAGCGGGTTCAAAAGGTGTATCCATCGCAGATATGACAAATTCCTATTGGAAACCAAAATACCTTGGTGCGAGAACAGCATTTTAATAGATAAGCAGGAGAGGGCCTTTTCAACACGAAGGGCTCTTTTATTTTTCCAAAATTAAAAATATAGTATGATAGGATTAATCAAAAAATGAAGTGAATGGAGTTGTCGGATGTTTAAAAGAGTATTAAGTATAGGGATTCTACTGTTAATCATAGCAATAGGTTTATTTCAAAAAGATGAATTACTTCAGCTTTTGAAACAAGGGGGAGCCCTATCTATTTTGATTAGTATGTTATTAGTAGCAATTTGTGTTTTTTTTTCTGTCATTCCATTTCCAGTTCTAGCAGGAACAATTGGTGCGGTATTTGGAACTTCTCAAGGGGTGATTGTATCCTTAACAGGAGCCATGGTAGGAACAATGGCATTCTTTTTCCTATCTAGGTATGGTTTTCGTGATTATGCTCAGCAAAAACTAATGAAATATCCGAAGGTTCAAGAATACGATGAGTTTTTAAACAAGAATTCCTTTGTGGCAATCTTAACCTGTCGATTAATTCCAATCATACCGGCACCGGTTGTAAATATCGTGTGTGGTTTAAGTCATGTCAAATGGCTAACTTTTTTTACGGCATCATTCATTGGGAAAATACCAAATATTCTTCTATTATCGTATGCTGGTGCATTATTTAGTAACAACAAGCTCTATTCTTTTGGAATATATGGAGTATATTTGATTATTATTTTTATCATTAACTTTATAATTATTTATCGAAAACAAGCAAATAAATCAATGGATTAAACGACTTCTCGAATGTTTAAATCATTTTGTTTTTCAACTGAGATGACTTTCTTGAAAAAGCTTTTTAAGATAAGCCATTTAGCTGGATAACTGTAAATGAAATCTTCCATCACCTGTGAGGAATAGTATAAAAAACAATCGATGCTTACTTTTTCCTTTTTTAAGTCGTAAAGAAGCGCATGTGGAATGGTGTAATAGTCATTCAATTGATAAGGATTGAATTTTACGACTTGAATTTTTTGCTCATTGATAAAATTTTTTAAAGATTGTTCTTGAATGGCTATACTTTCTTCCTTGTTAAGTCCATCCAAACAAATACGATCATTGATAAAATAAATACCCTGCATCACATAACACCCCGATTTTTTTTCTTAATTGGTATTGTTATTGACAGGGTTTAGAGGAAGTATACTTCCTTTTGAAAATACATATGGAGAGATAAAAAATGATAAGTGCTGCAATACATGGATTTATTCTAGCTTTTGGGCTCATTCTGCCACTTGGAGTCCAAAATGTGTTTATTTTTAATCAAGGGGCGATGCAGTCGCGTTGGATTTATGTCCTACCAGTCGTTTTGACGGCTTCCATTTGTGATACACTACTTATTTCATTAGCTGTTTTTGGTGTCTCGGCAGTTGTTTTAGGGATTACTTGGATTAAAATGACGTTAGTGCTTGGGGGAATTCTTTTCTTACTATACATGGGGTATTCTACGTGGAAAAGTAAACCTAAAGACGAGAAAATAACAGGTGATACATTTTCACCCCGAAAACAGATTATGTTTGCTGCTTCAGTTTCTTTATTAAACCCTCATGCAATCATGGATACCATTGGAGTAATTGGTACTAGTTCTTTATCCTATTCGGGCTCAGCCAAAATTACCTTCATGGTGGTATGTATTTTGGTTTCCTGGCTTTGGTTCATTGGCCTGTCGATCGTAGGGAGATTGGTAGGTAGGATAGATTCTTCAGGGAGATTTATTCTTATTTTAAATAAAATTTCCGCCCTAATTATGTGGGGAACGGCGATTTATCTTATGATTTCTTTTTAACGAAATAGGTATTCTTATTATTATTTGGAAGATATATTTGCGAATGCTATCGATGGTTTATGTAGAATCTATTCTTGGGTTGAAAATTCAATCCTAATTTTCCACGATAAATGGTTTTCACATCCAAAATATTGGAGGTAACGCACACATGCAAACCATTCAACATTCGATTACACACATTAATCAATGCCGTCAACTCGCTCAGCAATTAATCCAACAGACACAACAAGCAAATCATCAATACCAACAAATGCTTCAAAATGAACAACAAAATACACAGATGCTAGAGCAAATGATGCAAAAGGAAAGAATGGCAGTTCAAACCATTCAGCAAAGCCTTCAAGGGCATGAGTTAGCAATCCAAAGATGCCAAGAGGTAATTGCGCAGTGTAATCAAATGGAGAGAGAACTATCTGGACAAGCGGGATCAGTTGGATTTCAAACCCAAACGTATATGAACCCTGTTTTCCAAGCACAGCCGTTTCAAAACTATCAGAACCCTTCTTTCCGTCAATAACGAAAGTCTAAACAGCAACAAAAGCACGCATTTAAGAATGAATGCGTGCTTTTTCCATAAGAAAAAAATTACCCAGCTATTGGCTGGGTATGCAAAACTAATCTATATTTTAAGGGGGCGGAGGTTTAAGGTTCTTCCGTGAACCTATTTATAGGATAAGGGATAAATATTAATAAATTATGAACGAAAGATTAATAGTATAAGAAAAGGTGATAAAATGAGAGATTTTCATTGTTGCGCGACATGCAGGCATTTTAAAGCAGAGAAAAGGGCAGAGGGAATGCACTATTTTTGTAGTCGTTTAGGCTTTGAAACAAAAACGACCTACAAATTTAATTGCTGGAATCCGAAAGAAAACATTAAGAAAATAATTGATAATAATAGGAAGGATATTGATACTCAAGGATGAGTTACACTTTTTTCTATATTTAATGACAAATATACATTGTCCTCCTGTCATTATCATGTTACTTTCATCAATATTAATTAAGGGGTAGGGAGAGAATTCTAATGGCTGCAACACATGTTTTTTCAAAGAAAGAAGAACTAGCGAATTCAATCACACACGGAATAGGAGTAATGCTTAGTATTGCTGCCTTAATTATATTGATTATATATGCTTCCCTGTACGGGAACGTCTGGCATATCGTAAGTTTTACAATCTTTGGTGTAACAATGTTTATTCTTTATATGTCTTCAACATTGCTCCATAGCTTCCCGGAAGGAAAGGTAAAGGATCTTTTTGAGATTTTTGATCATTCCTCTATTTACTTCTTTATTGCCGGTACCTATACACCATTTCTATTAATTGTAATTAAAGGAGCCCTGGGCTGGACACTGTTTGGAGTTGTTTGGGGACTGGCGATTGCTGGCACCGTCTTTAAATGCTTTTTTGTGAAAAAGTACCTTTTTACCTCTACGCTTCTCTATGTAGTCATGGGGTGGTTAATTGTTTTTGCATGGAAACCTTTAGTAAATAATCTCTCTCCACAGGGTATGACCTATTTAATTATTGGCGGTGCCCTTTATACCCTAGGTGCCATATTCTATGTTTGGAGAGGGTTTAAGTATCACCACGCGGTTTGGCACGTGTTTGTGTTGGCCGCAAGTGCAGCCCACTTTTTTTGTGTGTTATTTTATGTTTTGCCAATAAATTAAAAGAAACAGCTCTGACACGAGGCTGTTTCTTTTTACATATATTTTTGCTATTATACATGCCGTATTTTTCTAAAATTCAACGTCTCTCGTGAAAACCATAAGCTCATTAAAAAGCTGATGATTCCAATAACCAGTAAAACCTCCCCGATGATTTTCATACTTTCCGCAGTTATGTGTTCTCCAAAAATTAACCCTAAAATGATTGATGCCAAAATTGAACCTAAGTATCGGCAAGTTTGAAATAGGCCGGAGGTTGTCCCAATGATCGCATTTGGACTTTCCTTAACCATCGCTACTTGAAGTACAACATTTCCAATACCATAACTTAAGCCCATGATTGATAATATAATCCCGATACCAAGATAAGAGGATTGAACAAAAAACAACCTAAAAGACAGCGCACCTAAGATTGATAGAGATGCCCCTACCATAATCGGCTGGTTTACACCTGAACGATCGATCCATTTTCCAGTGACAGATGAAATAATTATGCTAACACCGGACATAAATAACATTAACATACCGCTCAATTCAACACTTAAACCCAAACCTTCTTGAAAATAACTAGGCAAACCGAAAAATAAACAATAGAAAAAAATATTCAAAAAGATAAACTGGATATACACCATTGAAAGCTTAGGATGTTTTCTGAAAATGCGAATGTCGATAAATGGTTCTGTAACCCTTAATTCTCTCCGAACAAATAATCCGAAAAAGATGATTCCAACAATTCCGGAAAGATAATGTATATTCGCATCAAAAGATAACAAGAACCATAAAAAGAAGACCATACCTGCAGCAAAATAACCTATTCCAAGAAAATCAAGATGAGAAAGTAATCTCTTGATATGAGACTTATCCTGTTTCATATCTTTAGGAAACATAAACCAACCTAATATTAAACTGAGGAGAATAAATGGAAAATTGACCCAAAAGATAGCTGGCCAATTCCCTAACACAATTAAGAAACCACCGATCGTCGGCCCAAGTGCGACCATCGCAGAGGCAAATATTGATAAAACGGCAAGGGCTGAAGCTTGCCTTTCTTTAATATGGTCGCGAATTAACGCCATTCCGGACGGGTAAATGGCACTAGATCCAATTGATTGAAGCAGCCTCATTGCAAGTAACATCAGAAAGGAGGATGCAAGCGGGGCACCGAGCGCGGACATGGCAACTACAATAAGTCCTGTTAAGAAGGTTTTTTTTCGGCCAAAGATATCACCGAGCTTTCCCGTTACTGGCTGTGCTACTGCACTAGCTAAATAGAAACTGGATATTAGCCAGGAAACCGTTGAAAAGGAAAGGTGAAAATCTTTCTGAATGCTGTGTAATGCTAATGCAATCATAGATGAGTTAAGCGGATTTAACATCGTTCCTGTGGCAACCGCTGTTAGAAATAATGTTCGATTTTTCTTCATGACGTCTTCCTTTACTAAAAATAGAATTAATATACTTTTTGCAATATCTGTAACATCATACCAATTAATAGTATATTTCAATAGAATAAAAAAAGAAATTGTTTGAATTTGATGAAATGTACATTAAATATGATTGATGTTAGGTTTTACACAAACTGGATATTTACTCATTCTAGGAATAGCCCCCAATAAATATAAATAGGATAGATATCCACATATATGTGGGGGAGGGATGGAATTGGAGGTTATTGGGAAAAGCGTCATTCGCAAAGAGGCTCTTGATAAGGTGTCAGGGCGGGCAAAATATACACATGATTATCATTTCCATCCGATGTTATCTGGCAAAATGGTCATTAGTCCTTATGGCCACGCGAAGATAGTGGAGATTGATACATCCGAAGCTTGGAAGATTAATGGGGTTAGGGCCATCCTTGCTGGAAAGGAATACCCATTAACAGGGGAAGCCATCCGGGACCGGCCCCCTATTGCATATGATAAGGTTCGCTACCATGGTGAAACGGTTGCACTTGTTGTAGCTGATTCACCAACACAGGCTAAAATGGCTGCTGACCTGATTAAAGTCCAATACGAATTGTTGCCAGTCGTAAACTCGCCGTCCCAAGCATTTGAAAAAGGAGCCCCCTTAGTCCATGAAGACTTAAGTAAATATAAAAAAGAGGATGACTCGCATCCGGTGCCTGACACCAACATTGCTTCCCATATAAAAATTCGTAAAGGTAATATGGAAAAAGGGTGGGCGGAGACTAACACAGTGGTAGAAGCAAGTTATTCTTTTTCTCCTTCTGACCATGCGGCAATGGAAACAAGGTGTGCCACTGCCGAGATATTGCCTGATGGAAATATTATGATTACTACTTCTTCTCAAGCTCCATTTATGGTGAAAAGACTGATTGCTGATTATTTTGGTGAGGATATGGGGAAGATTATTGTCCACACACCGCTTGTAGGTGGTGCCTATGGGGGGAAAGCTGCCGTTCAGCTGGAAGTTCTGGCCTATCTAGCCTCAAAAGCTGTTGGCGGTAAACCTGTAGAGATCTTCAATTCGAGAGAAGAAGATATCTTAACTTCTCCTTGTCACATTGGTTTAGATGCAAGGATTAAGCTTGGAGCAGACAGCAGCGGTAAAATTAGAGCAGCAGAAATACGTTTTTTATGGGATGGAGGAGCCTATTCCGATAAAGCGGTAGATCTTACAAGGGCAGGTGCTGCCGATTGTACCGGACCATATAACATACCAAATGTCTGGTGTGATTCCTATTGCATGTATACAAACCACCCATATGCAGCACCCTTTAGAGGCTTTAGCCATTCCGAACTTTCCTTTGCCATTGAACGAACCTTGGATTTACTTGCACAAAAATTAAAAATGGATCCGCTTGAACTTCGGTATATAAATGCGATTAAACCTGGACACACCACCCCGACAAGGGTTCGATTAAATAAAAGTAATGTCGGTAACTTACAACAGTGTATTGAGAGAGTAAGAGATTTAATCAAATGGGATGAAGGTAAAGTTAAAGATGTAAACGAGCGATTTGTGAGAGTAAAGGGCGTCAGCTGCAGCTGGAAAACATCGACGATTGATCCCAATGCTCCTTCAGGAGTGATATTAACATTTAACCGAGATGGAAGTATCAATTTACTTTCTGGTGTAATTGAAATTGGAACCGGAACGAAGACTGTCCTTGCTCAGATGCTTGCAGAAAGGCTGAAGATGAGTGTGGATAAGATACATGTTCGGATGGAAGTGGATACGCAAACAACACCAGAGCATTGGAAAACTGTCGCTAGCAGAGGAACATTTATGGCGGGAAGGGCACTTCTCGAAGCTGCGGATGATGTGATCAAGCAATTAAAGGGAATTGCTTCGACCGTATTAAGAGCACCGACAGAAGATCTTGTGGTAGCTAACAGTCGAGTCTTTTTGAGGGATGATCCATCCATCGGAATTCCGATTAAAGACATCTGCTATGGTTATCAATATCCAAATGGAAATTCAATCGGCGGACAAATTATTGGCAGAGGGAATTATATCCTGCGTCATCTTACCCATTTGGATCCTGAGACAGGAGCTGGTAAGCCGGGACCTGAGTGGACAGTTGCGGCCTATGGTGTAGAAATTGAATTTGATAAAAGGGATAATACCTATCGGCTACTGAAAGCTTGTACCGTGGTCGACCTTGGGAAAGTTTTAAATGAAAAAGCGGCATTGGGCCAGGTAATGGGTGCGATGAGCATGGGATTGGCTTTTGCTGGCAGGGAAACATTTTATTTTGACGAACTCGGCAGGGTTCTTAATCCCCAGCTCCGAACGTATCGCCCACTTCGCTATGGTGAAAATCCAGAATATTTAGTGGGATTTGTAGAAACACCCCAATTAGATGGTCCGTATGGGGCTCGAGGTGTGGGAGAGCATGGATTAATGGGCATGCCTGCTGCACTCGGCAATGCTTTGTCTACAGCTGCAGGGGTTTCACTTCATCATCTGCCGCTTATTCCTGAATTAATTTGGAAGGCAAAGGAGGCGCAAAAAAATGCTTCCCTTTGAGTTTGATTATTTTAAACCTGCCACATTAAAAGAAGCAGTCGATTTATATCAGTATTTAGATAAAGGTGGAAAGAAACCAATGTTTTTTTCAGGGGGGACGGAATTAATCACTCTTGGAAGAATCGAACTAGCGTATACCGAGGCGGTTATTGACATAAAGGATATCCCTGAATCCAAGGTTATGCGGGTAAGCGCTGATCATTTGCTGCTAGGCAGTACTCTTTCACTAACCAAGATCGAAGAGGCAAATCTTTTTCCATTATTAACGAAAACAGCAAGTGAAGTTGCGGACCATACAGCACGGGGGAAAATTACTTTAGGTGGGAATATATGTGCACGAATTTTTTACCGAGAAGCTGTTTTACCATTTTTACTAGCGGACAGCAAAGTATTAATTGTCGGCCCCGAAGGAAAAAAAGTGGTGCCAATTAATGACATCTTTCAAGAGCAGCTTCAATTAAAAAAAGGAGAATTTCTTGTCCAATTAGCAACAGAATCCCAGTTTATTGCTGCGCCATTTATTAGTATTAAACGCCGTCAACAATGGGATACGGGCTATCCATTAATTACAGTAGCCGCATTAAAATTGGGGCAGGAGATACGTGTCGCAATCAGCGGCTTGTGCCCATTTCCGTTTCGGTCAAAGGAGTTGGAATCTTCTCTAAATAATAAAGAACTTCCGTTGACTCAAAGAATTACTGATGCCCTAGCTAAGTTACCGAAGCCAATTTTAGATGATGTTGAAGGGTCTGCTGAATACAGACTTTTTGTATTACGGAATGTTTTGTCAGATGTTTGTTCTGCATTGGTTCCTGTTGGTTCTTGAGAATGATAGATTAATTGCAGAAAGGAGGGGGATCGGTGAAATCGCACACGATTATATTAGACATAAACGGAGAAAAGCGCAGCATCATGGTACGTTCTGCCGACACACTTTTATTTGCAATTCGAGGTAAACTTGGACTTACAGGCGCAAAGCCTGGGTGTTTGAACGGGGATTGCGGTGCTTGTACAGTCAATATTGATGGATGGCCGATGAAATCATGTCTAATGTTAGCTGTTGAAGCGGAAGGTAAGAAGATAACAACGATTGAGGGGTTAGAAAATATACCCATTCAGCAGGCATTTGTCGATAATTTTGCCTTCCAATGCGGCTACTGCACTCCGGGATTTATTATGAACTGTCATTCGTTAATAAAGCAGCATCCAGATGCAGATGATAACATGATTAAGGAATGGCTGGAGTCAAATATCTGTCGCTGCACCGGTTATGCAGAAATTGAAAGGGCAGTGAAATCAGTTCTAAGGAAAAATATGTAAGTGGATAAATGGAACAAAAAAAGGATGCCATTCATTGGCACCCTAAGAATGATTATCTTTTTTCATCTGAAAATAAGTGTCTAAAACACGGCGTCCAATTTTCAGATTCGCCCGATTGTCTTTTTTGCCTTGGTAAGCCCATGGTACAATTACTGCCATTGCAATTTCTGGATTCGAACTAGGAGCATAACTTACCAAGCTAAGGTTCATCACTGGGGGTGGTTCTTTCCCAAATCGGTACCGTTCAGGACCGTCGTAAAACGCTTCTGCTGTTCCTGTTTTACCAGCAGGAGAGTAGGGGGCATTGCCGAAATACTTATAAGCTGTTCCGCCCCTTTCTTGCATAACCTTTTTAAAACCTAATTTGACGCGATACAGCCAATCTGATTTCATATCAATTGTATTTAGGACCGTGGGGGTGATTTCTTTTACAACATGACCAAGCTCTCGTGTTCCCTCCTTTGGTTCGAGCATTTGTTTGGCGACATGAGGCTGCATTCGGTAACCGCCATTTGCGATGGTGGAAACATATTGTGCTAACTGCATGGCTGAATAGGTATCATATTGTCCAATCACAAGGTCTAGCAAATATCCCGGGAGATAACTCTGACCCTTAAATCCAGATTGCTCATTCGGTAAATCAATCCCGGTTCTGGTTCCGAGACCGAACGAAGCAAATGAGTCTCGAATGGAATCGAAAGCCTCTGAACTTATATTTAAAGGTTGATCGTACTCATAATGTCCTTTTCCAATTCGTATTGCTGTATGGAACATGTAAACGTTGGAAGATAATTTTAGGGCATTAATTTCATTTAATCTTCCTAAGTAGGCATAGGATTTTTTTAAAGGAGTGGCCCGGATTTTTAAACCAGCATCATCAAACACTGTACCTGGAGCAATAGCCCCTGTTTTATAGCCAGTCAAAATAGTAGCTCCTTTGACAGTAGAACCAACGTTATAGGTGGTAGTAAATGTACCGAGAGCGTCATCTTCCATTTCCACTCTGCCTGTTTGATTATTTCTAACTATTTTTTTGCCAGACATGGCTAGAACTTCGCCAGTTTTTGGGTTCATTAAAACCACGTATGCTCGGTCAGTTAGATAGGTTCCCGGATATCTTTTCGCCGCCCAAAGTTCTTCTTCAATGATGCGGTCAATCTTCCTTTGCAAATCCATATCAATACTTAAGACAAGGTCTTTTCCTTTCTTACCATTTGATACGGGGTGGTTTTCAATCACATTTCCTGTTTTATCGGTTACATTTTTTATTTTTGATTTGTATCCATGTAAAACATTTTCATATTGCCACTCAAGTTGACTTTTTCCCACTCTGTCATTTCGACTGTAATCTCTTGCTAAAAAATACTCCAACTGCTCTGCAGGCAATCCTTCATCAGATTTAGTAACTTTTCCTAACACAGATTTTAAGGTTCCATTGAAAGCATAGCATCTTTCCCAGTCCGTGGTTGTATCCACACCAGGAAGTGATTGCAGATTCTCGCTAACAACGGCCAATTCTTGCGCAGTAACATCCTCATTTTTTATGATTTGGGTTGTAAACTTATAGCCGCTGTTAAACTCTTTAAATAGTGCAATAACCTCAAGTTTTTCTTTAGTCAATTCCTTTAATTCATCAGGTGTGATGCGCTCTAATTTATATTTATAAATATCATTATCTGTTAATTTCTTTGCATAATATAGGTCCATTTCTTTTTTCGAGATTTTAGCATTCGCGCGTTCTGGATTCGTCATAATCCAGAAATCACGTTTATCCCTTTCTGTCACCTTGTTTGTTTTTTTCGAAATCAGTTTTGCTAATTTTTCAGCTGTTTCGAGCATAACTTCTTGGCTAAATCCTTCATTGGTGTAGGAAATGGCACTTTTAGGGACATTATCAACGATTATTCTGTAATCTCGGTCAAGGATTCGTCCTCTTGGAACAGGACTACTAATTGTGATATCTTCTTTTCTGGCTAAATCTCTTTTGAAATTTTCGCCATAAACAATTTGCACAAAACCAAGCCGGAGGATTAGTACGGAAAATAAGAAAAAAACACTAAAAAATAGTATATTCAAACGAATAGGGAAGTGGGACTTATTTTTTTTCTGCTTTTCCAATTTCCTGCACATCCTTTTTACATAACCAATATAAATTACATATATATACTACCCATTTGTATATAGCAGTATGATAATTATTCCAATTCATTCTGAAGTGTAAATAAAATACGACATGTTTCTGGAATAGTGAATTTTTTGTCAATAAATAATATTCTAATTTTTGCCCAAATTTTTAATTTTACTTTATAATCAAAAAGGGATGTTGTTGATTCTTAAACAAACATCTTTAGAAACGAGAGATTGATAGGAGGTCTAGTTTATGGAACAGAAAGTCATTGATCCAGTTGTACTTAGGGCATTAGGGCAATTTAAGGCTTTGGATGAAAAAATTACTCATTTTTCAAGTATCATTGGTTTAGCAGACTGGGATCAAAAAGTCATGGCACCAAAAAAAGGGAGAAGTATGTTTGCCAAGGCGACGGGGACCCTTCGGACCGAAATTTTTAAGCTTTCTGTTTCTGAGGAAATGGGAGAACTGCTAGCGGAGCTAACACTTCCTGATAACTTGGCATTTTTAGATGAAGTGACAAGAGCGAAAGTTAGAGAATATAAAGAGTACTACCAAAAATCAAAGAGCATTCCTGCCGACCTATTTCAGGAATATAGCATCTTAACGGCTCAAGCAAATGATGCTTGGGAAGAGGCAAGGGAAAATAACGATTTTGCCCGCTTCCTTCCGTACTTAGAAAAAATAGTTGATTATAAGCGAAAATTCGCGGATATCTATGGGTATGAGGACCATCCATATGATGCTCTCTTGGATGAGTTTGAACCTGGTTTAACGGTGAAAAAACTCGATCCGCTGTTCGCAAAATTAAGAGATACTAGTGTTAAACTACTGGAACGCATTCAACAAAATGGAAAGCGGACACAGGCAGAAATTTTTGAACAGTCGTTTTCCATTGAAAAGCAAAAAGAATTTAACCGCTATATTTTGCCTATAATAGGCTTTGACCTTGAAGCGGGTAGATTGGATGAAACGGCACTTCTTATAGACAGTAATATAAAACGTTGATATAATAGGATTTGTCAAGGGGTGCAGATTTTTTTTATTATGAACGGAAAGATGGAATGACAAATGACATATTTGAATTTAAAACAGCAAAAAATTGAAGCGATTAAAAAAGTTGCTATTTATTTAAGGATTTCCGATGAAAAGAAGGTGAGGGGCAAGCGTGTTTCTGAAGAAGAAACGCTTCAAAATCACTATGAACGATGCACAAAGTTTTGTGCAGAAAAAGGATATGAATATGAAGTTTTTAAAGAAGTTGTGTCAGGTGGAAATTCTTTAGAGGAAAGACCGGAATTAAATAAAATGTTAAAACGGATAATTGAATTTGATGCAATTGTTGTCGCTGAAGATTCACGACTTTCAAGAAATGATTTAGTTTCAGCGCAAATTGCTGATAAGGTTGAAAAATTTGATAAGCTGATTATGACACCGGAACATGTTTATTATTTAAGGGATGAAAACGACCGATTTGTTTTTAATGTTAGTGCTTCAATGAATAGTAATGAAAGAATGAAGATTGCAAAGCGTGTTAGATTTGGAAAGCTTGAAATGGCAAGAAGGGGCTTAAATGCTTCAGGTTCCGTTCCACTTGGATATAAAAGAAATCCGGAAACTAAAAAGCTTGAAATCGATGAAGCAACGGCGCATATTCCGGCAACAGCATTTTATTTAAACAGTTTGGGATATGGTTCTTTGAAAATAAGAGATATTTTAAATGATATGGGATTCAAAACAGCAAACGGCGCTTTATGGACAAATACGACCGTTAAGGACTTATTGAAAAAAGAAACATACAAAGGATTTACTGTTTATAATGACTATGAAAATTATATGACGATTGATAAAAACGGCGAAGAAAAAATGAAAAAAAGAAAAAAAGATACAATCAGTACTCCTAACACGCATCCGGCAATTATTGCACCTGAAAAATTTGATATGCTTCAGCAGCAAAGGGCAAAAAGGGGCGCAGCATATGGGCAAAATAAAAGCCGTGAAAGAGCGCACACCAAAACAGAACCTTCAATTTTAAAGGATTTGATTTATTGCGCATCTTGTGGAAGAAAGAAAAGAATAAGCTATGAAGGTAAAAAAAATCAATGGCTTATAAGAAATTGCGGAACCGATGCAACTTTATCTGATGGAACAAGATGCTTTGACAATGGATTTAAAGCAAAGACACTTGAAGAAAAAGTTATTGCTGATGTTTTTGAATATAAAGCAAAGCTTGAAAAAGAAATTGAAATGCTGCTGAATGAAAATCATGAAGAAATTGATGCACAAAATGAACAACAAAAACAGCAGCTTGAAAAACAAATAAACGACTTAAATGTAGAAGCAAAGAAATTGGCAAGAGTTAAAATTCAGCTAATGAAAGAAGGGGATGATTTGGAAAAGGAAATCATCCAAGAAGAAATTGATGAAAACAAACATGCATTAATCAAACTTCAACAGCAGCTTGAAAAATTAAATCAAATAATGAAAGAACCAAAAGCAGAAGAAGAAATTAAAAAGCGTTTAAGCGTGATTGATGTAATAAACAATATGGAAAATGAAACCGATACTTTGAAAATCAATAATTTCTTAAAACGATTTATTTATAAAATCCATTATTCAAGAAAGATTCCTGAAGAAATTGCAAAGCTTGGAACAAAGCATCCAAAAAGGGATGAAGTAGAACCGGTAATTAAATTTGAATATATACGATAGGCAGCCTAATAAAAAGCTGCCTTTTTTTATTTAGAAAATACTTTGACTTTGACTATCTTTGACTAATTCGATATTTTAAAGTATTTTTACTTCTTTTTTATGGTATTTTTAAAAAAAATATAGGTATTTTTATGTATTTTTTAGGTTTTATTTGTGAATGATAAAAAGTTTGTGCTTTGTATAAAAGAACATATAAAGGTTATTAATATTCTAGAAGAGTTAAAGGAGGTGAAAACCATATGCGTATGCAAGCAATCGAAAGAATGACATTGACAGTTGCAGAAGCAGCGGAATTATTAGGTGTTTGCCAAATGACAATTTATCGTTTGTGTAAGAAAAAACAGATTCCATATCATATGATTGGTACTAAGATTGTTTTTAATCGAGAAAATTTAATGGTTTGGTTCCAAGAAAGGGAAGTAAAAATGAATTAAAGAAACGGAGAACTTCAACATGAAAGCAAGCGAAGCAGCAGCGTATGTCGAATATTTAGACGGTGAAAAATATGCGACAAAAAACGCAGATATAGCAGATACTCCTGATTTTTTTAAGGATGCCGGAAAAAAGTTGCGTGATGATGAAGTAGTAGTTGATATTGACAAATTACCAAAAGACGTTATTAAGAAAATGATTTCCTTTTTTAATATTAAAACTGAAATATGTTGGACAGATAGAGGGATTCACATGTGGTTTAAGAAACCTAAAGGATATAAGCATAAGGCAGAAGGCATATGTGCTTTAGGTTTTGAAGTGGAATGGAAAGTATCCAAAAAGACTGAAAGCGTAACAGTAAAGCGAAATGGCGTTCTTAGACCGGTTGAAAATAAAGATGAAAGAGAAGAATTACCGGATTTTCTTACTTATTTTAAAAAAGCAGAAAATTTATTGGGCTTACAAGAGCATGATGGGCGAGATAATAAGCTTTTTGCCCATACATCTAAAGTGCTGCATTTAAAGGATTCCAAGAAAATTTTACGCTTTATCAATGATTATGTTTTTGCTGAACCATTAGAAGAAAAAGACTTTGATAGGATTACCCGAGATAGGAAGGTTGAACCGGAAAAGGGTAATGAATTTGAAATAGCAAGATATTTAATCAAGAAATTAAAAGTAACCAAGTTTGGCGGAAATTTATATATTTTTGATGGTCAAAAATTCATATCAATCAATGATGATGATTTTATTCCAATCGTTACACAAGAGGTTTTAGGACAAACAACTCGATATATTGATGAAGTTATTAAACAAATGAAATACCAATTGTTTAATAAAAATACGCCTGAAAATGGTTGGCATATAAAATTTCAAAATGGCTTTTTAAAAAAAGGGCGATTTTGGGAATTAGATTCTCAAGAATTTACACCCTATTTTATTAATCTTAAATATGACAAAAATGCGGAACCTGTTCCTATTGTTGACGAATATCTTGATTTTTTAACAGAAGGCGATGAATCTTATAAAAATTTAATTATGGAAGCATTGGCTCATATTTTAATCACAGACCCAGATTTAAAACGGATGCTTGCCAAATTTTTTATCATCATTGGCAACGGTGGAAACGGCAAAGGAACATTATTGACCGTTATTCGAAAAATTATTGGTACAGAAAATTGTTCATCTCTTTCTATTGAAGATATGACAAAAGAACAATATTTTTTTTCTATGCAAGGCAAGCTTGTCAATCTTGGGGATGACATTCATGATGTACCAATTAATCATAAGCAAATGAAGGTTTTGAAGAATACCAGTACTTGTGACTTTCAAGCCACAAGGCAATTATTCAAACATTCGAAAGATACAGTTATAACAACATCCTTAATTTTTACATCTAATCATCAGTTAAAAAGCTTTGAAAAAACTGAAGCGTATAAGCGCCGTGTCAGTTGGTGTCCAATATTCGGTGTTCCTACAAAACCCGACCCTAAATTAATTGCTAAATTAACAACAAAAGAAGCGAAGGAATATTGGCTTAAGCTGATTATCGAAGCCTATATACGATTATATGAAAATTGTGATTTTACCGAATGTAAAAAAGTGCAGGAGTACAATGAAGAATACCATGAAATGAATAACAGTTGTCTGATATATGTTAGCAGTCTTACTAAAGATGATTTCATTATGATGCACCCTAAAGAAGCATATGACAAATATAAAATTTGGTCAGATATAAATTATGGCGAAGATTCGGCACAAAGTACTCGTGTTTTTCAAGAAACAGTTAAAAAAGAATTTGATTTAGAGATAATAGTTAAACGAAAACAAATTGGCACTAGCAAGGAACCTACAAGAGTATATGTGACTAAAAAAGAAGCAGAAGCCATAAAGAAGAAAAAAGAAGAGAAGAAAAAAGAAGAGGATTAATTTGTTACGTTACATTTTAAAATGTAACAAAACGTAACAAAAAACGTAACACCCTTAAACCCTTGGTACTACAAGGTTTTTATTAAAAATGTTACATGTTACATTTTATATTTAAAATTTTAAATATGTTTTTATAAATGTACTTTGCTTAAAAGAAAGATGAATACATACAAAAACAAAATAGAATTTGAAAAAAAAACGTAACATGTAACATTTTCGTTCAAACCCTTGGGAGAGTAAGGAAGAAGGGCGTTACACTTCTGTTACGAATCATGTAACAAAAAAATAAAACGTAACAAAAATATAGAAATAGCGATAATTTAATTATTTACCATGAACTTTTGTAAACGGGAAAATCATTTTTCATAGCGAATAGTTAAGGGGGAACGTAAAAATAAGGAGGAATGATGATAATGACAGCAGCAAAAGAAAAGAATGAGATAGCATTGGTTCAGACACCTGAAGAACCTGAAGGTAAGGGCTATTTATATAAGCCTGATAGACCCTTTACAGAACGTACATACAGCCCTTATGAATACATTGATATTAAGACTAATGGTTATGAGATAGATGAATCGATAACACACTTTACTTTATCAATAACAGAAGTGAAGGGATTGCCGAGGTATCGTTTGGTATATCAAGATATAAACCTTGAACCGATTGAAACATTTTATTTTGAATCATTTATTGATTTGAATCATTTCTTAACCGTAAATTCTTTTTATCAATTCATAAATCAAAAATAATTTATCCCCGCCCCTTTTTGTGGGCAATTTCCCTGTTTGGGAGAACCGGCGCCAAGGGAGGAATTTCCGACCAAGCGCCTTTTTTGAGATAATTTTTTGAGCCAAGAAAGAAGGACAGGAAATGAACATGATTGTAACACTTAAACGTATCAATAATGGCTTTTTTAAAGTGGAAATCAAGCCGGCAATAGGCGAAAAGTATTTTCGTGAATTTACGGCTGAAGCATTGCAGCAATATATTTTGGATGCTGAAGCTTTTTGTGAATGGAAGAACTATAATTTTTTGTTTGTGGTTCCTGATGCTTTCAAAAAGGCTGCTGCAAGATGGCTTGGAAGTTTAGCAGCTTCAATAATTGCAGATACTAATTAATGCAAAATTTGCTTGCAGCTAATGACCTAAATCAATCTTTCAACAGGTACACTCCAATTATTGAAAAGCTTTCTTGTGGGCAGCAAGAAGGCTTTTTAATTTGGGGATTTTAATATTTTGTGCTGCTGCCAATCCTAAAAGAATGAGATTCTAAAAATCAAAGGAGCGAATTTGATGCAAATTGAAAATGCTTTGTTAGATGAAACAGAATCATATTTAAAGAGCGCAAAAGACCAAATGCCAAGCAGCATTTTTAATTATCTGATTGAAGTTGTGAAGCAAGACCGGCAATATATCAAAATGGTGCAGCAATGGAGCCAAGAAAAGAAAAATTTGAAGGTGCCGTGAACCGTGCAGCCGTATTAAAAAGGCAAAAACAGCCAACAATAATAATGTCACGGCTTGCTTAATTCGCTTGTTTGAATGTTCATTATGTGTTATCACCAATTCTTCCAATTGGTAAACTTCTTTCTCTTGTTTGGTTAATTTGGTTAAAAGCCTTTTGAATCAAGGTTGCTTAAACATATTTAAAAATCATACTCCATTAAAACCTCTGCTTACTCCAATCAGCAGGGGTTTTTAATTTATTAAAACCGTATTACGGTTTAAGGGGCAACCGTGAGGTGCAGGGAGGTGTGAAAAATGGTTGTGGACAAATACGGTTCAAAATATCTTGATTTTCAATGGCAGCAAATTAATAAAAAGGCTGCTGAAGCCAAAGCCAAAAAAGCAGAAGCTGCAAAAGTGCAGCAGGAAGAAAAATAAAAAATGTGGGTGCAGCCAAGCAAACGGCAGCGCCTTTTTTGTTTTATCAGGAGCCTTGAAAAGCCTAGAAAATCAACGTTTTGGGGAAACTATTAACACTAATCCAAACCCAAAAAACAAACCTTAAAACCAAACCCAAAAAAATTGAAATAGTATCGAAATCCAAACAGAAGGGAGGAAGATATTTTGCAGATTGAAGTGAGGAACGGCAGCGTTTTTATCACCGGTTATATTAATGCAACCGGCAAAGAATCACATTTCCTACCTTCACCAAAGGGTAAGTTTAAAGAGATTATCCAAGAAGGTGCATTTAATCGAGCCTTGCAGCGTGCAAAAGATGTATTGCTGCTTTTTAATCACCAAGAATCCAGAAAGTTGGGAAGCTTGAAAGCTGGAAACATGGAATTACAGGAAGATTCCATAGGCTTAAAAATCCGTGCTGAATTGACTGATTCAGAAATTGTGCAGAATGCCAAGCAATCCGGCTTTTTAAAAGGTTGGTCCTTTGGATTCCAAGATTTGAAATCAAGATTCGATAGTTCGGCAGGCTATGAGCGCCGGTTCATTGAAGATTTGGACCTTTACGAAGTTTCATTGCTTGGTGGTATGTCAAAACCGGCATATCCGGCAACCTCAATTGTGGAAGTTCGGAACCAAGAGAGCATTTTTTTAGAACGGCGCTATTCAGATTTTGAACAATTAAAAAATCCTGAAATGGATTTTTCAAGATATGAAAAATTAATTCGATATTACAAACTGAAAGGATGAAAATTAATGTTAAAACAATTACAAGAAGCTAGACTGTTAAAACGTGCTGAAGAACGTGAAAAGCACCTAGAAGAAATGAACACGATTTTAGAAGGTGCAAAGAAAGAAAAAAGAAGCTTAACGGATGCTGAAAATTCTACTTTTGAAAAGCTTGAAAAACAGGTGCAGCAAATTGATTCAGAACTTGAAAAGCATTCCACAAGCTTAGAAGATTTAATGAACAAGATGGAAGAACGTGATTTAAAAATCGAGAAAACCAAGAAGGCGGATAAGAAGCAAAGCAAAGAAGAAGAAATTGAAATCCGTCAATTTGTGGAGTATGTACGGACAGGGCAAACACGGGATTTGGCAAGTGCCAACAATGGCAGCGTAATTCCAACAACGATTGCACAAAAGATTGTAAGCCGTGTTTATGAAATTTCACCTTTAATTCAAGAAGCAACAACATATGAGGTTGGCGAAAATCTTAATTTACCGGTGTATGATGATACGGCACATGTAACAAGCTTCATTACAGAATTTCAAGAAATCGTTACTTCAAACGGAACTTTCAGCAGCATTCCTTTAAAATCACAGATTATCGGAACAATGGCGAAAATCGGAAAAAGCCTTTTAAACCGTACAGATTTAGAGGTTTTACCTTTCATTGTGGATGCTTGTGCAAAGAGTGTTGCAAAATTCCTTGAAAATGAAATCATTAATAACACCAATGCAAGATTTGCTTCAACATTGGCGAATGGTGTTACTCAAACACAAACAGCAGCAACAGCAGGAACCATTGCACCGGCTGAAGTTGTGGAAATGAAAAATTCTATTCCTTCAATGATGCTGCCAAATGCAAAATGGTTAATGCACAAAGATA
This sequence comes from Neobacillus sp. MER 74, assembly GCF_023714155.1. Classification (NCBI taxonomy): domain Bacteria; kingdom Bacillati; phylum Bacillota; class Bacilli; order Caryophanales; family Bacillaceae; genus Neobacillus; species Neobacillus sp. MER 74. The sequence goes on from NZ_JAMAUV010000009.1 coordinate 107,448, forward strand.
CTTTAACCTATTTACAATCTTTAACGGATGCAAACGGAAACTTTGTTTTTGGTAACAGCCTTTCAGAGAATAACGGAAATGTGCTGCTTGGGTATCCGGTTATGTTATCGGATGCAATGCCAAGAATGGGAGCAGGAGCAAGAGAAATTTATTTTGGTGATTTCAGAGAAGGGCTTGCAATCAAAATTGGCGCTCAATCGGCTGAAGTTTACCGTGAATTATATGCTTCACAATATGCTGTTGGTGTAGGGCATTTCATGGAATGTGATGTTTCAGCTTCACATTCAACACAATCTATTTCAGTATTGGTGGGTGCATAATGATGAAAGTAAAAGCGCTAATCAGATTTAACGCATATAATTTTCAGGCTGAAGCCGGTGATGTGATTGAATTTGAAAGGGAACAAGATGCAGAACATCTTTTAAAAATGGGATGGGTTGAAACTACCGGCAGCAGCAAAGCAAAGGCATCAAAGAAAAACGCACCGGAAGTTTAAAACAAAAGGCAGGGGCAACCCTGCTTTTTTTTGTTGGAGTAAAAGAAGAAAGCAGCCCTGAAGCAGGGGGCTGCTTTTCCCTTTTGCAACAGAAACCAAAAACTTTATCGAATCAGGTTTGGTCAATGTTTCTTCTTAATCGAATATTCGACTAGTTGGGCTTTTGACCATTCTTAATATGCCCAAAATAAAAAGAACCTGTATGCCAACCAATACAGGCTCTTTATATGCCCTCCTACAGGCACTTACAATCCCCTGCTTAGAAAGGTGGACTTAAAGAACAGGGGTTTATTACAACATGTATTTAATATTATTCCTAAATATTACCAAATAATGCTATATTTTTTTGTTTTTTATAAAGAATTTTTAGTTCGTTATTGTTCGCTAATTGCTTTCTAAAAACGGTATTTGTAAGCCTAAGAATGATATTTTTATGTTTTTTAACGGTATTTTAGGTATTTTTAAGAATAAATAGGTGCATAATGTTAGGTTGCCATTGACGTTTAACATTTTTTATTTCAGCCCAAAATGATTTTAAACGCAAATTTATTAGTACAGGCGGGTTTAATCAATGGATAAGAAAAAAAAACGAACCTTTGCTGAAATGGCTGAAGCAGGGAAAAAGGTAAAAGGTATCAAAGTTGAATACATAAATGAACCAAATATAAAATTAATTGCTGAAGCTGCTATAAATCTTTACCATGATAACTTTTGATGCTGCTATAATGAAATAGCAGCATTTTTATATGCAATTATTTTACTGTTTATAAAAAGTCTGGATGAAACGGTCCATCCTTTTGCACAAACCGTTAATACAGGTGACGTACGATTAACAACTCGTTACCTAGAAGGAAATGTCCGTTCTGCATTATTTGGTACCATCCATGAGGCAGGACATGGGATCTATGAGCAGCACGTCAATCCACAGTTTGAGGAATCAGTTCTTCAAAGTGGAGCATCCTTCGGGATCCATGAATCTCAATCAAGATTTTTGGAAAATATGGTCGGCCGCAGTAAGCAGTTCTGGAAGTATTTCTACCCGAAACTTCAAGAGTATTTTCCAAAGCAGCTCGAAAATATTACTGTTGACGAATTTTATCGTGCTGTAAATTCGGTGCAGCCATCATTTATCCGTGTTGAGGCCGATGAATTAACCTATAATTTGCATATCATGCTTCGGTATGAAATTGAAAAAGCCTTAATTAGCGGAGAGGTTGAAGCTAAGGATCTACCTGTAGTCTGGAATCAAAAAATGCAAGATTATCTCGGTGTAACACCTAGTTCGGACACGGTTGGCGTATTACAGGATGTTCATTGGTCATTTGGGGGAATCGGTTATTTTCCGTCCTATTCATTAGGGAATCTCTATGCAGCTCAAATTCTCCGTACGATTCAAAAAGACCTTCCAGATTTTTATAAACATATTGAAAATGGACGTTTTGATCTTATCCAAGAATGGTTAAAAGGAAAAATCCATCAATACGGGAAGCTGTATAGACCGAACGAATTGATTGTAAAGGTTACTGGGGAAGAATTAAACGCGGAATATCTTGTTGAATATCTTGAAAAAAAATACACTGAAGTTTACGGATTGTAAACTGTAAAGCTGTGTGATATTTAGCTATTAAACTCTAAAACATTGACATTTTCCTTGCATTATAATAAACTATTAGTAATTAAATATTTCCTTTTTAAAGGGGAGTAGCTGCTACAATAGAGTCGTCATTCCGAGTATTTATTACTCCGGCTTTATTGGCAACATTTACGTTGTTAGCAAGACCTTTACTTTACTGTAAAGGTCTTTTTGTGTTCTTTTAGGCCTTTACTGTAATCGGTAAAGGCCTATTTTTATGGCGTAAGGGAGTATTTTTTGAAAAAAATCAACTTTAAGGAGGAAATATTCATGGATTTAGCTCTTTTACTGGAATACGGCTGGGTGTTAATAATCTTGGTGGCATTAGAAGGTCTCTTAGCCGCAGATAACGCGCTAGTGCTCGCGATTATGGTGAAACAATTACCTGAAGATAAACGTAAGAAGGCATTATTTTACGGTTTGGCAGGTGCCTTTGTGTTCCGCTTTGCTTCCTTATTTGTGATTTCGTTTCTTGTGGATGTGTGGCAAGTTCAAGCCATTGGAGCTCTATATTTGCTGTTCATGGCAGGTAATCATATTTTCCGCAAGGTGGTCATTAAAGGGAAGGAGGAAGATAAAGAGGAGAGGGCAGGGGCAAAAAAGAGCAACTTTTGGGTGACTGTATTAAAAGTTGAAGTGGCCGACATTGCGTTTGCCGTTGATTCGATCCTTGCTGCTGTCGCAATGGCCGTTGCCCTGCCAAACACACCGCTTCCAAATATCGGTGGTCTGGATGGTGGTAAATTTTTAGTAATCTTTGCTGGAGGGGTAATTGGTTTAATTATTATGCGCTTTGCAGCGAATCAGTTTGTGAATTTATTGGAAAAAAGACCAGGTTTAGAAATTGCTGCTTTTACAATTGTGGGCTGGGTTGGAGTGAAGCTTGCCGTCTACACGTTATCACATCCTATGTTAGCGATTTTAAGTGAAGATTTTGCGCATTCAACAGTTTGGAAAGTAACCTTTTATGTTGTATTAGTAGGTATCGCCGCAGCCGGCTGGTTTTTCTCAAAAGATAAAAGCGTAGAACCAGTGCGAGAAGAACCCAAGACACTATAATTACTTTTCACCCTCATAAGAAAGGCAGCCTCAACCAAATTTGCCTTTCTTATGTCTTTTTTACATACCATTGTAAGGTTAAAAGTTGTAGAAGTTGAAACAATGAGCAACCTATAAAGTATAATCAAAAATCCAATTTTCTAGAGAGGTTTGTATTGATGAAATTAAAAACATATCTTATAATCGCCTTTAGCCTGAGTGTTGTTTCCATTATTGGCTTTAGTTTGATATCCTTATTAATAAGTGACCAAAAAATCATTCATTTTGATCGAACTATAATCGATGCTGTTCAAGGAATGGAAACACCATTTCTTACATCTGTAATGAAATTCTTTACGTTTATTGGTTCGGCTCCCTTTGTCATTGTTCTTAGCCTTTTTCTTTTACTTTTTCTCTATAAAGTGCTCCATCATCGCTTAGAATTAATCTTATTTGTAGCGGCCATTGTGGGTTCAGCGATATTAAATGGAATTTTAAAGAATTTTTTTCAACGCGTACGCCCTGAGTTCCATCGCTTAATTGAAATTGAAGGTTATAGTTTCCCAAGCGGTCATGCAATGAATGCTTTTACGGTCTATGGAATTATTACCTTCTTATTATGGCGGCATATTACAAGTTCGTTAGGTAGATGGGCACTAATCTTTGTAAGCATGGTGATGATTATAGCCATTGGCATCAGTCGAATCTATTTAGGTGTCCATTATCCCAGTGATATCATAGGTGGATATTTTGCAAGCGCCTTTTGGATTACAACAGCTATTATATTTTTCCAGTATTATCAGGTTCAGCGTTATAATAAAAGACAACGACGTGAAAAGAATATTGCCTAAATTTCCTATCTAGTATGGAGTGATACATATTATCAGAAACAGTATTCCTAATTTATTTACCATTTCTAATTTGTTTTTCGGATATTTATCCATTATGTATTCCGCCCAGGGGGATTACAAAAATGCTGCCATTTTAATATTAATAGGGATGATGCTCGACAGTATGGATGGCAGGATTGCACGAATGTTACGAGTGGATAGTGAGTTGGGGAAAGAGTTAGATTCGTTAGCAGATGTGGTAACTTTTGGTGTTGCACCGGCAATGATGGCTTATTATTCCTATTTCTCAGAGTTTGGTGTGGCAGGGATGGCCATTTCAGGATTATTTCCTTTATTCGGAGCCTACCGATTAGCCCGGTTTAATATTAATGCTGTTAAATCTTCAAATCATTATTTTACCGGTGTTCCCATCACTGCTGGGGGAGGATTACTAACACTGCTTACCTTATTCCAAGGTAAAATGCCAGAGTTCATTTTGCCCATTGCCTTTTTTATCATCTGTTATTTAATGGTGAGCACGATAAAAATTCCAAGCTTGAAAGATGTCCCATTACCCAAATACGGAATTATCGTCACACTTTTCCTAGGGTATGCGATATACCTCGTCTTCAAAAAAGAGCAGCATCGCTTTCCGTATTTCATCTATGTGGCAATCCCGCTGTACATAGCTTTTATCATTTTCCAATTAGTAAGGAGAAAGAGAAAAAGTAATGGTGGAATAAACAAATAAGAACAAAAAAAGGGTGTCAGGTACCATGTGAAGAATTCACACGGTGCCTGACACCTTTTTATTTACATTCCGAAAGACATAACCCAGATTGAACCAGCAACGGTTACGAAGGCGATGAAGAATCCGTAAGCGACGTTGATGATTTGGGATTTGCCGTCTTCTCCTTCGTTCATATGCATGAACATATATAGCTGAAGGGCAGCCTGGATTACAGCTAAAGAGCCGATAATCCAGAGTATTGTTTTAAAAGGAAGATTAGTTTTCAGTGCTACACCAAGTGCGGCGAAGGTTAGTACTAATGACATAATAAAACCTAACACATGTGTAAGTGGAAATCCTTTTGTATTTTTAGCCATTTATGCCACCATCCTTGCTAAATACACAAATGTGAAAATGAAAATCCAGACAACATCTAAAAAGTGCCAATATAGACCGATGATAAAAGTTTTACGAGCAGTAACAGGTGTTAACCCTCGTTTTAGTATTTGGATAATAACCATAGTCGCCCAGCCAATACCCATACTCACGTGCAGTCCGTGTGTTCCAAGTAATACAAAGAAGCTGGAAAGGAAAGCACTTGTTTGCATGGTAGCTCCTTCATGAACATAATGGATAAATTCTGTGATCTCCATGAACACGAACCCAGCACCAAGGAGAAGGGTAATGATAAACCATAACAATAATCCATTCCGGTTATGACGGCGCATCTCATAAATGGCAAGACCGCAAGTAAAACTACTAGTTAATAAAAGGATCGTTTCGACCATAACATCTTTTATTTCAAAAAGGTCCTTTGGAGTTGGACCTCCAGCATATCTCGCACTAAGGACAGAAAATACGGCAAAGAGAGTCCCAAAGAGAATAATCTCCGCTCCTAGGAAAATCCAGAAACCGAGAATATTCATTCGGTTCTGTTCTGTTTGATATTCGAGTGGTAAGGCAGTGTTTACATTAGCTGACATGGCTGTTCCCCCCTTTATCGACGTTACGCCATGCTTTTTCCGTTTCCTTTATTTCGTCAACATGAACATGGAAACCATCGTTGTAATCGAATGAACGAATGATTAACCCAATAAGTATTCCAACAGTGGCTACAAGAGCCGCAATTTTCCATTCAAAGACTAGGAAGAAACCAGCAATGCCAAAGATTACGCCCATATAGATTGGTAAGCCGGAATTACTTGGCATATGGATTTCTTCAATTTCTTCGTCTTTCAACGTCAATCCTTCGTTATTCTTTTTCATATACCAGAAGCTATCAACAGATTTCACTTCAGGCAATTTCGCAAAATTATAGAATGGAGGCGGTGAAGCAGTTGCCCACTCTAGCGTTCTTGCATCCCATGGATCGTTTGAAATATTACGGTCTGCATAGCGTGCACTCCAATAAATGTTATAGCAAAGTGCGCCAAAGCCGATTGCTAAGATAACTGCACCAATAGTAGATAATAGGAATAATGGTGCATAGCCAGATTCAGCAGAATAAGTGTACGAACGACGCACCGCACCATCTAATCCTAGGAAGAACATTGGCATAAACGTTAAGTTAAATCCAATGGTAAAGAACCAAAAATGTATTTTACCAATTTTCTCATTGAGCATATGGCCGAACATTTTTGGCCACCAGTAATAAAGTCCAGCAAATACCGCAAACACAACACCAGGAATTAACACATAATGGAAGTGAGCGACAAGGAATAGGGTGTTGTGGTATTGGTAATCGGCCGCGCCCATTGCGAGCATAACGCCAGTTACACCACCGATGATAAAGCATGGAATGAATGCAAGTGCCCAAAGCATCGCAGTGGAAAACTCAATTCGACCTTTTCTCATCGTGAATAACCAGTTAAACATTTTGACACCCGTTGGAATAGCAATCATCATCGTCGTAATGGAGAAAACGGAGTTAACTCCTGGTCCAGCTCCCATTGTAAAGAAGTGGTGGACCCAAACGAGCATACTTAAAAACGCAATACCAACAATCGAGAAAACCATAGATTTATAACCAAAAAGCATTTTTCTTGAAAATGTTGAAATAACTTCAGAAAACATTCCAAATGCGGGTAGGACAACGATATATACCTCAGGGTGACCCCATAACCAGAAAAGGTTAGCCCACATCATATCCATACCGCCACCCGCTAAGGTGAAGAAATGGGTTCCAAAGATCCGGTCAAACGTCATTAATGCAAGTGCAACCGTGAAAATTGGGAATGAAGCAACAATAATCACCGAAGCAATGAATGAAGTCCAAGTAAACATTGGCATTCTCATCAGTGTCATGCCTTTTGTTCTCATTTTTAAGATAGTAACAATAAAATTTATACCCGTCATCAGGGTACCAATCCCAGCAATTTGCAGGGCAATCGCATAATAGTTATTCCCGATTCCAGGAGTAAATTCTTTACCTGCAAGAGGGAAGTATGCAGTCCAACCAGCATCTGGAGAACCACCGACAACAAACGAAATATTAAACAGCATCGCACCACTAAAGAACAGCCAGAAGCTTAACGCGTTAAGTTGTGGGAATGCGACGTCACGAGCACCGATTTGCAGTGGGATTACTACGTTCATTAAGCCAATTAATAATGGCATTGCTGCAAACAAAATCATAATGACACCGTGTGTAGTGAAAATTTCATTGTAATGTTGTGCATCTAAAAATTTCATTTCTGGACGTGAGGTTTGAGCCTTCATTAAGAGGCCGTCAACACCGCCACGGAAAAACATTAATACACCAGAGAGGATATACATAATCCCAATTCGTTTATGATCAACGGTTGTTAACCATTCTCTCCAGAGCCATTTCCATTTTTTTAAATAGGTAACTCCAGCCACAATTCCGATCATTGTTAAGAGAATAGCAATCTGGGAACCTAGTATTAATGGGTTGCCAACAATAAAAAAGTCATGCCAATTAATGTTCATTGTGCTCACCTCCATCTGATTTCTCACTCTTGTCCATGCTTTCCATACCTTCCATGTCCATAGAATGACTATTTGTTTCTTTTTCTTTGAAAATCTTTCCTTTTACGCCATGTACTTCGTACAATTCAGGATTTGTATAAGTTTTAGAATTCATATCCGCATGGTTTACCCAGGCAAGATGTGTTCCAATAAATGTTTCACGTCCTAAGTGTGTAGGCTTAAGAAGTTGATTGTATTTCTTTTCTGTTAACTTAGGAGCAGTTTCTTTAACTTCTTTTACCCATTTTTCAAAGGCTTGGGGGGATTTTGCTTCAACCGTAAATTCCATTTCAGCATAGCCCTTACCATTAAAGTTTGTATTTCTTCCTAAAAATTCACCAGGCTTGTCAGCTGTAAGGTACAGCTCTGTCTCCATCTTGTTCATGGTATACTTTTGACCGCCTAAAGCAGGAACCCAGAATGACTGCATTGTACCTGCAGAAGTTAACTTAAACTGCACAGGCGTGCCAGCAGGAATATTCACGTAGTTCACAGTTTCAATCCCTTGTTCAGGGTAGCTAAAAATCCACTTCCAATCGGCAGAAGTCACATTAATGGTAATTGGTTTTTTATTTTCATATCCAGCAGGTACTTTTTCTAACTTATAGATTGTATTAACAGTAGGAATCGTTAAAGCAATAACAATAAGAATAGGAATGACAGTCCAAATTATTTCTAATTTTGTGCTGCCATGTTCTTCAGGTGGTTCGTAATCTGCATTTTCAGGCTTAGCCCGATATTTCCAGATAATATATCCAAATAAACCAAAAACAACGACAACCACTAGCAACATAAAAATAAGTGACCAGTTAATTAAATCTAGAATGTCACGTGCGGCAGGTCCTTTTGGATCAAAGACGACCATATTCGTACATCCGCTTAAAAGCATAGTTGGTACTAAAGCTAACAGTGGAATTAAGTAGCTTTTTTTAAACATGAATTTTTCTCCCTTCCAAATGTTCACTTTTACGATTATAATCGTGAAACCTTTCACAAACAAGACTGAATTACTTCTTTTTTTGCTTCCATGCACTGATTAAGCCTAATTTAAATTAGTTATTATTTAATAGTAATTAGTCCGTTAGTCTTTTCTAAAACCTATATTAACAATAATGCTGTGATGTTTATACACGTTTTTCGATTAATTTGTGACAAATTTGTTAAGGTTTTAAAATTCCTATCGAGGAAAAGAATGTATGTAAATTTTTACCTGGTAAATTAAGTATTTTTAGTTCAAAACTAATCATTGTCTATTTTTGCAAAAAAGTGGGATAATACGTAGGAATACATAGATGAGGAGAGCCAAAAATGAAGGTAAAAGTGAATCGTAATGCAGCAAAAGCTTTGAAAAAAATGTTAGAACAAGAAGAAGCACAAGGAAAACTTTTTCGTGTGCATGTCACAAGTATTCATGGTGACCATGCCCATTATGATTTAAAGCTTGATACACCAACAGAAAATGATGTTGTCGTCACAAGCGATAAAGAAATTGATTTCATTATTGATAAAAATGACTCAAACCTAAATAGTATTTGGATTCAATATTTCCAATTCCCGAAAGATGAGTGGCTGATTACTAACCCAACCATGGGCGTCCATCACCATCATTAATAGCACCACATTAAAACGCTTGTTTTTGACAGGCGTTTTTTTATTATTGTTATTTTCTTAAAACTTGAAATAATTAGTAATTATTTCATATAATCCCATTACCATGAACAATCGTAAGTAATTTCATACTAATAAAAGGAGTGTGCATATGATTTAATCACAAAACAAGTTTACCCTTCTACAATCATAGAAGGGAAATCTTTTGCAATAAGTCTTTATGATATAGGAGATAAACACTTTAGTCAGTTCTTATTTCGAGGGTAAGATAAATGAAGTAGTCCATTATTAATTTGTGAATGTATTAAATGAGCCTGTGTTGGTTCAGGTAGGTCAATTACTCGTTCAAAATCACCATATTCGCGTTCTCTCTTCATTTCCATTTCTAATGGTAGAACAGGTTTTATTCTGCCATTAATTTTTAAATGATTATTTGAAATTAAGCTAAGCGAAACATCTTCTGGATTTACCCCAGGTATTTCAAAAATAATAAAGTTATAATAATCATTTTGGTATAAGTCAAATTTTGGATTTAGCGATACTTCTCTAAAAAATTCATCTGGTTGTTTTTGCTTTAGTACGCTAGACCAAAAATTGCTCTCTCTATACTCGTTAGTAATCTCTAGCCATTTTCTCATTTTTTCTATATCCATATTGCTGCTCCTTTAAATTTGATTAGCTATAGGCATAGATGGGTTAGCTATTTGATCCTGATCACTAATATCTGTATCTATATTGCCTGAGTACATTAAAGAAGTAGCTGGTGATAAATCACCTAAAGTGAAATTTGCTCCAACAAATTTACTATTTGCAGTATGGCTGTTATGCACAGTAGGACCGATATCAACATTCCCGTTTTGGGTGGCTCCATTTATCTTGAAATTTAAAATATTTATTTGATATGGCATATCAGATAACTCCTATAATTTTAGATTGGTGGTACAGGTTGAATTGGTGTATTGACATTAGTAGAATCAGTAGTTCCAATAGAGGTTTGATCATTAACGTCTGGATCATTTAACAGGTTTTCCATCATTGCCTCAGTTGGTGAAGTATCTCCATATGAAGCATTAATTCCTTGTAATTTACTATTGGCTGTGGGACTGTTATGAGATGCTTCCCCTATAGTTATGGAGCCATTGCCCGAAATACTGTTTATTTTTAGATAATATAAATTGATAACAACCGATGGCATCATTAAACACCTTTCTATTCTTGGCTTATGGGTACTATATGCAATAGAGCGCCTATAGGTTACTTATTAAAGGATTATAAGAAAATTGCAAGATACTTGTCAGAGTATTTATTATAACTATATTATGTAAACTTAATGTTTGATTAGTTTTTAGAAATGATGTTATCTTATTATAGGAAAAGTATGGAAGGGAGCTTGATATACATATGGATAATTTTAATAATGACATTGAAGTCAAACTAGTTGCACTCGATATGGATGGTACGCTTTTAAATAATAAAGGACAGGTATCGGAAGCAAATCGTGAAGCCATCAAAGCTGCTAAGGAAAAAGGAATCTATGTGGTTCTTAGTACAGGCCGTTCACTTTTGACGAGCAGAGAGCATGCTGATTCATTGGAGCTTGATTCTTATTTAGTCACCGTTAATGGTAGTGAAATATGGGATGATCAACGTCAATTAGTAGAGAGGAACTTGGTAAAGTCTGAACTTGTTGAGTGGATGTGGAGGTTATCGCTGCAACATAAGACTAAGTTTTGGGCGATTAGCACGGAACGCAATTGGCATAATGAAATGCCGGAGGACTTGCATACTTTAGAATGGATGAAATTTGGCTTTAATATCGATGATGATGAAACCAGAGAGATAATCATGAAAGAATTACAGGCAAAAGGTGAATTTGAACTTAGTAATTCTACGTTGAAAAATATTGAAGTGAATTCGGCCGGTATTAATAAAGCGAAGGGTCTGGAGATTGTTTGTAACAGGCTGGGATTGGATATGAAAAATGTAATGGCCGTAGGTGATAGTCTTAATGATTTGGCGATGATCAAGGCAGCTGGCATGGGAGTTGCAATGGGAAATGCACAAGATCTTGTGAAAGAAGCTGCGGATTGGGTAACTACCACAAATGAGGAAGACGGAGTTGCAAAAGCAATCCACAAATGGGTTTTATAAAGATTTTATATCCAATTAAAATTTTTAAAATTGTTATGGTATAGGTAAAAAGGAAATGGGTAAAAATAATTATGCAATCAATTTGCAATTTACATGTAATAGTTACATGCTAGGAGGCTACAAAGAATGGAATCAGGTAAAGTAAAATGGTTTAACAGTGAAAAAGGTTTTGGATTCATTGAGCGTGAAGGTGGAGAAGATGTATTTGTTCACTTTTCTGCTATTCAAGGCGAAGGATACAAAACATTAGACGAAGGTCAAGAGGTAACGTTTGAAATTGAAAGTGGCCAACGTGGACCACAAGCAGTAAACGTCCGTAAATCATAATGACCCGCCAATAAACAGACCCAAGCCTTTTGGGTCTGTTTTTTTATAATATTGCGATGTGCTCCATTTACCGTTAAGAAGAGAATATAATACGAAAGGTAAATGAAAGGGCACTCCATTTACCATGAAGAGGAAAAAACCGTTGACACGGTAAATGAAAGTGAGTTCCATTTACCATGAAAAGGAAAAAACCGTTGACACGGTAAATGAAAGTGAGCTCCATTTACCATGAAGAAGAAAAAAACGTTGACACGGTAAATGAAAGTGAGTTCCATTTACCATGAAGAGGAAAAAGCCGTTCACACGGTATATGAAAGGTCACTTCATTTACCATGACATGTTAAAAAGAATCTACACGGTTAAAGAAATCAACTAGTAAAACCCCCTCTGCAATAGTACGCAAAGGGGGGTTAACTTTCTAAACTAATTATTTATTTCCTTAACTCTGCCAACTTGTCCATCCGTAAGCCTGACTTTTATGCCATGAGGATGAAAACTGGACTTGGTTAATATATCCTTGACGGTCCCCTCTGTTAGTTTCCCACTTCGTTGATCCGCTTTTAGGACTATTTTGACGAATGCACCTGGGAAAATATCTACTCGATTTTGCCCACTAGACACCCATTTTTCTCCGTGAATTACTTACTTTTTTCGTCTGCTGGCTTTGCAGCTTTTTAGTTGCCATCGAGTTGTTTGAACTTGAAGTTCCTCCGGCAGATTTGTTCTTCTTATTTTGCAGTTGTTGTTTCATCGCTTCTTGTAGACTTATTTTCTTCTTGGGTTCTTCCTGTGGATTTGTTTGATTTTCATTACTCATAAAAAATCCTCCTATTAATGTGCTAAGTCCATTATATGCTATTTTCATCCAAATAATAAAATTTACGACATCATTTAAAAAAAGATAGTTAAAAAAATTTGGACGTTATTTCTCATTTTTGGAATAACGTCCGTTAATTTTAATACCTATACATGTGTGGACGATTTGGAATGAATTTAGTCGAATTATTTTTGCAGGAGTTTAAGAGTGACGGTGAGAATTATATTAATATGATAATTCAAAAGGGGGATTAGCATGAGTATCCAAGTAATAGAAAAAGAAGAAATGAAGGTTGTTGGAATTTCATGGAACGGAACTTATTCACAAATCAGTACACTCCCAGGTCTATTTAAAAAGATGATAGATCGGCTAGAAGAAGTATCATATCAAACCAAAGACCCTGTTTTGATCGCACCTTTTCACAGCAGAGAAACAGAATTTACTTATTATGTTACAACTCCAGTTGAAAAAATTGAGGAAATCCCAGATGGTATGGTTGGTTTTACGATTCCAAGTAAAAATTATGTATTTGCTACACATCAAGGAAGTCATGAAACAGTGGAAAGTACATATAAACAAATCTATGCCTGGATGGAAGAATATGGATATGAACATGATCACAATGCCCTAAGTTTGGAAGTGTATAAAGAAGAGCATAAACATCAAAATGAGACTGGTGAATTACATTTTGATATTTATTTACCTGTAAAGACTTATAAACAATAAATAAGTTGGTAAAATTATGACGGTAAGCTAAGTTCTGGTTATTAATTGTGTTTTTAGTGCAATATAGTTAAGCTAATAGCTTTACTATTAGAATGAAATGTCATAACATATAAGTATATATTTAAATAATTTCCTTCGGGGTCAGGTGAAATTCCTAACCGGCGGTGATGAAGCTATGCTTCTTAGTCCGTGACCCGGTTAACATTAATATGTTAAGCGGTGGATCTGGTGAAACTCCAGGGCCGACAGTTAAAGTCTGGATGGGAGAAGGAAAAGACAGGATTAACAATAGGGTGAAGTGTACCTATTTTTAAGCCTTTATTTTCTATTGTCTTTTTTTCAAGACCCTGATGACAAACTGTCTTTAGGGTCTTTTTTAATTTTTTGGGCAGAATCAAAGGGAAACATAGTAAGGAGTTTGGACAATATGTTTACTGGAATTATTGAAGAAATTGGCGTAGTCGCAAACATCCAGCGGACTGGCGAGTCGTTTGTATTGAACATAGAAGCGAATAAAATACTAAACGATGTCCATCTTGGGGACAGTATTGCGGTTAATGGGGTTTGTCTGACGGTTACATCCTTTACGGGTAAACTGTTCACAGTAGATGTGATGCCGGAAACGGTCAGAGCTAGCAGTTTAAGTATGGTAAAACGAGGGTCCAAAGTAAATCTTGAGCGGGCTATGGCAGCGGGTGGAAGGTTTGGCGGTCATTTCGTTTCAGGACATATTGACGGAACAGGTGTAATAAAAAGTAAACAATCACTTGAAAATGCGATTTACTATGAGATTGAAGCCGAAGAGGAATTATTGCGATATGTAATCTTAAGAGGGTCGATAGCGGTGGATGGGACAAGCTTAACCGTATTTGCTGTTTCGGAGAATAGTTTTACATTATCCATTATCCCGCATACATTGTCAGAATCGATTCTTGGACAGAAGGGTTCAGGGGATATTGTAAACTTAGAATGCGATATGATAGGAAAATATGTTGGTCATTTTATAACTAATTTTTCTAATCAACCTCCGCAAAAAAGCAGCAAGGGGATAACCGCTAATTTTTTAGAAGAGCATGGATTTTTTTAAATAAAATTGAAAGGGGAGGTAACTGTGTTTAATACAATTGATGAAGCATTATCGGACCTAAAGGAAGGTAAGGTTATCATTGTCTGTGATGACGAGGACAGGGAAAATGAAGGGGACTTTATTTCCCTTGCTGAAAAAGCTACACCTGAGGTCATAAATCTTATGGCCACTCACGGTCGAGGCCTAATTTGTGTGCCTATTGACGAGGATTTAGCTAATAAGCTTGACTTACATCCAATGGTTACCAACAACACAGATCCGAAACGAACTGCCTTTACTGTCAGTATCGATCATAAATTCTCTACCACTGGCATTTCTGCTTTTGAAAGATCCGCAACAGTTTTGAGTATGGTTGACCCCGAATCAGAAGCCGGTGATTTCTTAAGACCAGGACATATTTTTCCACTCGTTGCTAAACAAGGTGGAGTTCTGAATAGAAATGGGCATACAGAAGCAGCTGTTGATCTTGCCAAATTATGCGGTGCGAAGCCTGCAGGGGTTATTTGTGAAATTATGAATGAGGATGGAACGATGGCCCGCGTTCCTGATCTTTTCAAAATTGCAGAGAGAATGAACCTTAAAATGATTACGATTAAAGATCTAGTTGAATATAGAATGAAAAATGAACGAATGGTTAAGCGGGAAGCATAGATTACCGCTCTAAAGCTCAACTACACAAAACAATTGATGGAGGCATACACATGGGAAATATTTTTGAAGGAAATTTAGTTGGTTCTGGGTTAAAAATTGGAATAGTTGTTGGACGTTTCAATGAATTTATTACTAGTAAATTATTAAGCGGTGCACAGGATGCACTTAAAAGACATGGAGTTAGCGAGTCAGATGTGGACCTTGCGTGGGTTCCGGGGGCATTTGAGATTTCATTAATCGCTCAAAAAATGGCCAATAGTAATAAATACGATGCAGTTATTACACTTGGAACTGTCATTCGCGGTTCAACTCCACATTTTGACTATGTTTGTAATGAAGTAGCAAAGGGTGTTTCTGCGATCAATTTGAAAAGTGGCATTCCTGTTATTTTTGGAGTGTTAACAACGGATTCAATCGAACAAGCCATTGAACGAGCTGGTACAAAGGCAGGAAATAAAGGTTGGGATGCAGCAACGGCTGCAATTGAAATGGCAAATTTATGCAGAAGTATTGAGCAATAACTTGTTGTAAAAAATCATATACAAATCTTTTCTCATTTTCTATAATAAAAATAACAAAAAAATATTATTTTAAATTTAGGTGCTAAAATCTTCTCAGATGATTTTAAGCTTAAAAGGGAAGTTGGTATAAGCCAACGCGGTCCCGCCACTGTAAATGGGAGCAACCTATATTGTGTCACTGTCGTATACGATGGGAAGGCATAGGAAGCGATGATCATGAGCCAGGAAACCTGCCTAATTCTTGTGCGCCAATAACCTACGAGGATAGGAAGGTGTTGAAGGCTAGACTCTATTTACTTATGCTAGTAACCTGAATCTATCATACCAACATCTCCATTTCATTTTGGAGATGTTTTTTGTTGTTATCCCGTATTTTGTTTAGCACAAGAAAAAATTTATTTTTTGTTACATACATGATACTTTTCAAAGAAAGCAGGGAGAAAAATGAAGAAGTTGTATTCATTGCTGTTAGTAGTATTATTGACAGTAGGAGTGTTAGCGGGTTGTGCTGAAAAGAAAGACCAGGTAAAGGAAGATTCAAATACTAGTGTAGAGAAGAAAACAGCGGAAGTTACCTATCCACTTACGATTAAAGATGCAACCAAGGCGGAAGTTACTATTGAAAAGAAACCAGAAAGCATTGTTTCTCTGATCCCAAGTAATACTGAAATTGTTTTTGCCTTAGGTCTTGATAAGGAAGTAGTGGGAGTAACCGATTTCGACAATTATCCAGAAGCGGCAACCAAAAAGGAGAAAGTTGGCGGCCAAGAAATAAACTTAGAAAAAATTATTTCCTTAAAGCCAGATTTAGTGTTAGCACATGCCTCTTGGGCTTCTAGTTCTGAAGCTGGGCTTCAGCAGTTAAAAGATGCAGGGATTCCTGTTTTAGTCGTTAATGACGCGCAAAACTTTGATCAAGTCTTTGATTCTATAGATTTGATTGGGAAAGCCACTGGTGAAACAGCAAAAGCTAATGAAATCATCACTGGGATGAAAGATAAATTAGCAGAAATTAAAGCAAAGGCTGGAGAGATAAAAGAAAAGAAAAAGGTATTGGTTGAGGTTTCACCAGCTCCAGAAATTTATACATCTGGAAAGAATACGTTTATGGGTCAAATGCTTAGTGTAATAAATGCTGAAAACATCGCTAATGATCAAGAAGGCTGGATTAAAATTGACCAAGAAGCAATGATTAAACGCAATCCTGATGTCATTGTCACTACCTATGGATTCTATGTCAAGAATCCTGTGGATCAAGTTTTAACTAGAAAGGGCTGGGAAACGGTCAACGCCGTAAAGAATAAACATGTAGTTGATGTGGATTCTGATCGTGTGACTCGCTCAGGCCCAAGGATTGTTGAAGGAGTAGAAGATCTTGCGAAGGCTGTCTATCCTGAAGTTTTTAAATAATAAGTATTTAGCCTATTGTATAGCTGGGATCTTCCTGATTCTTTCTATATTAATAGGTATTTCGATAGGAACGGTTTCGGTTCCAATCTTAACTATCATAAAGATTATTAGTGCAAAGTTATTCGGGCTCATTTCCTTGGAGAAATTTGACCCAATGTATACGAGTATTGTCTTAAATATTCGGTTGCCTAGAGTAATCTTATCAGGTCTTGTTGGAGCTTCCCTTGCTATTGCAGGGGCAGCCTTTCAAGGGCTGCTTAGAAATCCGTTAGCAGATCCTTATACATTAGGTGTATCCTCTGGAGCGTCTGTGGGGGCGGTGTTGACCCTGTTTTTTCAGCTTTCCATTCCCTTCATAGGATCCTTTACATTACCATTGTTAAGTATCTTATTCTCTTTTTTTACAATCTTCCTAGTTCTCATGTTTGCAAGTAAAATCGAACAATCGATGCGAGTGGAAACCATTATATTAACAGGTATTATTTTCAGTTCCTTTTTAGGAGCCATAATTTCGCTTATGATTGCACTAACTGGGGATGAACTCCGGCAGATTATAGGCTGGCTTTTGGGAAGTGTTTCAATGAGAGGCTGGGATTACATAAAAATTATTTTACCATTTTTCATCATTGGCTCATGTTTATTGCTTTTTAATGCCAAGGAGCTAAATGCGATGTCATTTGGGGAAGAACGGGCACAACATATTGGTGTTAATGTACATAAAAGAAAGCTCTTAATCTTGACTGCAGGCTCGATATTAACAGGGGCAGCCGTTGCGGTGTCAGGCACCATTGGTTTTGTTGGTCTGGTCATTCCACATTTGTCGAGATTATTATGGGGTCCTGATCATCGTCAGCTTCTTCCTTTGTCTATCATATCGGGGGCAGGTTTTTTAATTTTAGCCGACTTGATTTCAAGAATGATCATTTCTCCAACAGAATTACCCATTGGTGTTATCACTGCTTTAATTGGGGCTCCGGTATTTGCAATAATCCTGCTACAAAGAAAAAGGAGAGAAAGAAGTGGTTAATGGATGCTAAGCGTTCAACAGGTTTCTGGCGGATACACGAGCGAAGCAGTACTGGAGGAGATTTCTTTTGAAGTGGAAAAGGGAGAACTTTTTGGAATCCTCGGACCGAATGGAAGTGGGAAGACAACCCTTTTAAAAATGCTAAGCGGTATTTTACCAATCCAAAAAGGTGAAATCATTATCAACGGAAAACGGCTCCAGCATTACAAGGCAAAACAATTGGCCAAAATAATTGCTGTTCTGTCCCAACATTCCTCACAATCTTTCTCTTATACGGTGAAAGAGACCGTTTCACTCGGGCGTTATGCCCATCAAAAGGGTTTGTTTCAATCATGGGGTTCCGTCGATGAAGAAGTTGTTCAAAGAGTAATGAAGCAAATTGGTGTTTCAAGATTCCAAAATAAAAATATTCAGGAGTTATCAGGAGGGGAAAAACAAAGAGTTTTTCTTGCACAAGCTTTAGCCCAGGAGCCTGAAATTCTTTTATTAGATGAACCAACAAATCATTTAGATTTATCCTATCAAAAAGAATTGTTAGATTTCTTAAAACAATGGACATCAGAAAATCGTTTAACGGTCATCTCTATTTTTCATGATTTAAACCTTGCGGGGCTTTATTGTGACCGGCTGCTCCTCCTTGAAAACGGACGGATTAATATCAATCACATTCCGAATGAGGTCCTTCGTGAAGAACGAATCAGAGACGTCTACCATACCGACATTCAAAAACACCCTCATCCTAGAGTCGCTGCGCCACAGATGGCATTATTGCCAAAAGTAAATCACAACAATATCATGTTTACAATTGATGAGTCGAGGTTACAGATGTCAGAAGAATGGATTGAATTAACTTCTCCCATGCCGTTAAGAACCATGTCCTCAGGAGTAATTGGTTCGGGGACTGGATGGCATCAGTCGTTTGTGAATCGACATGTCAATAAGGATTACGAATGTAGTGACCATCGCAGAGAGATGGCCTTATTTCTAAAATCAAAAGGGTTTGAACCGTCGGAAACAGTGGGCATGATGACAGCAGTAATTTTGGAAGATGTTGTTTACAAAAGATATACGGGTACTGGCTTCTCGATATTTGTAGTGGTAACAGCAGGGGTTGGAAATGCGATTGATGCTTCCAAGAGTGAACTACATTCATTTGATATGGTACCTGGAACCATTAATACATGGATATTTATCGAAGGGGAGTTAACTGAAGAAGCCTTTATTCAAAGCATCATGACTGCCACTGAAACAAAGGTTAAGGCAATGAATGATCTAAAAGTAATGGATGAAGTGACCGGAACCTTCGCGACTGGAACCTCGACCGATAGTATATTAATTGCTGCTACCCAATCTGGCGAGGTGCTGGAATATGCAGGAACGATAACCCCATTAGGAAAGCTCATTAGCAAAGCTGTTTATCAATGCACGACAGAAGCGATTCAAAAATCAAGCAAAAGGAAACGAACATGTTAGTTTATCATTTAGCCGCGATAACCATTGCGTACATTATCGATATGTTTATTGGCGATCCACCCAACTGGCCTCATCCTGTTAAATGGATTGGTACAATGATTTCATTTCTTGAAAAACGATTAAATAAGGGAAAGTTTAAAAAATGGAAAGGGGTGGGAATGCTCCTTTTTATTTTACTCTTTGTTTATTCACTTGTATTCGTTGTAATTTTGGCAAGTTATCGTGTTCACCCATTTGTTGGGATACTAATAGAAAGTATCATTATATCAACAACTATTGCTCAAAAGAGTTTAAAGGGAGCGGCACTAGAAGTCTATCGACCATTAAGTGCAGGGGAACTTTCTGAAGCGAGGAAAAAACTTTCTTATATTGTTGGCCGTGATACAGAAAACCTTGATGAGGGTGAAATTGCTCGGGGGGCAATTGAGACGGTGGCTGAAAATACATGTGATGGGGTGACTGCCCCCATGTTTTGGGCACTCATTGGCGGGGCACCACTGGCGATGGTTTATCGAGCCACAAATACATGTGATTCAATGGTGGGCCACATGAACGATAGATATAAAGAATTTGGCTGGGCTTCTGCAAAATGGGATGATGTGATGAATTGGATTCCCAGTCGATTAACAGGCATGACCATGCTGATTGGAAGTCGACCAGAAAAGACAGGTTTTAGGCAGGCATGGATGATTTTGTTCCGTGATGCGAAAAAGCACCCAAGCCCAAACAGCGGCTGGGGAGAGGCGGCTGTTGCAGCTATTTTAGGGATCCAGCTAGGTGGTATCAACTATTACAAAGGAAACTTATCTAACCGCGCAAAAATGGGTGACCCGTTTCAAATAATCCAAGCATCACAGATCCTTGGCGCCAATTCTATTCTTAGCAGGACGGTTTTTCTGTTTTTACTACTATTATGGATAGGGGGAATACTCATTGAGTTGGCCATCACATGGATCGAATCCGCAATATTTATATAAAGCTATGGGGTTAGCGCTCCCAAAGAAGTTTATTGATTTTAGCGCAAATATAAATCCACTTGGTCCACCACCTTCACTAAAGGAAAAGTGGGTGGATTTTTTTCGAGAAATTCATGTGTACCCAGATCCGTTTGCCATAAAGCTTACGGACATGATTTCAAAAGCAGAACAGACCGAGAGGGATACTATTTTAATTGGCAATGGTGGAGCAGAATTGATTACGCTGCTTGGTCGAATGCTTGCTCGCAAAAGAGTCCTTCTCGTCGAGCCGACTTTTTCAGAATATGAAGAAGTATGTCGGGTCAATCAATGTGAAATTGTTTATCATCAATTAATTGAGCCAGACTTTACATTGAATCTTAGTGATTTACGCTCTAGTCTAGTAGATGTGGATGCTTTGTTTTTGTGCAATCCTAATAACCCAACCGGTATTCACTATCCATTGTCAACAATAATCTCGATTATAGAAGAGTGTGAAAAACGAGATTGCCTTGTCATCTTAGATGAAGCATTTTTTGATTTTTTAATCGAATATGAATCAGTTGTCCCATACATAAACAAGTTTTCAAATTTAATCATTATTCGCTCATTGACAAAGATGTTTGCGATACCAGGTATCCGCTTGGGATACTTAGTCGCACAACCAGCAATAGTTTCAGTTCTGAGCAAGCTCCAATCTCATTGGAGCACTAATACCATTGCGTTATTAGCTGGGGAGCTTTGTCTTCAAAACGAAGCTTTTATTAAAGAAACACAGGAATATATTGATTGTGAGAGAAAGAGGCTTTTTTCTTTTTTTTATCACAATAACTATATTGCTTCGTCATCTGATGTAAATTTTTACTTACTACAGGACCCGCATTTACAGGATCAGTTCACATTATTTGAGTTTCTTCTTCATCAGGGCATCATTCCCCGCCATACTTTTAATTTTCCAGGCTTGGATGGAAGATGGCTGCGTTTTGCTATAAAAGGTCATGAAGAAAATAATCAATTAATGGAGGTGTTAGCTAAATGGCGGAATCAACATTCATCTTCATAACGGGTGGTGTGAGGAGCGGGAAGAGCAGTTTTGCAGAGAAGCAAGCAATAAAATTGGCAAGTAAAACTGGTGGTCGACTTTGTTATCTTGCTACGGGTGTTGCTTCTGATCCAGAAATGCAGGAACGAATTGGAAAACACCAACGGGATCGCTTAACAGGGGGCTATCAGTGGAAAACATATGAACAGTCCGTTCAAATAGGAAAGATAGCAAATGATTTTAAAGCCGAGGATGTGGTTTTACTAGATTGTCTTACCACACTATTAAATAATGAACTTTTTTCTTCGGAGCAAAAGTGGGATGAACGATTTTTAACCACCGTTAAAGATACGATCCTCACCGGGATTACTTCTATAAAAGAACGTGTGGGAACGATGTTAATCGTGAGTAATGAGGTTTTAAATGAGTCCCTCTTTGGCAATGAGATGGTGTTCACTTATGGGCGCTTACTTGGACAAGTCCATCAGTACTTAGTCAAGGAGGCGGACCAAGTGTTTTTAGTTGAAGCTGGAATTCCGATCGTTATCAAGGGGGCTATATCATGAAAGGACTCATGATTCAGGGGACAGCTTCAGATGTGGGCAAAAGTTTAATTGTCACTGCCCTGTGCCGAATCCTATCTAACGAGGGGGTAAGTGTTACCCCATTTAAATCGCAGAACATGTCTAATAACTCATATGTAACGAGAGAAGGTAAGGAGATTGGAAGAGCTCAAGGAATTCAAGCAGAGGCTGCTAGAACAGAGCCATCGGTATGGATGAATCCGATTCTATTAAAGCCCCGTTCCGCACAGGATGCTGAAATTGTTTACCTGGGGAAAGCGATTGAGACCCTTTCAGGGCGCGGGTATCGGGATCACTTTTATGAAAAGGGATTAGCAGTGATTAAGGAATCCCTACAGCATCTTGCTGATAAATATGATGTAGTGGTAATCGAAGGAGCCGGCAGTCCAGTTGAAATTAATTTAAAGGACCGCGAACTTGTTAATATGAAGGTGGCCGAATTGGCGGATATACCAGTTGTCCTAGTTGCTGATATTGATCGGGGCGGAGTGTTTGCAAGTATTGTTGGCACGCTTGAATTACTGGAACCTAATGAAAGGGAAAGAATCGTCGGTGTGATTATTAATAAATTTTGCGGTGATCTCAGCTTATTTGAGGACGGAGTTCAGTGGATTGAAGAGAAAACAGGTGTGCCTGTATTAGGTGTATTGCCGTTTGTGGAAAATCATATGATTGATGGCGAGGACTCATTATCGATTAGGACCCAATTTGCCTATCCGAAAAAAGGGACACTAGATATTGCTGTCATCCACCTCCCGTTTATTTCAAATTATAGTGACTTGGAGCCATTTTTATTTGAAGAAGATGTGACAATTCGCTGGGTCAAATATGCAAGTGAATTCGGACAACCTGATGCAATTATTATACCTGGTACAAAAAGTACCATCAGTGATCTGCAAAATTTAAAAGATAAACAGTTAGATATTTTAATCAAAAAACATGTGGCAAATGGTGGTTTTATTTTAGGAATCTGTGGTGGGTATCAAATCCTTGGCGAAGAATTGATTGATAAATCTGGCAGCGACACAAATATTCCTAACTTTCATGCTAAAGGATTAAGTTTGATCCCAGCGACGACTACTTTTTATCAAGATAAAGAAACTAATCCTGTCAATGCCCAGTATCATCAAGCTACTGGATTGCCTGCACATCAACGGTTAGAGGGCTATGAAATCCATTTAGGAAAGACTACCTTTTCTAATGAGGCTAAACCATTTTTAACCTTAGCCAACGGGGATGATGAGGGGTATTTCGGAAATGACGGTCAAATCATTGGTACATATCTTCACCATCTTTTTCATAATGATGAGTGGAGAAATCAATGGTTAAATATGATCCGGAAAAAGAAAGCACTGCCAGTCCAAGGGGTCAAATCTATTAGCGAGTATAAAGATAAACGATTTGATATTTTGGCAAATGAGATGAAAAGTCACTTTAAATGGGATCTGATGAAAAAGCTCATCCATCAATGGGGTACAAAATGATGAAGTTCTGGAAAGGTTTTTTAATCGATATTCAATTTTTTACGGCAATCCCGATCAAATTAGAATTGCCAATGGATCAGGAACATCTTAAAAAGGCAGTGCAAGCATTTCCGCTGGTAGGATTACTACAAGGGATCATTTATTCAGCATTCTTCTATTTTTGTTCGGAATTCACTCCATTTAGCCATCTTGCTTCAGCCTTCTTGCTATGGCTGGCAACAATTTTCTTGACGGGAGGAATCCATCTCGATGGCTGGATGGATGCGAGTGATGCTTTTTTTTCCTATCAGGATCAAGAGAAAAGGCTTGAAATCATGAAGGATCCTAGGACAGGTGCATTCGGAGTTCTATCCATTTTAGTTTTATTAAGTTGTCGGTTTCTTTTTATTTATGAAAGTACAGTGAATGTTGAAAACACATTTTATATCATTATTGCAATGATTCCATTTTTAAGTAAAAGTGTTATGGGAGTACTGTTGTTAACCGTGAGGGCAGCCAAAAATGAAGGTCTCGGAGCGTTGTTCCAAAAAGCAGCGAAACCGCAGTCACTTTGGCCGTATCCTTTTTACCTAGTCTGTCTACTGATTTTAGTTAGTTTTTTTAGTAAAGAATTCTTCATTATAGGTATATTAATTCTGGCTTCAGCCTGTTGTACATTTCTTTTTCGCCGAAAAGCTATGAAATGGTTTGGGGGTATTACCGGGGATGTTTTAGGTGCTGCGGTGGAAGGGATTGAGTTACTATTATGGATGACCGTGTGGTTATTGCACTATTTCGTCATGGAGTAACCGAAGAAAATAAACGAAAAGCCTATTTGGGCTGGAATGATTCCCCCTTATCACCTGAAACAAAGGATCGGGTCAGTTCAAAAAATTATGAGCATTATTATTCTAGTGATTTGCAAAGATGTGTTAAGACAGGAGAAAGATTATTTTCAAATGCTAGTATAAAACTTATCAAAGAATTACGAGAAATGAATTTCGGTCAATGGGAAGGGAAAACGTACGAAGAATTAAAAGAAAATGTTCACTATCGCAACTGGCTGAAAGCTCCTAATTTACATATTCCGCCAAAAGGTGAATCGTATCAGGAATTTACCCAGAGGGTAGACTCTGGCTGGACAAAAATTACCGACGAGGTTCTTAGATCAAACCTAAATAGCTGTGCGGTAATTACTCATGGTGGAGTTATTCGTTATCTGTTATCTAGGTTTGCACCGGACCGAAAAGAATTTTGGGCCTGGCAAGTAAATCATGATCAAGGGTACGAACTCATTTTTGAAAGAGAAGCACTAAGGAGAGGTGAACGATGCATTTTATTATTGGAGGTGCCTTTAACGGCAAAAGGGCATGGGTAAAGAACACCTATAGCCGTTATGAGAATAAACATTGGGTTTCAGCCTATGATGGCCACTCTATCCCGAAAAATCTAATTGATTTCGACCAAAGAGTTATCATACTTGAAGGGGTAGAAATTTGGCTAAAAGATTTAACTGCGAGATTCGATGCCGATAAGTGTCGGGAATTCTGGGCAAATTGTTTGGAGGAATGGGACACTTGGGAAAATACAGCCGAGCCGCGTAAGTTAATTGTGATTGGAACTGATATTTCCAAAGGAATTGTTCCAATGGAGGCAGAAAATAGACGATGGCGGGATGTAACTGGTTGGGCTTATCAAGATATCGCCTCCAAAGCAGAAAAAGTTGACGTCATATGGTATGGATTAAACCAAACAATAAAGTAAAGGGGAATGGAGAAGATGAGAATTTACACAAGAACAGGTGATAAAGGAAAAACGAGCATCATCGGTGGAAGAGTAGATAAAGATGATACCCGCGTTGAAGCATACGGTACAGTGGACGAAGTGAATTGCTTTGTCGGTCAGGCTATTCAAGAGCTAGACCCCCATTTATTTAAGGACGTGCTGGCCGATCTTGAAAAAATTCAACATGAATTATTTGATTGTGGCGGGGACCTTGCAAATGTGACGGCAAAGCGAGAATTAAAACTTCACCAAGAATCTATTGATTACCTTGAAAAGAAAATCGATGAGTTCATTGAAGAAGCGCCTGAGTTAGAGCGATTTATTTTACCAGGAGGAACCAAACCATCAGCAACCATTCATATCGCTAGGACAGTGACTAGACGTGCAGAACGATTAGTTGTTAAGTTAGTAAAAGCTGATCTGAAAACATCTGAAGTTGCGTTGATGTATCTAAACCGTCTATCAGATTATTTCTTTGCGCTGGCAAGAGTAATCAACTTCCGATTAAAGGTCAGTGATGTGGAATATGTTCGCAGTGCCAATGTGTTTAGAGATGGAAAGCGGAAGGAGGAAAAGTAAATGAAAGGAAAATGGGTTAGCGGTCTGGCCATGTTAACGGCATTGTCTGTGGTCGGAGCTATGATTAAGATTCCAGCGATAGTCGGGAGCGTCGCACTGGATGCATTCCCTGCACTTTTGGCATCAGTTTTGTTTGGGGCAGGGGCAGGTGCAATAGTGGGGGCATTTGGGCATCTAATATCGGCATTAATTGGTGGGTTCCCATTAGGTCCCTTGCACTTTTTAATTGCTGGCGAAATGGCCCTGTTGGTTTGGGTTTTTGGGGTCATGTATAAAAATAATAAATTTTTAGCATGTGTTGTTTTCATCATTGGAAATTCCTTGGTTGCTCCGTTACCATTTATTTATTTAATGAATGTAGGATTTTATTTGGGGATTATTCCTTCCTTGCTCATTGGTTCCGTCATTAATACGGTCATCGCAATGGTTGCAATTCCCCGTCTCAATTCACTTGTATCTCATAGATTGCACAATCAGGATGTTAAACAATGAGGGATATCGTAACCATTCCTTTTAGTGAGGGGGACTCCCTTATTATTGCATGTGATAATAGCGGAGCCATTGGAATGAAGGCGCAGGACCATGTTCATGTCTCCTATGATACGGTCGCTTATTACGCATTCAGAGTTGCCGTAATGGAATGTATTGCAGCAGGAGGAGAACCTGTTTCAGTGCTGCTCCATAATTTTTGCGGTAATGAACCATGGGATCAGTTAGTTAGTGGAATAGAAAAGGGACTGTCTGAACTAAAGTTATCAGATGTAAGGATAACTGGAAGTTCAGAAAGTAACTTTCAACTTCTGCAATCTGCGATAGGGTTAATGGTCTTGGGAAAGAAGTCGTCTGCTAAAATAACTGATCTTGCTTTCACTAAACACTTGAAAATAGCTGTTATTGGTTTGCCGCTAGTTGGCAACGAAGTGATCGAACTAAACGACCAGGTTGCACCGCTAGCTATTTTTCATGAGGTGAGTTTGATTAAGGGAGCAATGCTGTGGCCGGTAGGTTCTAAAGGGATCCTGTATGAACTCAATCAAATGTACCCAAATGAAATGATAACACAAGAACGGGTGGTTACTACTGTTGATATCATTAAATCAGCTGGCCCATCCACCTGTTTCATTGTGTGTTTTCAACCCGATCAAGAAGAAATTATCCGAAAAATCACAGGGGAATTGTTATATACCATAGAAATAAGAAAATAGCACCGTCAGGGGTGCTATTTTCTATTACTGCTGAATTCTTTCAATGAGAGAATTAACTCCCTTGCCAACCTTATATAATACTTGATCCAATTTTTCTTTCCAACCTGGAGCATTTTCTTTGATCTTTTGCCCGATTTTTTGAGCATTTTCATTTAATTCTTTGCTTATTTTCTTTGCCTGTTCATTGATACTCTCCATTGAAGTGCTTTTTCCTGCGAGTTGGTCATTGATTGAAACAACATCAAAACGCTCTTTAGGAAGATGTTGAACGGATTTCTTCATAATCTCCTTAAAGATAGGCACCACATTAGCCGAGCTAGGACTTGGCAAGTAATGTTCCCGATCGGTTTGGTCAAACCCTATCCAGATGGCGCCAACCAGATTTGGCGTATATCCCACCATCCATTGGTCCTTCGTTCCATTAATATTATTAAAAGGCAGCTGGGTTGACCCTGTCTTTCCGGCTATTTGGACATCAGGGATACGAGCTCGCCTTGCAGTTCCTGTTTCTACTACATTTAAGAGCATCGCTGTCATTTCATCTGTGACTTCTTTTGATGTTACTTTTGTGGTTTTTGCTTCATGCTCCGCAATCACATTTCCAGTTGGACCAACTATCTTAGTAATTAAATGACTGTCTTCTCGTTTTCCGCCATTTGGGAAAGTTGAAAAGGCGTTAGCCATTTGTAAGGGGGAGACCCCTGTACTCATTCCGCCCAGTGCAATGGCGAGGTTCTTATCTGCTTTTTCGACAGGGATACCGAACTTTTTCAATGAATCGATTCCCTTATTTAAACCAATCTCATTTAACAGCCAAACTGCAGGGATATTCAGTGACTTTTCAAGCGCCTTGTACATTTCAACCTTTCCTTCGTAGGTTTTTGAAAAATTCTCTGGTTTATAATTTCCGAACTTGATGGGTTTGTCGACGAGCTCGGATGAGTACTTGTAGCCTTCTTCAAGGGCAGGTGTATATACTGCCAGTGGTTTGATTGATGAGCCAGGCTGTGCTCGTAATTGTGTTGCCCTATTAAAGCCTCGGAATATATGCTCACCACGTCCTCCAACTAGGGCACTCACTCCGCCTGTTGCAGGGTCCATTAGAACAGAGCCACTTTGAACAAGTTTTCCCCCTCTACTGCGCGGGAACAAATAGTCTTCACTATACACTTTTTCAAGATCAGTCTGAAGATTTTGATCCATCGCTGTGTAAATTCGATAGCCTCTAGTTAGGATTTCTTCTTGGGTTAAACCATATTTATTGATTGCCTCATTCAGGACTGCATCCACATAATATGGATATTTTCTTTCCACATTGCTTCCGCCGCCATCCTTAAGACGGATTTTTTCTTTTTTCGCTTTGTTATATTGTGAACTAGTTATCATCCCTTGTTCTTTCATTTTACTTAATACAGTATTTCTTCTTATCATAGCTAAATCGTAGTTGTTATATGGATCTAGGTAATTCGGTGAATGCAGCAATCCGGCTAGCATTGCGGCCTCACTGACAGAAACGTCTTTAATATTTTTATCAAAATATTTTTTTGAAGCGTTACTGATACCCCAGGATCCGCTCCCGAAATAAACCTGATTAAGGTACATCTGTAAAATCTCGTTTTTTGTATAAACTTTTTCAATTTTTACGGCTAAAAATAATTCCTCTGCTTTTCGCTTATAGGTTCGTTCAGGAGATAGGAGGGCATTCTTTGTTAACTGCTGGGTTAACGTACTTCCGCCGCCCGTGATCCTGCCCGCAAACAAGTTACTGAAAAAGGCGCGAGCAATACCCTTAATATCAAAGCCGCCATGCTCATAGAATCGTTCATCTTCGATTGCCACAACCGCATTTGGGATATACTTTGGGAGCTCCTCGATATTTACACCCTTGGTCCGATTAGTGGCAACATTACTTGCTATTTTCCCTTTTTTATCATAGATAACGGTCGGTTGACTGAGCCCTTGCTTTAGTGATTCTACATTTGCTCTCATCGCAATCCAACCGAAGTAAAGAATGGTTGATAAAACAACGACTAGGATTAGTAATAATGATATTTGTGTTAAATGTTTGTTCTTCCAGAAACGAACAATCTTTTCCCAATATGGATGCAATTTCTCCATGTGATCTCCTTACTTTCAAAATGTAATTTTCATTCATTATAAATATTATCAATCAAAAAGACTAGTAAAAGCCCATATAGCAAGTAATATTCCCATATGTAACCAAAAAAACTTAAGTGAATCCAACCAGTTATAAAAAATTTTATTAACTTTGTAGGGGTTAAGTGAGTAGGCTTCGTCTATTAGGGTGAAGCGATTGGGAAACAGGAGGAAATTATGATTACAATTAATAATTTAAGTCATGACTTTGTAATTGGAAAGAAAGGACAGCAAACGGTTATTCCAGTACTGAGAGATATTTCTTTTAGTGTAGAAAAGGGTGAAATCGTCACTATTGTCGGGAGAAGCGGTTCTGGAAAATCGACGCTCCTTAACTTGATTAGTGGTTTTATTCATCCGAAAGAGGGTGAAATTTGGATTAGCGGGGAAAAGGTTTCGGAATTAAATGAATCAAGATTCGCGGATTTCCGAATTAATCATCTAGGATTTATTTTTCAAAGCTTTCAATTGATACCGAGCATGACCGCTTTTCAAAACGTAGAATTGCCGTTGATTTTAAAAGGTGTAAATGAAAAGGAAAGAAAAGTGCAAACCGAAAGTATGCTGCAAAAAGTGGGATTGCTAGATTACCAGGATCATTATCCTGGAGAGCTGTCAGGCGGGCAGCAGCAGCGGGTAAGTATCGCTCGTGCCTTAATTGTCAATCCCCCGATTATTCTTGCCGATGAACCAACAGGCAGCCTTGATAGTGAAACAGAGGAAGAGTTATTGAAATTCATTAAAGAATTAAACAGAGATTTGGGAATCACCTTTTTGATTATCACTCATGATGACAAAGTGGCTGAGATCGGGAAACGCAAGATTGAGTTAATAGATGGCCGCATGGTTGAGGAGGTGCTGGTATGAAACTAAGAGATCAATTTCGCTTCGTCCGCCAGAATATGAAGAAAAATAGAACAAGAGTATTTATGACGATTCTTGCCACAGCGATGGGTTGTGCCTTCTTAATTGTACTCGCTTCAGTAGGGTTTGGATTACAGAAATCGGTGGTAAAGGAAATCACCGAACGAAGGGTCATAACCCAAATTGATGTTCATGGTAAGGAAACAAAAGATGAAGGGGTTTATCGCGCATTAAATGATAAAGATGTCCAATTGTTTGAAAAGATAAACGATGTAAAAGCGGTGACAAGAAGGAAAATGTTACAGCAGGAGGGTGTTTTTTCAATTGGAAAATATCAAGAATCGGCACCAACCTTTGTGGCGAATTTTCCAGCTGAATTAAAAGCTGGTTTTGAATTATCGGAAGGGCATTTGCCAAAAGGGAAAAATGAAGTGGTCATTGGCTATAATTTCTTAACTAATCTTGCTGACAAGGATGCGGGCGAAGATTTGTATAATGAAAAAGGACAGATTAAAGGTGAGTATCTCTATAAAGGAGAGTTACTTGGAAAGGACATTGTATTAACTGTCCAACAGTTTAAAGAGGGAAAACAAATAGAAAAAAAGATCCCATTAAAAATAGTGGGTATCTCTAAAAAGCCAACAAAAGAATGGGCACAGGATAGTAGTGTCTTTATTTCTGATGAGATGTTAACTGAAATTGAGAGGTTTACGGGGACACCCAAAGGATACATGTTGGATATTAATACAAAAGAGATACCGGAAGATCTTGTAAACAATAAAAATATGTATGATGAAGTAAAGATTTATGCAAAAAACATGGAAGCAGTCCAAAGTATCTCTGACCAATTAAAAGAAAAGAATTATGCAACATATTCTGTTGTCAATGAATTAAAAGAGGTCAATATGGTGTTTATGATTGCAAAGGCTGGCCTTATATTTATTGGTACAATTGCTATTCTCATTGCTTCCATTGGTATTTACAATACGATGACGATGGCGGTGACTGAGCGGGCCCCTGATATTGGCATCATGAAAGCAATCGGTGCCAACCCGAAAACCATTAAACGAATCTTTCTGCTTGAAAGCAGTTATATTGGGCTAATCGGTGCTCTTATTGGGACGATCGTTTCGTATGGAATTAGCTATACGGTAAATTTTGCCATTCCATTAATTATCAAACAGGCGTTTGGCCAAGAAACAGAATTAGACCTAATTTTTAGTGATATTCCGCTTGTTTTACCGATTATCTGTGTGGTAATTTGTTACGCTGTAACTATCATTTCAGGATTACGCCCAGCACAGCGCGCAACAAAGGTTGATGTCTTAAAAGCTATGAGAAGAGAAGTGTAATGTAATGAATAAAGATTAAAACCTTTGATACTTGCGGACAACCATTTCCTCATCCAAGCATATGTTAATAGAAAGATTGTTAACTATAAAGGGAGAGGATGGGGAAGATGATTAACTGGAAAGTCCGATTAAGAAACAAGAACTGGGTAATCGCATTTGTATCCCAAATTATGATTGTGGCTCAGATGCTGCTAGAGTGTTTAAATTCCTTTGGAATCATTGATTTTCAGCTGACTGATTCGATACAGAATAGTGTGTTAACTTTTGTTAATGCCGTCTTTGTTGTGTTGTCGTTGTTAGGAATAGTACAGGATCCAACCACAAAGGGATATAAGGATAGTGAACGAGCGTTAACATACAAGGATCCAAACTAGTGTAATATAGTCAGTTCCATAATCGGGACTGGCTTTTTTGTTCTTAGAACAGTGAGAAAATTCTTTACATTAGTCATACAAATTGATTTACTAGATATTGACTAAAAAAAATTCTGAGAGGCAGTACATATATATGGTAAAAGTAAAAAACTATATCAGGCAATTTCATCCAATCGTCTGGGTGTTATTAATAGGAACCGTTTTATCACGAGGCGCTTCTTTTATGACTCTTCCTTTCCTATCTATCTACTTATCCAGGCATATGGATCTGTCGCCAATCGTCATCGGCTTAACCGTAGGGATGAGTCCATTAATGGCAACAGTTGGTGGTTTTATTGGCGGTCATTTATCAGATCGGTTTGGACGTAAACCTGTCATGCTCATCTCATTATTTACGGTCGCCCTTGTTTATTATGGATTTACGGTTGCAAATAGTGAGGGCTGGTTTATCCTTTTAAACGCATTAAACGGACTGTCCAACTCATTTTTTGAGCCAACCGCTCAAGCCCTTATGGCGGATTTAACCGATAAAGAAAAGCGGATGAAGGTATATTCATTACGATATACAGCCATGAATATTGGAGCATCGGTAGGTCCGTTAGTTGGAGCATACTTAGCCAGTACATCCGCAAAGCTATCCTTTGCAATAACTGGAACCACTTATTTAATGTATGCAATGGTGCTAGTGTACCTGATGAAGAGACTAGTCCTAACTCAGCCTGGACAAAACAAAAAGGGTGTCTCTTTCGGTGATGCATTTAAAATTATTAGAACGGATAAAGCATTAAGGTATCTAATCATTGGTATTATTTTGGTCAATATGGGCTATGTACAAATTGATTCCAACTTGCCGCAAATACTTGAAGGTACAGTCGAAAATGGCATTGTCATTTTTTCAACACTGATTACAATAAATGCGGTAATGGTTGTTTTCCTGCAAATGCCCATTAGTCATATTGCTGAGAAGTTCCGGTTAATGCAGGTAATGGTTGTCGGTGCTGTATTTATGGCAACCGGATTAGTTGTCTTTAGTTTTGTGAACGGCTGGATATCTGCCATCCTAGCCATTGTGTTCCTAACCATAGGTGAAATTTTAATTTTCCCTTCCAACAGCATGATGATTGATCAATTGGCACCCGAACATTTGCGTGGAACTTATTTCGGGGCAGCACAATTTCGGAAGATTGGAAATTTTTTAGGGCCAATTATTGGCGGCTTTCTACTTAGTCAGTTTCAAGGCCAAATCATGTTTTGGGTTCTCACGATCACAACCCTGGGGAGTGTGGTTTTCTTCTTAGCAGGAAATAAATTTTACAGAATTAACGAAAAAACTCCAAACCTTGAGAAAACAATTTGAGTAAAAAATGCCTCTGGAAAGAAAACCGGAGGCATCATCTTTATCTATCTAAGGATATCTTCAATTCTTGCCAGAGTTTCATCGTTAAGCTTAACACCCGACGCTTTAACATTTTCCTCCAATTGCTCAGGACGGCTTGCACCGACAAGTGCACTGGCTACATTCTCTTGCCGCAAGATCCAAGCAAGGGCAAGATTAGCGAGGGAAAGTTCATTGTCTTGGGCTACCTCTTTTAAAAGTTCTACTTTATCAAGGTTCTCATCCGTTAATAAGCCAAAAAGATTGCTGTATTTTTCCTGTGAAGCCCTGCTCCCGGTTGGAGCTTGTTGGCCTTTTTTATACTTGCCAGTAAGGACACCCTGGGCGAGCGGAGACCAGACAACCTGCCCAATTCCATGCTTTTCACTTACAGGCAGGACTTCTTTTTCAATATAACGTTGCAGCATGCTGTATTGCGGCTGATTTACTACTATACGGTCAAGCAGCTTTTTGTCGGCAAGATGAACAGCTTCGGTAATTTGTTCAGCCGTCCACTCACTTACTCCAACATATAAGACTTTTCCTTGACGGACTAAATCATCAAGTGCACGTAAAGTTTCGTCGAGCGGTGTATGAGGGTCATAACGATGGCAATAATATACGTCTACATAATCAGTGTTAAGACGTTTAAGACTAGCATGGCATTGTTCAATTACATGCTTACGAGATAATCCTTTATCATTCGGACCATCACCCATTGGCCAGAATACTTTAGTAGCCAATACAAAAGAATCACGTACATATTTTTTTAGGGCCTTTCCTACTACGATTTCAGCTTCCCCACGCATATAAACATTGGCCGTATCAAAAAAGTTGATCCCTAATTCGTAGGCTTTATCAATTGAAGCGGCTGCATTTTGTTCCTCTACATAGCCTCCGTATGTAAGCCAGCTTCCTAAGCTTATTTCACTTACCTTTAAGCCAGTGTTTCCTAATCGACGATATTCCATTTTATTAATTCCCTCCTGAAAAATTTCGTTACTCAAAATAAAAATACAACAAAATTTACCTAAAAGTCCACAATTTAGTGAGTTTTTGCTAAAATAAGAATATACAGATATTTACAAAGTAAATTATACGAAAATTTGTGATAGCTTTTCTATTAGGTTTTTTCGAATAAGATTTATTATCTATTTGAAAAGGAGTTCTTACAATGTGGTTTTGGA
Organism: Neobacillus sp. MER 74; assembly: GCF_023714155.1. Taxonomy (NCBI): domain Bacteria; kingdom Bacillati; phylum Bacillota; class Bacilli; order Caryophanales; family Bacillaceae; genus Neobacillus; species Neobacillus sp. MER 74. The sequence continues at coordinate 141,884 of NZ_JAMAUV010000009.1, forward strand.
TCATTATTTCATCACTATTGTTTGTCCTATTGCTGATAGTTGAGGAATTTACCTATTATTTTTGGAATCGGTATGTGTATGGGCCAAATATAAAAGGTAAAAGGAGATGGTTAAGTAGACTAGTACTAGGTACGGTTGTATTAATTAAAAGGTTGTTCCGCAAAAGAGAAAAAGAATTACCAAAAACGAAGACAGATAAGGGCCTTCCATTATAAGGGAGGCTCTTATTCATTTTAATTCGTGGGATTTTGTTTTTTCTTTTTCTTATTTAAATAACCGCCAAAGGTATCGATGATGAAAAACAATAGAAATAAAAAAATTATTACATATTCAGCGGGTTCCATTACTTTAAAAGGGTTTACCGCCTTCCAAATAATTCCTGAAAAACTTATACCCATTAAAAGATCTAGTGAAACAATTAGGATTATACTAAAAGTCGCCAATAAGCCTGATACAAAAAATATTTTCAACCTCATCACACCTTTTGGGGTCATATATCTTTATTGTTTAATTCTTTGCTGTTCCTTATTCCAGTTTAAAAATGTTTATCATGCTTGTTTTAACCGTTTTCAATGGGATAAAGTGGTAACCTTTGGGCAATCTATCCAATAATGGGTAAAAAGATATAAATAATCGTAAGTGAGGCGGGTATTGTGTCGATTTTGTCTAAAATGCTCAAAACTAAACAAAAAAAGAGACAGGACGATAATTATAAGCAAAAACAAGATCCGCAAAAACCAGAGGATTTGCCTATTTTTAGAGATTATCAAGAAAATATCGCTCGTATAAAAGAGGAAACTGGCAATAGCAGCGATGTGAACATTCGCGAGTTTAAGATTGGTTCCCATAAAGGCGGCCTTGTTTTTATTGATGGATTGGCTAGTGATCAAGCCATTGCCGACTATATTCTAGAATCAGTGATAGAAATAGAAGTACCCGGAGGACCAATCGATATTTTTCAATTCATGATGGATGAAGCCATGGCACTGGGCAATGTGAAGACTATTGAAGATTGGAATCAAGTATTTGATTCATTATTTTCTGGAAATACCGTCATCTTTTTACAAGGTTGTAACAAAGCAATTAGCGGTGAAACCAAAGGATGGGAAAAACGGGCCATTTCAGAGCCCTCAACCCAATTGTCGATTCGAGGTCCAAAAGATTCGTTTACGGAGACACTCAGGACGAATACAGCTTTGATCCGCCGTCGTATAAAGAGTCCTAACTTAAGGGTAGATTCCATGAAAATAGGTACTGTTTCCCAAACGGATATCGCCATCTTATATATTGATGGAATTGCCAATGACAAAATTGTTGGAGAAGTTAAAGAAAGGCTTCAACGAATCAATATCGATTCAATCCTCGGTTCTGGTTATGTAGAGCAATTAATTGAGGATCAAACTTGGACAACATTCCCAACAACGTACCATTCAGAACGACCCGATGTCGTAACATCTCATTTATTGGAGGGAAGAATTGCGATCATTTGTGATGGCACCCCATTTGTTGTGACAGTTCCAGCTATCTTTATTCAATTTTTCCAAGCACCAGATGATTATTATTCACGATTTGACATTTCAACTGGTATACGAATATTAAGAATTCTAGCCTTCCTTATTGCCGTAATTGGACCATCCGTTTATATTGCCGCGACTACCTTTCATCAAGAAATGATTCCGACAACCATGGCAATCGCTATTGCGGCCCAACGTGAAAGTGTTCCATTTCCAGCCTTTGTTGAGGCATTAATTATGGAAGTAACGTTTGAAATATTAAGGGAAGCGGGTTTAAGACTTCCAAGGGCTGTTGGCCAAGCCGTTTCGATAGTAGGGGCCCTGGTTATTGGGCAGGCCGCAGTACAGGCTGGGTTCGTTTCGCCAGTAATGGTTATTGTGGTTTCGATTACCGCCATCGCAAATTTTTCCACTCCCGTTTTTGCTATGGCGATTGCAGCAAGATTAGTTCGCTTTGTTTTAATGGGATTAGCGACAGTATTAGGATTTTATGGAATCATGTTAGGGCTAATGTTCATGACGATCCATTTATGTTCACTTCGTTCATTTGGAATTCCGTACATGATGCCGCTGGCACCTTTTAACCTTCATAATCAACAAGATGCATTTGTTCGTTTTCCTGTCTGGGCTATGAAAAATAGGCCTATGTTTATTAGTAAAGGGAACATGAAAAGAACCGGGGAAAACCAAAAGCCTGAACCTCCAAAGCAATCGGAAAATCAATCTAAAAATGGTGAAGAATAATGAAAAAATTCTTGCTTGTGATGTTGGTATTAATAATGTTTATACCAATCCTCAGTGCATGTTGGAATCAGAAAGAACTCACAGACTTGGCCTTTGTGATGGCACTGGGTATTGATCGGGGAGACGATAATTTGTACCATGTCTCCTTTCAGCTTGTTAATCCTGCGAATGTTTCAGCAGGACAAACTGGAGGAGGTCAAGGTCTGCCGATTGCCGTTTATAAAAGCAAGGGGAGGACGATTACAGAAGCAGCGAGAAATGCAACGAAAAAGGTCTCTCGCCGTTTATATTATGCGCACACCAATTTAGTGGTTGTCAGTGAAGAAGTAGCTAAAGATAGAACATTGATGCTTAATTTATTAGACGCCTTCGCAAGGGACCCAGAGTTTAGAACTACAACAGAGATCGTTATTTCAAGAGATGCTAGCGCAGAGGAAATCGTCACTACTCTGACTATTCTTGATAAACTTCCAGTAACCAAAATTACTAAAGAGTTAAAATTTACAGAGGCAATGAAAGGCGAGAATATGAGTATAAGTATTGATGATTTGATTGACGGAATCGTCGGAAACGGGAAAGAACCAATTATAAATGGGTATAAACTAATTGGTATGAAAGAAGAAGCCAACAAGGCAATCAACTTGCAAAAAACGACAACCGACGCTTTTCTCGCGGCAGATGGGCTGGCAGTTATGAAAGATGGAGCATTGATAGATTGGATTGAAAATAAAAAGTCTCGTGGGGTCATATGGATTTTAAATAAAGCAAAAAGTACCGATATTACGCTTAAATGGAATGGGAAGAAAAATGCCCTTAGTGTGGCTCCTATTCGGTCAAAAACCAAGGTTTCAACGGCATTTAAAAATGGAAAACCCGTTATCAATATAAAGATTGAGAATGAGGGCTGGTTAAGTGAAGCAAATACAGCTATTGACTTGATGGATCCAAAAACAATCGGGAAAATTGAAAAGTTAACAGAGAAATCGATTAAGAAGGAAGTACAGTCAACTGTGAAGGAGGCAAAGCGGCTAAAGTGCGACATCTTCGGGTTTGGTGATGTGGTTCATAAAGCCAACCCGAACCTATGGAAAAAGCTAAAAGGAGATTGGAACAATTATTTTGCAAACCTTGAGGTGAATGTTAAGGTGGATTCTTACGTCCGGCGTGAAGGGGTTCGAACGAATCCATTTTGGTCAGATATCAATAAATAATGAAAGAGATGAATGTGTGGGGGGCACTTTTAAATGGAAAAGGCAAAAATAAGTGGATTCCAATTGTTCGTGCTCATTGTATTGTTTCGAAATGGGCAGCGCACTTCTACTTGGTCCTGGATCTGATGTGAAACAGGACGCCTGGATCGCTATCTTGTTCGGATTAGCTGGCGGAATCAATATTTAACCCTTTTTAAGGGGGGGAACTTACGTACATGGAAAAAGCAAAAATTAGTACAACCCAATTATTTGTCCTAGTTGTATTGTTTGAAATGGGCAGTGCAATTCTGGTGGGGATTGCAGCAGGTGCCAAACAGGATGCATGGATTGCTGTATTGATGGGTTTAATCGGTGGATTAATGGTCTTTTATGTTTATTATCGATTATTTGTGTACTATCCTGACCTGCCCTTAACTAGTTATCTTCAAAAAATAATTGGGAAATGGTTTGGCCGGTTAATTGGAGTATTATATGTTGTTTATTTTTTATATTGTGCATCAAGAGTTTTACGGGATTTTGGAGAGTTATTATCTTCGACCATTTATAACAGTACGCCTTTATTTGTCATTAATTCCTTAATGATTCTTACGATAATTTATGCTATCCATAAAGGATTTGAAGTAATATCAAGGGTTGGAGAAATTTTCTTTGGAGTTGTCTATGTGACAGCGATATTAGGAATGCTCTTAATTGTATTTTCTGGTTTGATCCATTTAGGAAATTTAAAACCAATTTTAGAAAACGGGATGAAACCTGTCATAAAAACATTTCTAACGCAAACCATTACCTTTCCCTTTGGAGAAATGGTCGTATTTACGATGCTGCTTCCATTCTTAAGGGATAAAAAGAAGGCTAAGATTGTTTGTTTGAGTGGGATGATCTTAAGTGGGATAAATATTACCATAACAGTAATCGTAAATATTTCTGTATTAGGAGTGGCTCTTTTTTATCGATCTACTTTCCCACTTTTAACCACTGTTGGCCGAATTCAAATTGCTGATTTTATTGAACGTTTAGACGTATTATTTATGCTCTATCTAATTATTGGCGGTTTTTTCAAAATTGCAATTTACTTTTATGCAGCAGTAGCTGGTGCAGCGGATATCTTTCGAATTCCTAATCAACGCAAAATTGGCTTCCCTTTAGGTCTAATCGTTTTATTTGCATCAGTTACCATTGCTTCCAATTATGCAGAACATATAAAGGAAGGGTTGGTTTTGGTCCCACTTTATTTGCATTGGCCATTTCAAATAATCATCCCGTCTTCCCTACTAATTATTGCCTTTTTCCGGAATAAGAAGAAAAAGAAAAGCCCGGCATGATAGCTCGGGCTTAAATTATTTATTATATTTTTTCATTGGCCAATCGGTGAGTATTTTGCTTAACAGGCAGGGATATCTGGACAGATGTCCCTTGATACTTTTGACTGTTGAAATGTATCGTGCCTTGGTGTGATTCAACAATCTTGAAACTTACCGTTAATCCGAGCCCTGTTCCTTTTTCTTTTGAAGAATAAAATGGTTCGCCAATTTTCTCTAATCTTTCTTTTGAAATTCCACAGCCAGTGTCATTAATATTGATTACTACTTTATTTTCTTCTAACTGTTCTAAATGAATTGAAACAGTTCCACCCTTTGGTGAAGCTTCAATCGAATTCTTAATAAGATTGATAAATAATTGTTTGAGTTGGTTGGGTTCACACTCAATCAAAATTTCATTCTCTGGAAAGGAGGATTCGATTTGGACATTGTATAAACTGGCTTCGGTGCTCAACAATGAAATGACATCCTTCAATATCTTTTGAAGGACTGCTTGGGTATATTTTAATATTTGCGGTTTGGCTAATAATAAAAGTTCTCCAACAATATGATTGATTCGGTTTAATTCGTCTAACATAATTTGATAATAGTAATCGTGCTTACTATCTTCTATTTGTAAAAGCTGAACAAACCCTTTTAAAGATGTCAGTGGATTCCTAATTTCATGAGCAACACTTGCAGATAATTCACCTACAATCGATAACTTTTCCGTCCTTCTAAGACGTTCTTCAGTTTCTCTTAATTTGGTGACATCACTGCCATAGCCAATAATTCCAGCAATCTTCCCATTTATAATAATTGGGAGGGAGGTACATTGTAAGATGATCCGATTCCCGTTTGCATGTGGAATGTTGATCTCATACAAGACTGGTTTAATTTCTTCAACAACCGTGGATATAAATTCAGGCAGATATCTGATATACCTTTTCGGTAATAAATTTATTATATTTTTTCCAATCATTTCTTCTCGTTTAAAACCGGTAATGACATCATATTGTGAATTTAAATTGGTAACAGTTCCACTCAAATCCATCATATAAACAATATCTGGACTGTATTCAAACAGTGATTTATATTGTTGCTGACTTTCTGCCAATTTTAACGCCATTTCCTTTTTCTCGGTAATATCACGACCGATGATTACCAAGCCTTGCCGACTGCCATCACTATTAAATAAAGGCACTTTAATCGTGTCAAAGATTTTTACTGACCCGTCTGGGACAGGAAGGACTTCTTCAATCCGAGTAATGGACCGATTATTCCATGCTTCTTCATCAGAAATTTCACAATATCTGAGTGCATCACCATAAAAGTCAGTATAATTGGCTAATTCAGAGTCCTTTTTCCCTCGATAATCCACATTCTCAAGTTGAAACAAATGTAACCCAAATTCATTGGCTTCGATCCATCGTCCTTGTCCATCCTTAAAGTTAACAAAATCAACCATTGAATTAATTAGTGTAGATAACCGTTTTTGATCCTCCTGGGAAGCAGATAATTCCTCTTTTTTACTAATAAAAAAATAAAGAAATCCTCCGGTCACCAATATATATAAAATCTCTTTTGCCCTTTCAAATGCATAAACTATTGAAGAGGGTATAAACTTTTCAATTAAATAATTGGACCCAAAGATCCAAATAATACTTGTAATTAAGTAAAACAGGATCAGCCTTTTTTTATTCATGGAAATCTCCAGTTCTGTTCAATAAATATGGTACATAGTCTATAGTACTAGAAAATCCATTATATTGGAATAATACAATGGTAGAAATTGTAGAATCCCTTTAATTATTGGATTCTTTTCCCAAGAATAAGTAAATCTCTCTCAACGCCATCTAGTTCAGCTATATTTGGAAGATGGGCCCATTTCTCAAAACCAAATCCTTTAAAAAGCTTGATACTAGGTTCGTTATGACCAAAAATAAAGCCAAGCAGTGATTTGATGTTTAAGCCTGGACAAGCATCTATTGCCTTTTGAATTAAAAATTTACCTAGTTTTCTCCCTCGAAAGTCTGGATGAATATAAATACTGATTTCCGCCGTTGGATTATAAGCTTTGCGCCCGTAAAAGGATTGGAAGCTTACCCATGCGCAAATTACACCTTTGTCTTCCACAACCCATAATGGGCGAAAAGCAGGTGAATGTTCATGAAACCATTGTAACCGATTCTCCACTGAAATTGGTTCTAAATCGGCTGTAACCATCCTGCTTGCTATGGTTGTATTGTAAATATCAATAATGGCTGCCAAATCACTCAAATTTGCATCTCTAATCGTAAAGTCATCAAACATGTCAATTACCACTCCAGTTTTTTATGGTCTAATAGATTTTATATTATCTTTTGGAACTAACATTATCAATATCGACGTACGATGATTATTGAAAAAAGAAAAACCTTTTCTCGAAATTGTTCTCCGAGAAAAGGCCTTTTCATTTTATGACAATTTATTTCTAAACTGCCATAACTCGTTTCTTGGCCAAACCCTTACCAGCGATGGGCTTTGGCATTACTCCTTAGAATGATCTGGTTTTGAGACATTTTTGTTTGTCCATTAACCTGTGCTTTGGTATGCTTCGCTCTCGTTGTACCATAATGAAAAAGCTCAGAGTGCGGATCTAATTGATCTTTATAGCTCATCAAATCACCTCATTAAAGGATTTGAAACGAAGATATTCTATTGAATATCATATTTATCATTTGTAAAAAAACAGGAAAATAGTCATTGAAACTGAAATTATTAAATGTAAATAAACACTTGTGATATCTGAAAGTTCAGAATAAAATAGAGTTACATACCAACCGGTAGGTATGCTTTAGCATGGTTAAGCATACGATAGTTTAATGGAATTAACTGGTAATTTTCGAATAAGAATGATACCGGAGGAGAAAAAAAAATGACAGGAAGATTTGCTGGAAAAGTAGCTTTTGTAACGGGTGGAAGCCGTGGAATTGGAAAAGGAATCGTTGAGCTTTTTGCCAAAGAAGGGGCTAAGGTTGCATTAATTGATTTAAATGAAGAGGCGTTAAGTGAAACAACCATTGCATTGAAAGAAAAAGGTGTGGACGTGTATTCGAAAGTTGCAAATGTCGTGGATGCGGAGCAAGTTGAAACCGTGATGAAAGAGGTTTATGAAGCTTTCGGATCAATTGATATCTTAGTTAATAATGCGGGTGTAATCCGTGACAATCTATTATTTAAAATGACAGATTCAGACTGGCAAATGGTCATGGATGTGCACTTAAAAGGGTCATTCAATGCAGCCCGTGCTGCACAAAAATATATGGTCGAAAATAAATATGGCCGTATAATCAATATTTCATCAACTTCTGCACTTGGAAATCGCGGTCAGGCCAATTATGCTGCCGCCAAGGCGGGGTTGCAGGGCTTTACAAAAACACTCGCAATCGAGTTAGGGAAATACGGGATTACTGCCAACTCGGTAGCCCCTGGATTTATTGAAACAGAGATGACCAAAGAAACTGCTGCTAGAATCGGGATTCCATTTGAACAGCTCATTCAAGCGAGTGTGGCAAGTATCCCAGTTGGCAGAAGTGGAAAGCCAGCAGATATTGCCAATGCAGTTGCCTTTTTTGCGGATGAAAATTCATCGTTCGTTAATGGTCAAGTGATTTATGTTGCTGGCGGACCAAAATGCTAAATAGATGAGGTGAGGGTGAATTGTTTAAAGAACTGATAGGTAATCAATCGAGCAGGGTTAAAAATGTTGTTGAAAGAGGAGCTGTTAAGAGATTTGCAGAAGCTATTGGGGACCTCTATCCAATTTATTTTGATGAGGAAACGGGAAGAAAGTCTAAATATCAATCCAATATTGCCCCGCCAACCTTTCCAATGACATTTGATTATGGTGACATTGCAGGATTAAACCTGCCAAATGAAGGCTTAATCCATGGTGAACAAACCTTTCACTATGAACGTCCCCTAAGGGTTGGTGAGGAGATTATTTGCTATTCCAGAGTGAAGAATTATTTTGAGAAAAAAGGGAACTTCGGAGAAATGGGATTTCTGATTCTTGAAAGCTTTGGGGAGGATACAGAAAGTGGATTAATATTTCGTTCAACCTCTACGGTGGTCATATCAGAAGCTGTGAGGAAGGTGTTGGCTAAATGAGTACACTCACACAGTTACAGGTCGGAGAGTCTCTTAAAGAAATTCAACTGGAGCCTGTTTCAAGGATGGACCTTATTAAATATTCAGGTGCATCTGGAGACTTTAACCCAATCCATACCATTGATGATGAGGCAAAAAAGGCCGGATTACCAGGAATCATTGCTCACGGAATGTGGACGATGGGGAATCTTGCCAAGCTTTTTACTGCGTATTATGATGAAGGCTTTATGAAGGATTACTCTATTCGCTTCAAAGGGATGGTATTTTTAAATGACGTAATCACATTAAAAGCAACATTGAAAGAAAAGCAGGATAGAATCCTGAGCTTTACGGTGCAGGCTGTGAATCAACATGGGAATGAAGTGTTAAAAGGGAAAGTTTTGTATCAACAATATGAAGCATGAATGAATTCTGACCCAGCACCAAGAGATCTCTTTTGGGTGCTGGGTTTATTGTTATCTAATGAAACGGAATAGGGGGAACGATGGATGAATGTGAAAGAGTTATTTGATTTAACAGGAAAAGTAGCTATTGTTACTGGCGGAGGAAGAGGATTGGGGCAGCAGATCGCTGAAGGCTTTGCTGAAGCTGGCGCAAATGTAGTGGTTTGTTCAAGAAAATTGGAAGCATGTGTGGAAATTAGTGAAGGGTTAAAAAGAGTGGGTGTAGAGAGTTTGGCTTTAAAATGTGATGTCACAAAACCAGAGGATATTAAGAATGTCGTCGACAAAACAGTGGAGCGATTTGGGCGAATTGATATTCTCGTTAACAATAGTGGGGCAACCTGGGGTGCACCGGTCGAAGAAATGCCGCTCGAAGCATGGAAAAAGGTAATGGATATTAATGTTACAGGTACTTTCTTAATGTCTCAAGCGGTTGGTAAGGTCATGCTTCAACAAAAATCCGGAAAAATAATTAATATTGCATCAGTAGCGGGTTTAAAGGGCAGTAATCCCAAATATATGAATGCCATTGGCTATAACTCTAGCAAAGGGGCAGTGATTACTTTTACGAAGGATTTGGCAGTTAAATGGGGGCCAAGTGGTATTTATGTAAATGCGATCGCCCCAGGATTTTTCCCGACGAAAATGTCTAAGGGATTGCTTGATCATGGGGGAGAGGCAATTCTTGAAGGTACACCATTAAGAAAGTTTGGTTCTGAAAATGATCTTAAAGGTGTTGCCCTATTTCTAGCTGCACCAGCATCCGATTTTGTAACAGGTGATGTCCTGGTGGTCGATGGGGGCGCACATGCGATGTAAAGGATTCATTCATTGAAGTGGAGGATTCTCTATAATACTGCTGATTCGCTCATTAAATTGAGGGAATTTCCCAGTGAACGGGGATAGTCTAGTATTTTTTAGCAATTCGCTGATATAACCGGAGAATTCGCCGATAGAGTCAAGAGAATTCGCTGATAGAGTCGAAAAATTCGCCGATAGAATAGAGCTGCTAGAAACAAATTTTGCTAAATACATAGAAATTGTCATCAAACCGTAAAGGAAAAAAAGAGGAGAAATTAGGTGGAAAAAAGAACCATATTAACAGCTAGCAGTCAAGGTTTGCTTTAAGAAGATTTATAGATTTTCAGAAGTTAGTTGAGAGTACTTTAAGGCGGAATAGGAGGAATTACGATGACGGTAAAGGTAGATGTCCAAACATTTCCCCACTTTATTAACGGAAAATGGGTACCTGCAAGCAGTCATGAAACGTTTGATGTGTTTAACCCGGCAAATGGTGAACTAGTTGCAAGGGTAGCGAAAGGGACGAAGGAAGATGTAGACCTCGCTGTAAATGCAGCACGCGCGGCGTTTGACCAAGGTGACTGGAGAAACATGAAACCAAAAGACCGTGCCAAAGTACTTTATGCTATTTCCTATAAAATTGCTGAACATGCCGAAGAACTGGCATACCTGGAAGCAATAAGTTCTGGCGGAACGGTACGCCGAATTGGCAATAGTGATGTTCTGCAAATGGTAGACTTGTTCCAAACATTAGCCAACTTTACGGTAGACTACTCCTTCTCAGAAACACTTCCTGTTCCGCCATTCCCGGGACCTGCCCACAATTTTATTTGGCGTGAGCCAATCGGAGTATGTACGGCCATCACTCCATGGAACCTTCCGATGGTGATAGCGACCTGGAAGATTGCTCCCGCACTAGCGATGGGGAATACGATGGTCATCAAGCCTGCCAGCTATACACCTCTATCGACTCTAAAACTAGCAGAAATTATTTCAGCCGTGGTCCCTTCAGGTGTAATCAATGTGGTTTCAGGTCCGGGTGCGGAAATCGGTGAATCCTTAGTTAACCATCCAAAGGTTGATAAAGTGGCCTTTACTGGTTCGACAGAGGTTGGCAGACGTATTATGGGACTTGCAGCTGGCACAATTAAGAAAACCACATTGGAATTAGGTGGTAAATCACCAAATATCCTTTTAGATGATGCCGATCTTAATATTGCTCTGCCTGGAAGTCTGTTTGGAGTATTTCTCCATTCCGGACAGCTTTGTGAATCAGGGACACGGCTTTTTGTCCCGGATAAGCTTTATGACCAAGTCGTTGCAGGGTTAGTCTCCCTCACTAGGAGATTAAAACTCGGCAATCCACTTGATGCTGCCACCGATGTTGGTCCAGTAATCTCAAAAAAGCAAAAGGAAATGATCCTTTCTTATATTGAAACAGGTAAACAAGAAGGGGCTACCCTTCTTTGTGGAGGCAAGGAAATAAAGGTAGCTGGCTGTGAACAAGGTCATTTTATCGAACCAACGATTTTTACGAATGTCACCAATGATATGATAATTGCCCAAGAAGAGATTTTCGGACCAGTCCTCTGTGTGATTCGCTATTCTGACCTGGATGATGCGATTCGAATGGCGAATGACACCATTTATGGTTTAGCCGCAGGAGTCTGGACACGCGATGTTAATAAAGCGTACGCAGTCGCTAGAAAATTGCAAGCGGGTGTCGTCTGGATAAATGATTGGCATATGCTCCGTAGTGATGCCCCGTTTGGCGGGTACAAACAAAGCGGAATTGGCCGTGAAATGGGACTGCAATCACTCGATGCCTATACCCAGGTAAAGCATGTACACACATCGATGTCACCGGAGTTAGAGCGACGTAATTGGTATGGAATTCTGTTTGGACAAAACTAATGAAGAGGTGATGATGAATATGAAAACAACCTTAACACAGTTTATGTTACGTACGGGAATATATAGCGGTTCAAATTCAAGAGCGATGGTCCCAAGTCTTTTTGCAGGCCTGGGCGCTAAACGCATACTTCTCTTAAGTGACAGAGGCTTAGAGGCAGCAGGCATTGTTGAAAAAGTAGCCGAAATTTTTACGCTGACAGGTCTTGGCTCTGGACCTGAATTGGTGGGGCAATTTTTAGATATTAAGCAGGATGCCGAAAGCCAATGTATCAATGAAGCCGTCCGCTACGCACGAGAAATCGGAGCCGATTCCCTACTAGCCGTTGGCGGGGGCAGTGTTCTTGATACTGTAAAAGGGGTAAAATACGCTCTCCACAAAGGATTGACAGATATAAAAGAGGCGATTCCAGGCGGCTTATTGTATGAGTCCTTTCCGAAAGCCAACTACATGCCAATTCCACATATAGCTATCCCGACAACAGCGGGTACCGGATCAGAAGTTTCACCGATTGCCGTTATTTTTAATGAAGATATCCAAATGAAGACGAATATCATCAATCCATTTATTAATGCCGATATGGCGATCTTGGATCCGGATTTAACCGTCGGACTTCCACCAATGATTACAGCATTTACAGGATTTGATGCCTTAACACATGCCATTGAGGCCCTCGCATCGCCAACAGCAACGGGCCTAACTGACGCCTATGCTCTCCACGCCATTCGCCTGATTGAAAAAAATCTGCCGATTGCCGTTGCAGATGGTTCGAACCTTGATGTCCGAATGGATTTATTACAAGCAAGCTTGATGGGGATTACCGCTTTTAGTTTTGCCTTAAACGCAATTCCTGTCCATAATATGGCACACGCCTATGGGGCCTTGTTCCGGATACCGCATGGACTCGCAAATGCCGTCTTTTTACCGGTGGTCATGGAGCTGGTTCCTGATTTATATCTTCCTAAAGCTGCTGAACTAGCCCAGGCCTTGAATGTAGACGTAAAGGGGGACACTCCACAAACAGCATTAGCCAAAGTGATTGGAAAAATTAAATTGCTTCAGTATAAGGTAGGATTACCGGCAGATTTCAAGCAATTCAATATCACCGAAGAGGCGCTACAACTTGCGATTCCAGCTGTCATGAAGGATCCAGCCGCATTGAGCTTTCCTATGCCAAAAGAATTAATTGCAGCGATTGGACAAAAGGTGGTTCCGTTGACAGTAAAATAGGATAACAGTAAAAACCATTATGGATGTGTTGTAAATCATAATGGTTTTTCAATGATTATTTTGGGAGGACCTGTTATTTTATGGATATAAGACATAGATATAGGTGGGGAAATTAGTGAGTGAAATAAGAAAATTGAATCTAAGGGAATTAAGAGATTACATAGAAATCGTTACAAACGCATATCCAGGGATTATGAAGCCGTCAACTGAAATGAAAGAAGAAACCCTAAAAAGGTTTATTGAACGGCAAACCAATGATGACACGCTTGATTATTATGGGTTATTTCGAAATAACAAATTAATAGGCGGTATGAGGCTTCATTTTCATAGAATGAATCTTTTTTCGAAGATTATACCGGTTGGAGGGGTCGGTCTCGTCGCCATTGATCTCTTACATAAAAAGGAAAAAGGTGCGAAAGAACTAATCGAATTTTTTATGAAAATCTTTTTGGAAAAGGGAGTAAACATGGTGCTGCTTTATCCGTTCCGACCAGATTTCTATAAGAAGATGGGCTTCGGGTATGGGCCGAAAATGCATCAGTATCGTATCAGACCCGAAAGTTTTCCAAAGGGGCACGGTAAATTACATCTTAGGTTTTTAGGTTCCGAGGACAAAGAAAAAGTGAATGAGTGTTATACCAGAATAGCAAAGGGAACCAATGGGTTGTTTTTGAAAACAACTGCTGAATTAGATGGGATGTTTAGTAATCTTGAAAATAGAATGATAGGGTTCGATGATGGGAAGAAAATCAAAGGATATCTATTATTCTCATTTGAAAAAAGGAGTCAAACGAATTTCGTCTTCAATGACTTGGTCATCAAAGAATTTATTTACGATTCACCAGAGGCGCTCTTAGAAATGAGTACATTCCTTCATAGTCAAACTGATCAAGTCGATCGAATAGTATGGAATACACAAGAAGAAAATGTCCACTTTTTGATTGATGACCCACGGAATGGATCCGATAATCTTTTACCAAGTGTCTATCATGAAAGTAATATTTCAGGCGTGGGTTTAATGTATCGAATTATAGATACCAGAGGAATTTTTAAAGATTTAAAGGACCATAATTTCAATTCTATCACTGCAAAAGTTAAGGTGGAGATTACTGACACCATGCTGCCCCAGAACGATGGTGAACTGATTCTTCATTTTACCGAAGGATGGGTTCGAGTGTTGGAGAATGGTGATTATGATGTAGAAATTTCCTTAGATGTTTCAGACTTTTCATCACTATTAATGGGTGTGGTTACATTTAAAGAATTGTATCAATTTGGAAAAGCAAAGCTGTCAAATCCAACTTATTTAAACACAGTAAATAGTTTATTTTTTACCACAGAAAAGCCAAAATGTATATCTGCATTTTAGAGGGGGAGAACCATATGAATTGTACAGTTAAAAAATTAACAGAATGTACCATCCAAGATACAATAACGGCTTGGAATCGAGGGTTTGAAGGCTATTTTGTGCAATTAGAAATGACACCTGAATTATTCTATAACCGGTTGGTAAATGAAGGCTTATCGTTAGAACATTCATTGGTAGCTTTTGACGAAAAAAAACCAGTAGCGATTGTTTTAAATGGTTTTCGCGTCATCGACGGACAAAAAACAGCCTGGAATGGGGGAACAGGAATTGCTACTGAATACCGGGGGAAGGGTATTTCCAAGTTGTTAATGGAGGCAGCCTTAAACGTGTATGCTGAAGAGGAAGTCAAAGTTGCCACACTTGAAGCCATAAAGGAAAATGAAAGGGCCATACGATTGTATCAACGATTTGGCTATGAAATTACTGATTCCCTTGTTTATCTTAGTGGTACAGTAGACTTGAAGGCCGCATCGATTTCACACGAATCGATTCAGCCCGAACAGCTCCAAACTTACCATTTTTACAAAGAAAATCTTCCTTGGCAGTGTCAGTGGCAGAGTGTTAAGTCAGGGGAAGCGCAGATTTATTATGACGAAAATCAGAATCCAATAGGCTACTCTTTATTCAAAAGGGTTTGGAATCAAGAAGGGCAGTTGGAGAAGGTAGTGCTCTATCAGCTTGAAATATTCGCTGAGTTGAAAGAGGAATCGATTAAGTCAATATTGAGTACGATCACAAGAGAAAATAAGAATCCCATTAATTTCATGATCATAAATGCGTCATTATCTAATCCTGTCATTTTAATATTGCAGGATTTAGGCTTTGTAAAAACAACAGAGCAAGTCCAAATGGTCAAAAAAATGAATCAATAAAAATTTTTTGAATCCTTAATCATATTATTATATAATTTTCGTTAGGGCCAATCTCAGGTCGATTGGGCTTGACCTACATAAAATAATAGGACTAGGAGAAATACAAATGGAAAAAGTACTTATTTTCGGTCACAAAAATCCTGACACCGATACAATTTGTTCTGCGATTGCCTATGCAGACTTAAAAAAACAATTAGGGATGGATGTTGAACCTGTCCGTTTAGGACAAATTAACGGGGAAACACAATTTGCGCTTAACCAATTCAATGCAGAGGTTCCACGTTTGGTTGAAGCGGTAGCTAGTGAAGTGAATTCAGTTATTTTAGTCGATCACAACGAGCGCCAGCAAAGTGCCAATGATATCGCGGATGTTCGTGTCCTAGAAGTTATTGACCACCACCGTATTGCGAACTTCGAAACGAGCGATCCATTGTATTACCGCTGCGAGCCTGTAGGCTGTACTGCAACGATCTTAAATAAAATGTATAAAGAAAACAATAAAGAAATCAGTAAACCAATTGCAGGTTTGATGCTTTCTGCGATTATTTCTGACTCTTTATTATTTAAGTCTCCAACTTGTACGCCAGAGGATGTGGCAGCAGCACGCGAGTTAGCTGAAATTGCTGGAGTAGACGCTGATACTTATGGACTTGAAATGCTCAAAGCTGGGGCAGATGTTCGCGATAAATCCATTTCTGAACTCTTAAGTCTAGACGCAAAAGGATTTGAAATGGGTTCAAGTAAAGTAGAAATTGCTCAAGTGAATGTCGTTGATACTGCCGATGTTCTTGCTCGCCAAGAGGAATTAGAAGCAGCGATCACTACCATTATCGAAGAAAAGAACTTAGACTTATTCTTGTTCGTGGTAACAGATATTTTAACAAATGATTCAGTTGGTTTAGCGTTAGGAAGTAAAACAACTGCCGTTGAAAAAGCCTATAATGTAACACTAGCGGATAACACGGCTACATTAAAAGGTGTTGTTTCTCGTAAAAAGCAAATTGTACCAGTTTTAACTGATATTTTTACTAAAGGTGAATAGTAAAATAGACCGTTCATGGAGATTTCCATGGACGGTTTTTTCAGTTAGCATACTAGACAAATAAATTCCTTCTTTCCTTCGACAATCTTTTGTTGTAATCTATTAAATATTTAGAAAACCGAAATTATCTTAAAATTCAACAAGAGGAAGGAAAATTCGCATGCTGTTTTTGTCATTAATCAGTTCTTTTTTTAATGCACTAAATGCGCTTTATGCCAAGAAGATTGTTGGAGAAATGAAGGATAATAATAGTTTCATTGTTACTTCATTTGCCTACATTGGTGTGTTTCTTGGTTTAACATTGCCATGGCTTTATTTATTCAAAGCAAACGCGATCTCGATTTCGTTATTAATTTTGGTTGTCCTGCTGGATATGCTCGGAAATTTGCTTTTCTTTAAAGCAATGAACAAAATCGAGGTATCTGTCCTTTCAGTTTACATGGCTTTAACTCCATTGTTCACGTTTATACCAAACTCTATTCTGTATGGTTTCCATCCATTTGTGCTCGTGTCTGTTTTGTTTATTATGGTGGGCGTCTATTTCTTAAATTTAAAAGGCCGCAACCCGCTGACCCCATTTCTTGAGCTTCGGAAACCAGGGAATTTATTAGGGATTGCTTCAGCGATTGTTTTTGGTGTGAGTATGGTCCCTTCTCAGCAATTACTTGTTCATGGCTGGGTTAATCCAGTGACACTTTATTTTTACCGGGCTTGTGGGATTGCTTTGATTACTTATCTGATTTATCGTCCAAAAGTATGGTTTCCGAGCCTGCATAAACATCTAAGTTTACGAGGACTCACCGTCATCATCCAATGGGTCTGCCTGTTTACAGCCTTAAAGTTTGCTGATGGAACACTGGTTGTCTCCTTGGCTTTCACTTCACCATTATTTGCTGTATTCTTGGCGTGGTATTATTTTAAGGAGCGTATCACTCCTGCGAAGCTAACGGCATGTGTGATTACTATTTTAGGAATTATTATTACGGTGGTTTAAGGAAGTAATATAAAAAGGAGGAATGTGCAGTTGAGCCGAAAGTACTCGACCACCATGTTCATGGCCGGTCTACAATGGTTATTTTTCATGTTTGCAAATACTGTGGTCATCCCGTTAACGATTGGAGATGCCTTTAATTTATCAGCAGGGGAAGTAGCAAGTTCGATGCAAAGAGCATTTATTTATACAGGGACAGCCTGTATCTTGCAAGCATTGTTTGGGCATAAGTATCCCTTGATGGAGGGGCAATCAGGCTTGTGGTGGGGGGCCATCTTAAGTCTTTGTGCATCGGCTTCTTCCGCTGGCATTAGTTTGGAAGAATTAGGGGGTGGACTTGCGCTCGGGATTATTGGTTCAGGAGTTCTAGTTATGATCCTTGGTGTGTTAGGGATGGGAACAGTATTAAAGCGTTTATTCACACCCGTTGTGATGAGTACGGTCCTTTTTCTCCTTGCTAGCCAACTGATTGTCATTTTTACCAAAGGAATGCTTGGCTTAGGTAATGGCGAACAGATTGATATTCCAACCGCAGGATTATCAATCCTGTTAATCATCCTTGTTGTCTGGATTAATTTGAAGGGGCCTGGTGTGATTCGGAACTTTTCCATCCTCATTGGGATTGTAACAGGGTGGGTGATTCACGCTTTATTTTTCCCAACAACAACTGAGAATGTGAGTACGTCTACGGAATTTTTTCATTTATTTCCTTGGGGGAAACCTAGTTTTAGCTTGGGTCTCATTATTATGACGGTGATCACTGGTTTAGTTAATACAACGAATACCATGGCGTCGATAAGAGGGGTTGAGCCCATCTTAAAGACTTCAACAACAGATAACCAATACCGACGCTCATTTGTGCTAACCGGGATAAATTCGATTGTTTCGGGGCTGTTTGGGATGGTTCCATATGCGCCATATATTTCTTCGCTCGGATTTTTACAGTCTACTCTTATATTTGAGCGGGCACCTATCATCATTGGTGGAGCTTTGTTTATTGTCCTTGGCTTGGTCCCTGCATTAAGCAACCTGTTTTCATCATTACCAATTAGTGTAGGCGATGCAGTTTTATTTGTCGCTTATTTACAACTTTTCAGCGGTGCACTTACCAATCTGAATGGCATTCTTTTTAACCAGCGAACGATCTATCGTATTGCGGCTCCAGTGCTGCTGGGAATTGCCATCATGAATATTCCGTCTGAAATGTTTTCCTCGCTGCCAATGTTGGTTCAACCACTGCTATCTAGCGGCTTACTCGTAGGAATTTTGCTAGCGATTGTCCTAGAAAATACTATAGATTGGACTAAACTAGAGAACCCTATGCAAAGTTCAGAAAGAAAAATTAGTTAAAGAGTAGTGAAAGGCGCCCCTAAAAAAATAGGGGCGCCTAGTTATTTGATATCAATATTACACCTGTTGTGTCAGCTTATCTTTTAAAAAAGGATAGAGACTGACGGCAAGATGAATATTTAAAAATTGTTGACTATCAGATAAATCAGTAGAAAGAATCTCTTCAATCCGTTTTAAGCGATACATCAGAGTGTTAGTATGAACATGGATGGATTCTGCTGCTTCCTTCGCATTTTGATTGTGTTCAAGATAGGCGAATAACGAAGGGAGGAGTTCTCCTTTTCGAGATTGATCGTATTCAAATAGCGGTCCTAGCACTTCGATAATAAAATCGATGAGTTCCTCCTCAGTATTTTGGAGGAGAAGTCGTTGAACCCCAAGTTCCTTATAACTGATGACCTGATTTCTTCCTCCAAAGCTTTGTAGGAATTGTAAGCATTTCGCTGCTTCCTGCATGGATTTCGTAACCTTTAATAAACTGGAATGGATTCTGCCGATCCCGATAGAAACCGTTGTTCCCCAATTTTTTATCTGGATTTCCTGCTGAAATTTTGAAACAAGTTCCTTCACGCGCTGATGTGTATAGGCGGAGGGAGCTTTTTGTTGAAAAGTTAGCAAAACAACAATTTGATCGTGATTCCGTACGGCCATTCCTTTTAACGGATTTTTTAAAAATACCCGGTTGGCCATTTGGACAAGATGGCGGATGATACTGTTCTTTTTAGGAGTATTGTCCATTTCATCAAGTCGAATCATCACAGCTAAATAATCCCCTAATGGGTCGAAATCCAGCTGTTTTACTTTTTGAAGGATGTTGCCATCCATTTTACCGGAAAATAGAACATCAATGAGTTCTCCATTGATTGTTTCCTGTGCCTCAAAAATAGCTTGCTCCTTTACTAATTCAAGTGAGATGACCGTACAAGCATGCTCTAAGGCAGCAATTTCTACATCACGCATCTTTTCAGGGGAAACGATAATAAGTGAACCAAAAAGAGTCGGCTTTGCTCCAATGGGAAGAATGGTAATACAATGCCTTTCCTTATCTATGTTTGTTTCAAGCAATGAACGGACGTTACCAGGTGTTCGAATCGAGTCCTGTGCTAAATCTCGAATGGCATATAATTCATCGTCGGTCAGTTTGCTTTTAAAAGCGGAAGAGATCAACTCACCAAGGTCATCAAATAATAAGACCGTGTTCCCGGATGTATCGTGCAGATAGGTGATTATTGAATCGAGACCTTCGCCATGCAATACAAGTGCAGCTAATCGATTATGGATATCAACGGAGCGGGATAACATCTCGTTTTGTTTTGAAATCGTATTATTTAAATCTTCCAACTGTCTTACGGCTTTTTCTTGCTCACTATAAAGGTTTGCTTTCTCAAGTGCTACAGCTGCTTGATGGGCAATCGCTGTTAGAAGGTGTATATCTTCTGGAATAAAGTGAAGCGACGAATCAAAGGAGTCAAGCGTAATCACACCAATACATGCTCCTTTTGATAAGATTGGAGCACAAATGGTTGAATAAGGCAGCGTGGGAATCGATTGATCCATGAGTGCATGATTCCTCTCCGATAATGTGGCAGTTGCCTTTTCAACTTCTGTCCGGTTGTGAAATATTAAGCATTTTTGCGCGGAAAAAGCTAAGCCTGTCATCGATTCACCTGGTTTCAATCTTACCCTTGTAATTTCAGATGTAAAGTTGCTGTCTGACTTTGGAATGAGCAGATCTTGACCAGGGTCATATAGGAATAGAACCCCCCCGTGCGCTGCATCGATAACTGACACTGTTTGAACCATAATGGAATCAATAATCGTATCAATATCTAGTGATGAATTTAACACATTGGAAACATGGATTAATGATTGCAACTGACGATGGCTAAGTGTTTCTTTCATCATGCACCTCACAATTTAATGATCTTAGAATAATATGAAAAATTTAATATCTTTTGTTTATTGTAACAAACTCTATAATAAAATGTGTGGTTTTTGTTAGGAATTATAAGGAGTTAGGATGGTATTTGTTATTTATTTGTGTTTTTACACAAATTGTTTGTTAAGAATTTTGTGAAAAATAACATAACAAATATTCTGATAAGTTCTATAATTATAAATACATTAATAATACACGCCATTCTATTAAAGCGTTAAACAAGTAGGAATGTGGCAGAAAGGATGGAAGCAGTGATTAACGAAGAGAGATTATGGGGTCGTTTGCAACTTCTCAGTGAAATTGGAAAAACCGAATCTGATGGTGTCACTCGTTTGTCTTTCACTCCAGAAGAACGAGCAGCTAAAGATCTTGTAGCTGCATTTATGAGAGAAGCTGGTTTGCAAGTACGTGAGGATGAAGTTGGAAACCTAATAGGCAGGAAGGAAGGGGTAAACCCTGACGCGCCAGTGGTATTAACAGGTTCACATATCGATTCAGTATTTAATGGCGGGAATTTTGATGGACCGCTTGGTGTTCTATCGGCTGTTGAAGCCCTTCAAGTCATGAATGAGCAAGGGATTGAGACAGAACATCCAATTGAAGTCATTGCTTTTACCGATGAAGAAGGGGCAAGATTCAGTTTTGGAATGATTGGCAGCAGGGGGATCGCTGGGACACTTACACAAGAAGAATTACTTAATAAAGATAAACAGGGGATCTCAATTGCTGATGCATTCGTCGCAAATGGTCTCGAGCCGGAAGCGATCGGTAAAGCAGCCCGCAAGCCTGAAGAAGTGAAGGCGTATGTCGAACTTCACATTGAACAAGGGAAAGTACTTGAAGGACAAAATCTCTCAGCCGGGATTGTTTCAGGATTAGCTGGTCCATTATGGCTTAAGTTTATTTTAGAAGGGGAAGTTGGTCATGCAGGAGCCACACCGATGTCGATCAGACATGATGCATTGACAACTGCAGCAAGAATTATGCTCGTGATTGAGGAAGAAGCGGCAAAGACTGGAACCACCGTTGGCACTGTTGGACAAGTTCAGGTGCAGCCAGGTGGAATCAACATTATTCCAGGTCGGGTTGAATTCTCTTTAGATCTTCGTGATATTAGTGAAGTCGTTCGCGATGAGGTAGAGGCAAAGATTAGAGTACAGGCCGAGCAAATTTGTAGGAATCAAGGTGTTAAGTTAACGATTGAAGATCTACAGCGGGTTGCACCGGCTCCATGTTCTAATATCGTAAAGAATGCAGCAAAAGACGCCTTTGATACATTAGGCTTAGAAAGTAATTATCTTCCAAGCGGCGCAGGTCATGACGGGATGCAATTAATGGACCTATGTCCAATGGGGATGATCTTCATCCGTTCCAAGAATGGAATTAGTCATGACCCAGCAGAATGGAGTTCAAAAGAAGACTGCAGAGACGGAGCAAATATTCTATATCATACAGTTCTAAGTCTAGCGGTCCAAAAAGTGAATATAACAACAAACTAATAGGAGATGTCGAGCATGAGTATCACTACAACAGTCAATCTTAATCAACTAGCAGAAGAAACAAAAGAACAAGTCATTGCCTGGAGAAGGCATTTACATCAAAATCCTGAATTATCATTCCAAGAGGAAAAAACCTCGCAATTCATCTATGATACTTTACAATCGTTTGGAAACTTGGAGATTTCCCGCCCGACTAAAACAAGTGTGGTGGCTCGCTTAATCGGTGCTGAACCAGGTAAAACACTTGCAATTCGTGCGGATATGGACGCCCTGCCAATTCAAGAGGAGAACACTTTTGAATTTGCTTCCCAAACTCCAGGTGTAATGCATGCATGCGGCCATGACGGTCATACCGCGATGCTGCTTGGTACCGCAAAAATTCTTTCAGGATTAAAGGATCATATTAAAGGTGAAGTTCGTTTCTTGTTCCAGCATGCGGAAGAGTTATTCCCAGGTGGAGCGGAAGAAATGGTTCAAGCAGGAGTCATGGACGGAGTGGACCTAGTAATTGGGACACATTTATGGTCACCAATTGAAAAAGGCAAAGTTGGAGTTGTGTACGGTCCGATGATGGCTTCACCCGATACGTTCTGGATTACAGTGAATGGTAAAGGCGGGCATGCCGCACTTCCACATCAAACAATTGATTCCATTGCTGTCGCAGCGCAAGTAGTGACCAACCTTCAGCATATCGTCTCAAGGAATACGGATCCACTAGATAGTTTAGTTATTTCAGTAACCCAATTTCTTGCAGGAACAACTCATAATGTTATTCCTGGCTCTGTAAAACTTTGGGGTACTGTACGAAGCTTTGATTCAACACTTCGCGAATCGATTCCAGCTAAAATGGAACGCGTGGTCAAGGGTATTACTGAAGCACATGAAGCATCTTACGAATTCAAATATGAGTTTGGCTATCGCCCTGTCATCAATGATAACGAAGTGACTGCAGTCATTGAAGAAACCGTACGAGAAGTATTTGGTGAAGAGGCACTTGATATGATGAGGCCAAATATGGGTGGAGAAGATTTCTCTGCATTTATGGAAAAAGCTCCAGGCTGTTACTTTTATGTTGGAGCAGGTAATGAGGAGAAAGGTATTACTTATCCACATCACCACGAACGTTTTACAATCGATGAAGACGCACTAGAAATTGGAGTAAAAACGTTCCTGCATGCGACCTTTAAATTTTTAGCTTAAAAAATACGCAATTTAGTTCCTTCGTGGAATTTATATAGAAAAAAGGTTCCACGAAGGTCCGCCTATATAAATAGAAAGAAGGCATCAATATAAACTAATATTGGGGGTTTATCTATGAAATTACATCAACTTCTTGCAATCATACCATTTATTGGATTACTTGGCGGAGTTCCTTTCGTCAATAAGGTCACTCCCTACGTGTTCGGAATGCCTTTTGTTCTCTTTTACATTGTTCTTTGGGTAGTTATTACTTCAGGAATTATGGCGCTTGTGTTTAAAATGGACCCAGCAAATAAGGAGGAGGAGATCTAATGAATACGGCATTAATTATCATTTTCGGATTTTTAGCGTTATCCATCTTCCTCGGAGTTCAAGCTCAAAAAGGGAAGGATATGAGTCTTGAACAATGGTCTGTTGGGGGCCGCGGCTTCGGCACCATCTTTGTCTTCTTATTAATGGCAGGGGAAATTTACACTACGTTTACTTTCTTAGGCGGAAGCGGCTGGGCTTATGGTAAAGGAGGCCCAACTTATTATATTCTAGGATACGGCTGTTTAGCCTATATTATGTCCTATTGGTTGCTTCCTGCAATTTGGAAATATGCAAAAGATAACAATTTAATGTCTCAATCTGATTTTTTTGTTAGTAAATACAAAAGCCCGTTACTTGGTGTTTTTGTCTCGCTAGTTGGCGTAGTAGCGCTTATTCCATATCTTGTCCTTCAATTAAAAGGTTTAGGGATTATCGTTGCTGAAGCTTCAGGTGGTTCGATCTCATCCACTGCAGCGATTTGGATTGGTGTTATTGCTGTAACGGTTTACGTAATGATCTCAGGAATCCATGGTTCTGCATGGACAGCCGTTATTAAGGATATCATGATTTTGGGGATTGTTTTATTCTTAGGGATTTATCTGCCAATTCATTACTATGGCGGTTTCCAACCAATGTTTGAAGCAATTGAAGCTGCAAAACCGGGATTCCTTGCTATGCCTGAAACTGGTTTAAGTGTTTCCTGGTTCATATCAACTGTATTATTAACGGCACTTGGTTTCTATATGTGGCCGCACACTTTCGGTTCCATTTATTCTGCACAAAGTTCAAAGGTTTTCCGTAAGAATGCGATTATCATGCCGTTATATCAGTTAGTGTTATTATTTGTCTTCTTCGTTGGTTTTGCTGCCATCCTACAGGTGAAAGGGTTAGAAGGGGCAGACGGTGACCTTGCCTTATTAAAACTTTCAATGCAGACGTTTGATCCTTGGGTAGTTGGGTTAATTGGTGCAGCTGGTCTATTAACAGCAATTGTTCCAGGTTCGATGATTATGATGTCCGCATCTACTCTATTAGCGAAAAACGTCTATAAGGTCTTTGTACCAAAAGCGACAGACCTTCAAGTTTCTAAATTAGCTAAGAACTTAGTACCAGTTGTTGCAATTATCGCTTTATACTTTACATTTAAGGGCGGGGACACTTTAGTAACCTTGTTATTAATGGGTTACAGTCTTGTTACACAATTGTTCCCAGCATTGGTTTTCAGCTTAGCGAAAAACAATATAGTTACAAAAGCAGGTGCTTTCGCAGGTATCGCAGTAGGGGTCTTTACGGTTGCCTACATTACAATCAGTGCTTCAACTGTTGGGACTCTTTTCCCTGCACTACCGCAATTTGTTAAGGATCTAAATGTGGGTGTTATCGCATTAATTATCAATTTAGTAGTTACATTTGCTGTTAGTTTCGTAACAAAATCTGCAACCTCTAATAACACGAATGAGCGTGTGGCTTAATTAAAAATCAATATAAACACCTCCAATGTCGATGTGATTTGACGACTGGAGGTGTTTTATTTTGGAACATGGTTAATTGTAAAGTTAAGTGGATTCAGTCTGTTTGTGTGTGATTTTCTTCTTTCTTTTGATTCATCAACAAAAATGTTAATGGCTGCTCTGTTCCTGTCATTAATTTGTACACATAGGAAGAGGTAATTTTATAGCCATCGTCTATTTTCGCGGCTAAATAATTTGTTCGTTCAAACAAAATCGAACGAATATGATTGATTTGCCGGGAGATTTTGTCCATTAGTGCTTCTTGGTTGTCCAGGCGCAGTAAAACTCCCCCTTGAAACTTCTCTTGTTTCGTCATTTTTTCTGAAACCTCTTTTTGTATTTCCAATTGTTCATTCATTTGTTTGACAAGTTGATGATTCACAGCCTCGCTTCGTTCCAAACGATTACGTAAATCATTCAGCTGTGATTCAATATGGTTCCATTGAGTGAATTGTGTTTTTTCTTGTAACTGTGTTTGTAAGCCTATTTCAGATAACGCTTTATTAAGTGCTGTATTCGCTTTTTGCTGTTCTTGTACGAGTTCTGACAGAAAATCCTGTCTTGAAATCATCTGATTTTTTGTTTGCAGCTGTCCTTTATTTTTGTAGACCTCCGGATGATGATTTTTGTTGATGAATAATCCCATACCTCTCTCCGCCTTTTATGTTTTTGAATGTGATATTTTATGCTTAATATTCATAAGAGGGGACATGATTGGGCTAGGTCAGAGGCAATTGGTGCATTGTTTACAAAAAAACGCATGTGGTTTTGTTATAAACCACATGCGTTTGATGTATGAATTTTAATTTACACTAGCTGTACTGATTTCAACACAAACTTTTCAACGACCTTTGCCACACCATCGTTCATATTGGTGTCGGTCACATAATTAGCTTTTTCCTTAATATCGGCTGGTGCATTGCCCATGGCTACACCAAGTCCTGCAAACTCTATCATTGCTAAATCATTGTAGCTGTCTCCTATAGCAATAACTTCTTCGCGTTTAATTCCGAGTTGTCCAATCAAGTGGTTGAGACTCGTACCTTTTGTTACACCTGCTTCGGTGAATTCCAAAAAGAAAGGTTTTGAACGCATTACACTTAGTTGACCAGCTAATTCCTGTTGAAGTTTTTTCTCCACTTTGGCAAGCTTCATTTCATCTTCAAGCATTAACACCTTAACCACAGGTTCTTTCACAGAATCTACTAAGCTGTCAACCTCAAAGATTTCTAAACCAGTAATTTCACTCTCAATATCGGTATATTGATTCCCGGCTTCGGTTACAATGGTGTCGCCGACATAGGTATGTATCCAAACATTCTCACGACGACTTAAATCGTAGAGGTGATGTACGGTTTCAGGGGACAAAGTGCTGCTAAAAAGCTCTTCACCGGTTAGACAGTTTGTTATTTTTGCCCCATTAAAAGAAAGAATAAAACTTCCGTACTTCTTTAAATTCAATTCTTCAGCAATATCATACATGGCATAGGTTGGTCGCCCTGATGCTAATACGACCTTAACTCCCACTTCCTGGGCATCCATTAACGCCTTCTTTGTCCGTGGGGAAATTGTATGGTCGTCCTGTAGTAACGTATCATCGAGATCTAAAACAATCATTTTATAATTCATTCTTAGCTGAGTCCTTTCTTTACTATATATACTCTTATCTTACTATAAAAATAGGATAAAAACTTTGTTTTAGCCTCCTTTTTGCTGAGGGAGGTTTTTCTATTTGAAAAAATATGTAATACTAAAGAAACAATCAAAGGGAGTATGGGAGGAATCTTGATAATGAATCGCTGTGGTTGGGTAAATCAGGATCCATTATATATTGACTATCATGATCATGAATGGGGAGTTCCGGTCTATGATGACCGACTTTTATTTGAATACTTAAATCTTGAAGGGGCTCAGGCAGGTCTTAGCTGGTATACGATTTTAAAGAAGCGAGAGAACTATCGACAGGCCTTTGATAACTTTGAAGCTGAAAAAATTATACGCTATAACGAAAAGAAAATCGAGGAACTAATAAATAATGAAGGAATTGTCAGAAATAAACTCAAAATCAAAGCTGTTATAACCAATGCACATGCGTTTTTGAAGGTCGTCGACGAATTTGGCTCATTTAGTAAGTACATATGGTCCTTTGTTGGTGGTAAACCAATTCAAAATCACTTTAAAGAAATGAAAGATGTTCCTGCAGTCACGGAAATAAGTGATAAATTAAGTAAGGATTTAAAGAAGCGCGGGTTTAAGTTTGTTGGCTCGACTATCTGTTATGCATTTATGCAAGCGACTGGAATGGTGAATGACCATATCGAGTCCTGTGTTTGTTACCAGAAATTAAGTACTCAATGAGAAAAGCCCATCACTACCGTGGTGGGCTTCCTTACTATACAAATTACTTTATAGTTTTATCGATTGCGAATTCAGAGGCAGGCAATGTAATAACCTTACCACCAATTTGAACATGAATCGTATCGTTGAAAATGGCTTTTACAATTCCTTTTAAGGAGATGGTTGAATTAACAGAGATTTTTTTGGATTCAGATTGGTTTGCCACAATATCAACGCCTTTCGAAATGTTAGAAGCATAATTATTATTACATTAAATTATTCGGAAAAATATAATGAATTCCTGCATAGATAGAGGATTATTTAATAAAAAATCGGTCATGTTACGATCCAACTATTTTGTAAAGGGGTGTTTATACAATAATAGCAATTTAACATGAACCGTAGTTCAAGTATCGCATGGAGAGAAGGGTCTGTCAACGAAAACATGAACTGTGGTTCAAATTTTAAAAAAGTGGTATGATATAAATGAGGTGATAAAATGCCGGACAATGATGACCTATTAATTGGTGAATTCCCTTTTCTCCCAAAGCAGGAGAGGGCTCAGCAAAAAAGGAATGCATTGCTTGAAAGTGGATTGCATCTATTTATTTCTTGTGGGTACGAGCAAACGACGGCTAAGGAAATCGCAGCCCATGCCGGGGTGGCGACCGGAACCTTTTATCGGTATTTCTCTGATAAACGCCAGCTATTAATGTCGGTATTAGAAGATAAAATTGACAAGCTTCTCCCACCTGAACCGAGCTGGGTTTCAAGGGATCCGGAATCATTGTTAGCATCATTATTAGAAGCTCATAATAAACGACTAAGTGAGTTAGGTCTGCAGCGCGTCCTGCCTGAATTGATGCTGAAAGACCCTGGTCTGGCTGAATTTTTAGGTGAAGCACGAAGGAAAATTTATTCAAAAATTTTGTTCGGTTTAAAGCAAGCCGAAGAAAATGGATTAACGTGGAAGGATTTGGATTTAGAAGCTGTCGCTTGGTCAATATTAGTTTTAGTGGAGAATAGTCACGGAACCGTAATCGTTAGTGGGAAAAGTACAGACTATCGAGAGATTTCAAAAGTTATATGCCGGATGGTATTTCCACCAGATGTATTAGAGCAATTGCGTGTTTCCGATGAAGAATAGATCATAAATGATTGGAAATAATTTTTGCTTATTTTAACAGCCCTTCACAAAAGATGTGAAGGGCTTTTCTTTAGTAAAATACTAATTTACTGCTATTGCTTGGATTTACAAGATAAATGAACTATTGGACAGGCTTTTCAATCAGCAATTCAGATGCTGGAAGCGTGATAATTTTACCGCCAATCTGCACATGAACGGTATCGTTGAAAATGGCTTTGACAATTCCTTTTAATGAAATTGTTGAGTTAACAGAGATTTTTTTCACATCAGCTTTGTTTGCCAAATTAACCAACACCCTTCAAAATAGTTATGAAAATATTATATATGAAGATAAGGAAATAAAGCTAGAATAAATAATCAGAAAAGTTAAAAAATATTTCTATGGATTACAGTCAAATATTTTTATATATCATTCATATGTGAAATGAAAATAAATGGTGTATGATATAATCATCTCAAAAAGGAGGCGGAGCAATGTCAAATGAAGTCGGAAAGGAAAATGAGCTTATTGATGATCCTTGCTGCTCACTTGATGAAAGTGATCGTAAAAGTCATCATTCCGATAAAGTGAAAAATAATCTTGTCACAAGATTAAACCGTATTGAAGGTCAAATTCGCGGGATTAAAGGCTTAATTGAAAAAGATACATATTGTGATGATGTCATTAACCAGATATCGGCCACTCAGTCCGCTTTAAATAGTGTTGCCAAAATCCTGCTTGAAGGACATCTAAAGAGCTGTGTTGTTGAAAGATTACAGGAAGGTGATTTGGAAGTCTTGGATGAGGTTTTAATTACTATACAAAAATTAATGAAAAAATAATTTTTTCGACGAAGAATGTGCCTTTGGTATGTTCTTTTTTTATTCCCAGCAAATTATCGGGTTCAATTGGCGAATTTTTGAGTTTAATCAGCGAATCGCATAAACCAACTTTTTTAAAAAATAGACCTCAAAATTGAGGTCTCAGACTGTCGACAAATCCGAAGGATTTCGGGTTTTAAATCGACAGTCTTTTTTGTTTGGCTCATTAAACTAGTCTGTTGATTTCCGTTCCAGGCGGCTTCGCTTTCCGCGGGCGGTTCGGGGAGCCTCCTCGGCGCTTTCAGCGCCTGCGGGGTCTCCCCTGTCCCGTACTCCCGCAGGAGTCTTCGCCGCCTTCCACTCCAATCAACAAAGTTATAAAATCACTAATGACCTATATAACAGCCCTTTGTATAATTAAGATACAGACATATAAATGAGGTGGATGAAATGTTAACTAAAAATACACAGATGAATCGTGACCAAATAGAAATGATAGCTTTAGATCAGCTTGTACCTGCGAATCATTTGGTTCGAAAGATTGAAGCTGCTATTGATTTTTCATTTATTTACTCACTCGTTCAAGATTTGTATTCATCTGAACGGGGACGCCCGAGTATCGACCCCGTAGTATTGATTAAGATGACTTTCATCCAATATACCTTCGGTATTCGCTCCATGCGTCAAATCATTGGGGAAATTGAAACTAATATGGCATATCGTTGGTTTCTTGGCTTTGGCTTTAATGACAAGGTACCACACTTTTCAACATTCGGTAAAAACTACGAGCGGCGCTTTAAGGATACAGATTTATTTGAACAGATTTTTTATCGTATTTTGAAGGAAGCCTCTGACAAGAAATTGATTAGTAGCGAACACGTATTTATTGATTCCACACATGTTAAAGCAAGTGCGAATAAGCGTAAATTCGAGAAGAAAGTTGTCCGAAAAGAATCGAAAGCTTATGAAGCTCGTTTACAAGACGAGATTAATAAAGACCGCGAAGATCACGGAAAAAAGCCATTTCCTCCCGATAAATTTGATAAAGAGGAATTAAAAGAAATTAAAGAAAGTACGACTGACCCAGAAAGTGGTTATTACGTAAAGGACGAACGAACTAAACAATTCGCATACTCATTTCATGCAGCTTCAGATCGAAATGGTTTTGTCCTTGGCACAATTGTAACACCAGGGAATATCCATGATAGCGTCATATTCGAGCCACTACTTGAGAAAGTCATCCAAAACCAAGGGAAACCTGAAGCTGTTGCTGCTGATGCTGGATACAAAACACCTGCTATTGCTCAATTCGTTTTTGAAAATGATATGACTCCTGCATTACCGTATACACGTCCACGCACAAAGGATGGTTATATGAAAAAACATGAGTATGTTTATGATGAATACTACGATTGTTATATCTGTCCGCAAGGACAAATTCTGAAATATGCAACGACGACGAAGAATGGAAAGCGTCAATACTTTTCTAATCCTCTTGATTGTAAAAATTGCCCATTACTTTCCGAATGCACACAAAGTAAAGAACATAAAAAATTGATTGAGCGGCATGTGTGGGAACATTACATAGAAGAAGCGGACCATCTTCGTCATACACAAGAGAATAAAAGCATTTACGCAAGACGTAAAGAAACGATTGAACGTGTCTTTGCGGATGCTAAAGAAAAGCATGGTATGCGTTGGACAACCTTAAGAGGCCTAAAAAAATTGTCCATGCAAGCGATGCTTACTTTTGCTGCCATGAATTTGAAAAAGATGGCCAACTGGACATGGAAAAGTCCAGAAATTGCCTAGAAATATGCATAGGATAGGTCTAAATTTTGCTCTTACGAGCAAATTAACAAAAAAAGGCATTCGAATGAGCTCATTCGAATGCATTTTGTCTACAATCTGAAACACCGTTTGTTCTCAAACGGTGTTCTTTATGTATCAAAATTCGAGGATGATAATAAGAAATTTGAGAACAATACCAATGGAACTTATCGGCCAATCAAGCAGAAGCAGGCTGGGATATCACAAAAGGGGATGAACATATTATTATTGCTGTTATAGACACTGGCGTTGATAGTTACACAGGACAACTGTGCTCTCTATATATAAAATTATATTTTTTTAGTACTCTGTAAATCAGGTATTTTTGTTACTGATATTCAGTATTACTTACCACCAGTATTTAGTATTACCAAATAGTGTCACTTGTCAATAATATTACTAAAAGTTTTATTTAATCTTGTGTAAATATCCTAAATATGTAAAAATCTTACACAAAGTTCAAGCTTAACCTCTATAAACACTATCACATGTTCCAGGTTTTGGTTCATAAAAACAATGTTCTTTAAATTGACCAGCAAAAGGTTGATCGTACCATGTAGGAGGACACGCAGGCGCCGTTGGATTAAAATACCATAGTGCATATTTCGCCGGGAAATCTCTCCAATAATTCAAATTTTGGGTTGCTAATCTTCTTTCAGATGTTCTTGATCTTTGATAAAAAACATTTCCTTTTTGAACTGCTTCAAAAGAAAAATTTCCTCCTTGAACTTGAAATATTACATCATGAATCGATCTTACTTGTTTGAAGTCTAAACAGTCTGC
This sequence comes from Neobacillus sp. MER 74, assembly GCF_023714155.1. NCBI lineage: Bacteria > Bacillati > Bacillota > Bacilli > Caryophanales > Bacillaceae > Neobacillus > Neobacillus sp. MER 74. Next base: position 174,172 of record NZ_JAMAUV010000009.1, read on the forward strand.
TACTGCACGATTCACTATAACATTTCCAACATATAACATCCCTTGTTTTCCTTCACCTTCGGCCTCTGCTCTCATCATCCTTGCCATTTCGTCTACTTCATGACTTCTATAATTTACTCTTGGCATTTTATCACCCCAAAAATATAATATGAAAAAAAGCCTCCATTCATGTTATTGTTTATCTAATAAATCACGAGAAACCCTTGTTGGATTCAAGGTTTTTTTTTATTATCAGAATTAATATCTTGCCTGTTTGTTATAAAAAGAGTGGCTCTACCTACATGTATGTTGTTTCCACGCAAATGTTACTTTTGGTAATTTAGCCCAAATAAATAAATTTTAACGAAAACACCTACACCTAGGACAAAAGTTTTACGTAGTATAGGCTAAAGGTCTTCATGAAGATCAAATTATCATGGGGAGTTGTTTTTTGAAGGAAAACATAGAGATGTCCATTTGTTTTGAGTATTATTCCTGGAAAAGTCAGCTTTGTGGATCTAAACGATTGGTCTCGTCTTAATCGGAGATACTGCCTAAAATGCTTTCTTTATATGTTGAAAGAATAATAAATATAAATTTAACTAAGTGAGGGATATTAATGGAAAAAGAACAAAAACAATATCTTGAAAAGTTATTAGATTGGTGCAATGATACTTATTCCGATTGGGAAAGAATGAAACCGAGGTTTTCAAAACAATTTGATCTAAAAAGTTTAGAGGAATGGGAAGAATCATACAACGAATTAAAAGGAAAATTAGTGGCAGATTTAAAAGAAGACTTTGATCACTATCAGAAAGCTCAAAATCTATATAATCAGTATAAACTGTTATATAGAGAATCACAACCTTGTAAAGAAGATGATGAATCTGATGTGAGGAAGATAGGTGAGTTATCCTCTAACATTGAAATACTAGGTCAGGAAAAATGACACATTAGAAGAACTTGATAATTGAACTTATCCAAATGGCTTGTAATTTAGAAATACCCAAACAGGAATTTCACAAAAATTTCTTAGCACTACCAAGAACAGCTATTAGGACCAGGAAAGGAAATCTAAGTAGAATATGAACACACCCCATATCTAGGGAGCGAAAATTGATTTCTTAAAGGCGCTAACCAATCAATGAGTATAGAAGAAACAATCAATCCTAGAAAGCATTTGTTTACCTGGAGGGATAAGCTTTGCAATTGCCGATTTCCCTAAAATTTTCACGGCTCCATTAAACACAATATAAATAAAAATTGATTTAACTAAAATCGTAAAGAAAGTTCTCCCTTAGTCCAAAATTGGAACTAAGGGCTTTATTTATTTATCCTCAATTAAATGTATTATCCTTTTAAAATTGGAAATACTTTATCAATGGCTTCCTGTAATTTTTTACTATTTTTAGTAAACATTTCCTTAGCCTCCTTTACTTCTGTTCCAAGGGCAAACATTTCTAAATCCGCTTGACATTTTTTCAGGGTCGAAAAAATTAAAGGTCTTTCTTGAGGAGATGCCACTTGTAATTTATCATCAAAAAGATCAACCGTTAACTCCCCATAAGAATTTACCTGTCCAAGAAAAACATTTTCAATCGTTACCCCCAGCTTTTCCAATTCGATATGTAACCAAGCTCGATTTCGTCCAATTGTCGAAAGTGGTTCATCCAATATTTCGCCATCCATAATCACGTTTTGAGGCTCCTTGATTGATGCAACCGATACGTTTACATCCTTTGCTGTTAAAGGTTGATTTTCCTTTTTCAACATGACGGATAAATCACCGGTTGCTTCTAATATCGCGAATTCTACATCAAAAACCTGGTAAACATCCTTTTTTCGGAGTAATTCTAGTAATTCATCTGTTGTGTATCTTTCCTTTTTTAAGTTATCTTCCATAATTTTTCCATCTTTAATAAAGATAGTTGGTTTCCCTTCTATAAAATCACGGAATTTTTTACTTTTTAAAGCAATAAGACCACCTATATATGGTATAGCTGCCATAACTAGAATGGCTAATCCTCCTATAATGATACTATGTTTTACTTCAAGGATCACGACTGCTGCAATTCCTCCTATTGTAATACCTGTTACATATTCGAAGAAGGAAAGTTGGGATAGTTGCTTTTTGCCTAGAAGTTTTGTGATAAAAAACAGAACAATCATAAACAAAATAACTCGAAAAACAACATTCAGCCAAAGAGGCATTAGTAGACCCTCCCTTAAAATCCTTTATACTCCACGGAACCGGCTAATTTAAACATATTGCCACCAACACCTAACACATATCCTTCGGTTCGATGTTCAATGGCTGCTGATATAATGGCATTCCCAAACCCTGTAACAGGTACTGCTGTTCCAGCTCCTCCAAATTGTGCAATTCGATCATACACTCCGAAACCTGTAAGAAGCATTGCAATAAAAATTAACGTTCCCACTGTTGGATTTCCAGCCGTTTGGTCTGTAAAATCAAAATAATATATATATAAATTTTGAATAACTTGACCAATTAGACAGATAAGTCCCCCTATTAAAAATGCTTTGAAGCAATTTTTAACTACTGGCCTTTTTATTTCTCGTTGTTTTTGAATATCTTGATATTCCTGTTGAACAGGTGATAACTGTTTCTTTTGATTATTTGACATCGGTACACCCCCTATCCTCTTTACGTTTGTTCCTTCATTAGACTTTTGATTTTATTAATATCCTTTTTTAATTTTTTCATCGTCGTGTTATCTTTTTTTAATCTTTGTTCTAGTTTATCAAGTTCCCAATACATTTTTTGGTCAGTCGAAACGGTGACTTGATGATTTGGATACATTTTTTCTATGTCAGATTGTACTTCCTTTTTAATTTTCTTTAATTGAAAACGATCAAAATTGTCAACCCTTATCCCTACTAAAAGGTCTTTATCCATATTGACTGCCTTTACATCAGAAATTCCTTCCTTCATGACAATCTTTTCTTTTGTATGATTAGCGACAGATTGGTTGATTGGCTTGCTGGTATGTACTTGTGAAATACTCAAATGATCATTATCCTCAACCAACTGATTTTGAGTACTATTACAACCCGATCCAAATCCAATAACTGTAAAAATCAAGAGAAAAATTTTCAATTTTGTTATGTTATCTTTCATGAAATCACCTCTGATTTTTATCCATTATTAAAAGGCTGGCGAATACTCAACCAACCTTTTTTAACCTTATTTATTATTGTTGTTTGTATTGAGGTTCTTCTTGTTCAATTTCTTGAACACGTGGCTCAATACTGTCTACAACGGATTGAGTTTGGTTAGCGGCATCTTGGTAAAGTTGCTTTGCTTGTTGATTATCTGTACTGAGAGCAAAAGTTTCAAAGCTAGCCTGTGCACTTTTTAATCCCGCTAGAGCTGTCTTAACGTCATTAATAACTGTCATGAATATCACCTCCTATAGTTTTTTTGTTTGGAACCTTTCTTAGAATGTATGAGGATTGAGATATTTATTCATACAAAGGTTTTAAAATTTGAATTATATATTTATTAAATTTTAGGAAATAATACTCTTGGCAAATCAAGGGATGGAGGTAGTGTAAATTGGACAGTTGAACCTTTAAAAACTGATTAAAGCACAATTATTTTACAATTCGAGGGGAATTTTCCTTTTGAGAAGCATGGACTGGTATGCTTTTTTATTTTGAAATGGAGTATTGAAGCAGTTTGTATTTTTCAATAAATAATAAAAATGAGGTAGACGGAGTATGCATAAGGACTATCTTGAAACTATTTTAGGACCAAAACCACGAGCAAGGTATAAACAATTTAATAGAAATATAAATCAGTATTTTTCCAATCCTATCATTCATAAGGAAATTAATGGTGATAAAGTATATGTTGCCTTGGATCTAGACAGAATCTGGAATAGGATAAATTAATATTTAGTTAAGCGACAAATACTCCCCACCTGCTGCGTATAGGTGGGTAGTATTTAATGCCTATGGTGAAACCAAAGGGAGGATATGTGCTGGAATCTACTTCCGATGAAGAAAATGCATTTGACGCCGCAAATGAACGATAGAGGTTTTCTAAACGATGCCTTAACTACGGATTCTTTAATGAATGGAACCTATCAACCGAATCCGGTCCGTCGAGTCGAAGTCCCGAAACCGAACGGGGGAGTAAGATTATTAGGTATACCTACCGTGACAGACCGTTTTATTTAGAATTTTATTGCTGTATTTCATCAAATTTCCTTTTAGACTATCTGAATAATAAAAGAATAAACGAAGAAAATAATTTAGAAAATCAAAATGGAAAGGGCGGTAAAAATGAATCTTAAGTGGTTAAGACTAGTACCAACAGTGTTTCTTTCTATGTTCCTGTTATTGGGGTGTAATAATGGAGATGAGGATAAAAATCCACCACCACCTGAAGTGGATGTAAGTCCAGGGACAGAAGAACCAATTGAAGATCCTAAAGACGCAGTAGATCCAGATAATATTGATGAAAATAATGTAAACATTGATACAGAAGAACCAATTGAAGATCCTAAAGACGCAGCAGATCTAGATAATATTGATGATAACAAAATAAACACTGATACAGAAGAACCAGTTGAAGATCCTAAAGATGTAAAAGACCCAGATAATATTGATGAATAAGTTAAAACACCGTTTGTTCTCAAACGGTGTTCTTTATGTATCAAGATTCGAGGATGATCATAAGACATTTGATGATAAGATTGATGTATTTTTTTTACTGCCTTTCTTAATGAAAGCCTTTTTTTATTTTCCACGTATTTCCTTCATTAAAATTCAAACCGTAAAACAAGCTAATAATAAAATGATTTAGAGGTGTCTTATGACAAAAATACCAAAGTCCTTATTGTTTACTGTTTCCATTTTTATTTTTTTATCCATAGGGTTACTATTCTTAGGAAAAAATACAAGAAACGAAGAGAATCAAGGAAATAAAACAGCTGCTGTCAAAAACAGATTGAATCCCTCTATAACCCGTGTTCAAAATGTTGAAAACGAAAAAAAGGTTCTTCAAATAAACAGCCTTTCCATGGGTCAAACCATAAAGAATCAATTAAGAAATGATCCTTCCGTTTTTCTAATTAAACACAATGAAAAAACGGAGAGTCATTATATTAAGAAAGAAGTAAATGTTACATTCAAGACTCTTCCACCAACAGAGGAATTAGAATCGATGGCACGGGAAATAAATGGCAAAATCATTAAAAATCTAAATTCTACGATTGTTTTTCGTTCTAATAAGCTTACGACCAAGGAACTTATTGAATATTTTAACAGACAGGCTATTGTTGAATTTGCTGAACCCAATTATCTTTATCTGCAAAATCAAATTGAACTTCCGAATGATTTGCTGTATAGAGAACAATACCAATGGAACTTATCGGCAATTCAAGCAGAAGCAGGCTGGGATATCACAAAAGGGGATGAACATATTATTATTGCTGTTATAGACACTGGCGTTGATCTGGACCATCCTGATTTGAGAAGACGATTAACAAATGGTTATAATGTACTGTTGAATAATGATTTCCCTGATGATGACAACGGGCATGGCACCCATGTATCAGGAATCATTGCATCGGAAACAAACAACCAAGAAGGCCTTGCTGGTGTCACCTGGTATAACAAAATAATGCCTATAAAAGCAATGAATGCTGAAGGGTATGGGACGACCTTTGATATAGCAAAAGGGATTTTTTGGGCAGTGGACCATGGAGCAGACGTCATTAATATGAGTTTGGGCAATTATCAGTATTCTTCACTTTTAAAAGAGGCAATCGATTATGCATACAATAAAAATGTTGTCTTGATTGCTGCAGCAGGAAATGAAAATACTATGCAACCGAGCTATCCAGCTGCTTTTCCTAAGGTTCTAAGTGTCGCCGCCGTAAGTTACACAGGACAACGTGCCCCATTCTCAAATTATGGAGATTATATCGATGTTTCAGCTCCCGGAGTCCAAATTCCGAGCACCTATTTTAACCAGCAGTATGCGTCCCTTTCAGGCACCTCTATGGCTTCACCACATGTAGCGGGACTAGCAGGTCTAATGCTTTCTGCAAACCCTAATTTAACTAACAAAGAAGTAATAGACATTATTAAGAATTCTGCTTATGATTTAGGAATCCCTGGAACGGATAACGATTTCGGTAGTGGTTTAATTAATGTAAAGAATGGATTGGAAGCAGCCCAAAATCAATAATCGGAAACTCTCACTCTGTATGGATATTCCTCCGATCTGCCACCCGCCGGAGTCATCCAATATTAATTAATATAGTTGTTCAAAAAAGCCCTTAGATTTAAATGATCTATGGGCTTTTCGTATGCATTAAAAGGGATACATCAAATTTTTACGGCTATACCGACTAAAAGAGGTACCTTGCTCCATTTACCTCTGAGAAAGAGAGGGAAGGTTCCATCTAAAGTATATTCCTCAAGTGATTGGGAAATTTAGTAAAGAATGTGAACCTGCCTGCAGCATTTTAATTATTATGAAAGAGAGGAAATTTATTGTTACAACTAAAAAAGTTATATTCAGATCTTCAAAACCAAACTGAAAAAGCAATAAAGGAAATAGAAAATTCTGATCACCCGATTGCGATTTTACTTCAAACTATTTTGAGAGAGCAACTGGAAATGATTAAAAAGCTAATGCAAGAGCTTGCAAATGATGGGGCCGAACTAAAGAACATAACAGAATTTCTGACTATTATTTATCATGATAATGAAATAGCCAACCCTACATTTCGAGCATGGAAAAGAGCGGTTGAATGGATGAGTCTTCCATACCAGGAATCAGTGAGTAATTTGGAGCCTTTGTTCCAGGAGATTAAGACCAACCTTGAACACGCAGCTGCCGAATTGGAAAGGATTTATGGGGCTGAGCAAACGAAGTATATCATTCCTTCTTTTTACATATCTGCCCTTCGCTAACAGCAAAATCCTTTATCTCACAACTAATATCCAAGGAGGAATTTCAATGTCCTGGGAAACTGAAAGAACCGATATAAATGTGTACAGCCAGGGAGATATCGATGAGTGGGTGTACAGTACTTGTAATATATGCTCAATCGGCTGCGGCTGCTATATAGCTGTGAAAGATGAGAAGATAGTTGGAATCAAGGGAAACAGTGCCCATCCCATTAACAGAGGCAGACTTGGCCCCAAAGGGGAAAATCAGTGGTATGCCAACAATAGCCCCGATCGTCTGTTAACTCCCCTGATCCGTGATTCTTCCGGAAAGTTGGTTCCTGCAACATGGGATGAGGCGATGAATTTAATAGTAAAAAAAGCGACCGATTCTCTAAAACAGAAAGGGTCAAATAGCATAGCCATCTATTCAACCGGACAAGGTCTCTTAGAGGATTACTATACAATCGCAAAGATTGGCAGGGCCGGCTTGCAAACTCATTTGCTAGATGCCAATACCCGGCTTTGTACAGCTACCACCGAATTTTGCTTACTACAATCATTTGGTGCAGATGGCAGTCCAACTTCCTTTGATGATGTAGACGAAACTGAAACGCTCATGTTGTTTGGACACAATGTAGCTGAAACGGGTACAGTGCTTTTTGAACGGATAATGGACCGTAAGAAGAAAACAGGAAAACCGTTCATTATCACTGTTGATCCTAGAAGAACACTGACAGCAAAGGCCGCGGACATCCATCTTCAGCTTTATCCTGGAACAAATGTGGCTCTTATAAACGGAATCCTTTATCTGATTTTAAAAAATGGCTGGATTGATCAAAACTTTATTGATAATCATACAATTGGGTTTCAAGAAATGGAGGAATCCGTAAAAAATTGGACCCCGGAGAAAACGTCTGAAGTAACGGGGGTACCTATCGACTTACTCCTGCTTGTGGCAGCACAGCTAGGGAAAACTCCATCACTTATCACCACCACTCTGCAAGGAATCTATCAAAGCGCTGATGCGACAACAGCTTGTGTCGCCATCAATAATTTGCATTTGATTAGAGGGTTAATTGGCAAGCCAGGCTGCGGACCATTCCATATGGCAGGACAACCAAGCTCATCCGCTAACCGGACAGCAGGCGGAGTGGGAACTTTTCCAGCACAGCGGAATTCGGCCAACCCGTCACATATACAAGAGATGGCAAGGCTATGGAATATGGATGAAGCGAAACTTCCGGTGGGGCCGGAAAAAGGGATTGAGGAACAAATTGATATGATGGAAATGGGCCAAATCGGCTTCTTTTGGAATATCGGCACCAATCCCATGGTTTCTCTTCCGAATAGACGGCGGGCCAAAGCAGCATTTGAAAAAACATTCGTTGTAGTTCAGGATCCTTTTTTAACTGAGACGGCGACCGTTGCCGATGTTGTTCTGCCAACTGCTTTATGGGGAGAAAAAGAGGGAGTGATGGAGAATACAGATCGAACGATTAATTTATTAAGAAAAGCCGTAAACCCTCCGGAAGGAGTAAGAACGGATTTTGAAATTTTGTTAGATTTTGCAAAACGTATGGGCTTAAAGGATCGTGATGGAAATCCGTTAATTGCTTACACAACAACAGAAGAGTGCTTTGAAGAGTGGAAAAATGTCTCTCGTGGCCGTCCTTGTGATATGACCGGAATAACTTACGACAAGTTAGAAAAGTATAATGGCCTTCGCTGGCCTGTAAATGAAGAGCATCCTGAAGGTACAACCAGACTATATACTGATTTTAAATTTCCTACAGAAACAGAATATACCCAAAGTTTTACGAAACATCAATTTACAGGACGGCCTTTAACAAAACAAGAATATGAAAGGAAAAATCCAAATGGCCGGGCCATCCTTTATCCAATCACCTATTTGCCACCTGCTGAACAGCCAACAAAAGAGTATCCAATGTGGCTGACAACAGGACGACTTGTTTGGCATTGGCATACCAGGACAAAGACCGCACGCTCACCTCTTTTGCATGTAGCTGCTCCCCAAGGATATGTGGAAATCAATGAGGCAGATGCGGAGTTACTTTCGCTTCTTCCCGGAGAACTTATTCGTATCTCGTCCCCACGTGGATGGATTGAGGTTCCTGCAAGAATTGGAAATGTGGTACAAAAAGGACTAGTATTTGTTCCATTTCATTTTGGCAGTTGGGAAAGACGGGAAGCTGCAAATGAGTTAACAGCGGATTTTACCGATCCATTATCCAAACAGCCAACATTTAAGCAATCAGCATGTAAAATCGAAAAGTTGCGGACCCAGCATATCGTTACGGAAGAAGATACTTTGCAATCGCTGGCTAATCAATATGGCATATCCGTTGATAATCTACAAAAAGCCAACGCATTCATTTCGCCCTACGATATTCAAATGGGAAAGATACTTGAGATACCGGCATCAACCATAAATGTACCAATACCACCGTATTTACCAGAGTTGAAGGATGGCTCGTTTTAAAAAGGGATTTTTAATGAGGAAGGGAAGCATGATTATTGCTTCTCTTTTGTTTTGATCTCGTCCATATCAGGACAACTTTCATCGTCCATTTCCGCCATCATCATTCGTCCATAACACCATCATCTTTGCATATAGAAAAACTTATTAAGGAACATGCACTAGAAAAAATATAAATCATATATAGGTGATATCCCGTTTGAATGGGTAGTGTCAAAACTTCTATGAAAAAGTGACCTGAAGTTTTTTTCTTCTCTCTTTTTTGTAGTGGAGGTACCCGCAATCGCTCTTGACAAACACACCAATGGTTTGAGGTTCCTTTAACAAGGGCGA